>SKKV01000137.1 GCA_007123575.1 Wenzhouxiangella sp.
AGCCAATTTCCAGGTTGACCACCATCATGATGCCGAAGTGAACCGGATGCATACCGTTGGCTTCAGCCAAGGGCAACAGCAGCGGGGCCAGCAGCAAGATCGCCGAACCGATATCCATCAAACATCCCACAACCAGCAACAGCAGGTTGGTCGCGGCAATGAAAAGCACCGGATGGGCAAACCATTCACCGAGGCTGGCCACCAGGGCCTGCGGCGTACCCTCTATCATCAACAACATGTTCAGACAGAAAGCCAGCATCAGCACCGGAAACAAGGTGCCCAAAGTGACTGCGGTTTTTCCGAATACGCCGGGCAGGTCGGGAACGCGGATGCTGCGGTGAATGACAAGCTCAATGAACAGCGCATAGACCACGCCCACCGTGGCCGCCTCGGTGGCGGTGAAATAGCCACTATAGATGCCACCGAGCACAATCAACGGCATCATCAAGGCGGCCAGGCTGCCGCGGAAGGCCAGTGCCACCTCGCGCCAGTCGATGCGTTGCGTCGGCAGGGCGCGATTGGCCACCAGCGCATAGCCGGCGATCAAACCGGTCAACAACAAGCCCGGCAGCAGGCCAGCCAGAAACAGCGCAGCGATCGATGTCTGAGTCATGAAGCCGAAAAGGATCAGCGGAATACTGGGGGGAATAACGATGCCCAGCGTACCGGCGGAACACAACGCACCAATCGCGAAAGATTTCGAATAACCTGCTTTGACCAGCGCCGGATACATCACCGAGCCAATCGCCAGCAAGGTGGCTATGCCAGAACCGGAAACGGCGGCAAACAGGGCGCAGGCCAGCACGGCACCAACGGCCAGGCCACCGGGAATGGGCGCGGTGATCGCGCGCATCAGACGCACCATCCGGTCGGCGGCCGTGCCGCGGCTGATGACCTGGCCGGCAAGCAGAAACATTGGGATAGTCAGCAAAATTTCCTGGTTCAAGGCATGCCAGGCATCCAGCATCAAGGCGCTAGGGAACTCGCCTTCGAGCACGGCATAGGCAATCGCCAGACAGACGCCGAGAATCGCGACCAGGTTCTGGCGCAGCAGCAGCAGGATCGCGGCCAGGAGCAGCAGCAGGACAGCGATCACGAAGGCGATTCCCTGTCGGTGTTGATCAGGGCAATTTCATCGGCCGGCCTGATCTCTGGTCGATACGCATAAATCAGATGGCGCAATGCGCCCGTTGTGAAAGCCAGCGGCAAGGCAAGCTGGATCAGCGCGCTGGGCAGTCGCAGCACCGGCGTTAGTTCGGCCAGCGTCACCGACTGGGCAACCAGAACGGCGGCCAGTATGGCCAGCATCAGGTAAATCAGAGCGGTCAAACCATCCGCGAAGCGCTTCATCGCCGGCTGCCAAGCTTCGGGAGTGAGTCCGTCAGCAAATCGCGGCCGAAGTTGCCGGCCGGCAGCGGTTGCCAGGCCAAAGCCCGTTAAAACCAGCACCACCATCAGCAGCACTGCCGCCTCGCGGGCACCGTCCAGGCCCTGGCCGGTGAATTCACGCAAGGCAACATCGGCCGCCGCCACCAGCACCATGAGGCCAAAAGCGCCCGTTGCCACCCAGAGCTCAGTGGTGCGGAAAAGATTCAGCAGGCGGCGACTGTGTTCAACTCGCATCACTTGAAAGCGTCAGCCATAGTAAATGTCCGTACATTTCGCGCACACTACAACATCCTTCAGATTGCGGCAAGGGATGAATCATCCGTGCGCCGCGCTGTGCTGGCCAATCCGCCGACAGAATTCCCGCCAGGCTGTGGATAATTGTGTGGAGGTTGCCTAAACTGAGCCCCCTATGAATCAGCCTGACCCATCGGACGAAACGCAAGCCTGCTGGTTGAAGTGTATTGACCGGCTGGAACGCCACGTTCCCTTGGAAGAGATCAACACCTGGATACGCCCACTGCACCCTGTCACTGACAGCAGTGGTGGCGTTCGCCTTTGCGCGCCCAACGATTTTGTCCGTGACCAGGTCAGTTGCAATTACCTCGGCATGATCCGCGACTTTTATGCGGCCAGCGGTGTCAATGGCGAGTCGGTCACTGTTGAAGTCGGCGGCCAGCCGGTCAGGCGGGCGACACCCCAAGTCGCCCGGGGAAGCAACACCGCCGGCTTGGACGATCGCTACCGTTTCGAGAACTTCGTCCTTGGTAATTCCAACGAGCTGGCCTTTGCGGCTGCCAGTCAGGTCGCCAAGAACCCGGGTACGGTGTACAACCCGCTGCTGCTTTACGGCAGCACCGGCCTGGGCAAAACCCATCTTTTGCACGCCGCTGGCCACCAGATCGCCGCCGACAGGCCGGATGCGCGGGTGCTGTATTTGCACTCGGAAAAGTTCGTCAGCGAAATGATCCAAGCCCTGCGACGCGACAGCATCGATGCGTTCAAACGCCGCTATAGGTCGGTGGATACGCTGCTGATTGACGATATCCAGTTTTTCGCCGGCAAGGATCGCTCGCAGGAAGAGTTCTTTCACACCTTCAATACCCTGCTCGAGTCGCGTCAGCAGATCATCCTGACCTGTGACCGCTATCCGAAGGAAGTCGATGGTATTGAGGCCCGGCTGCGTTCGCGCTTCGGCTGGGGGCTGACGGTGTCGATCGAACCTCCAGATTTCGAAACACGGGTCGCCATCCTGCAGAAAAAGGCACTGGAGCGAGACCTGGATCTGGATGAATCGGTGGCTTTTCTGATCGCCAAGCGCATGCGCTCCAACGTCCGCGATCTGGAAGGCGCCTTGAATTCGCTGATCGCCAATGCGCGCTTTTCCGGTCGACCGATTGACCTGGACTACACCCAGGAAATCCTGCGCGATGTCCTGGCCGTGCATGATCGGCTGATCACCATTGAAAACATTCAAAAGACCGTGGCTGACTTTTACCAGCTACGCGTCGCCGACCTACTGTCGAAACGGCGGACTCGGTCGATCGCCCGACCCCGGCAAATGGCCATGTTTTTGGCCAAAACGCTGACAGAGCACTCGCTACCGGAAATTGGCAATGCCTTCGGTGGCCGCGATCATACGACAGTGCTGCACGCTTGTCGTAAAATTGAAGCGCTGTGTGAAACCGATGGACGGCTGCGGGAAGAGCGCGCCCGGTTGACCCGGGAGTTATCCTCGTGAGGGCTTCAGCAAGCGGTTGGCAAACTGTGGATAAGTGGATGGTACTAAGTTATCCACATTCCATGCACAGCAAACCGGTTTGGTTGACCACTGGGCTTTTATCTCTTAAGTATATGAAAAGTAAGATAATTTAGAGAGAATCAAGGCGTCCACAGGGCCTATTACTACTGGGTCTTTTTATTTATAAACAAAACAGAAGCCAACGAAGGACGTTGCCATGAGACCGAAGGAGCACCGATGAAATTCTCGATTGCACGCGAAGCCCTGCTTGCGCCCATCGCCCAGGTAGTCAATGTTGTGGAACGGCGCCAGACATTGCCGGTGCTGGCCAATTTCTTGATCGAGGCAACCGACGAGGGTCTTCGGATCACCGGAACCGATATGGAGGTAGAACTGGTTGCCAGGGCCAGGGGGGAGGTTGCCCAAAGCGGCAGTATTACCGTGCCAGCCCGGAAATTGGTAGACATCTGCAAGGCTCTGCCGGAAGGCGTGCAGCTGAACGTCCAGCTCAATGATGACAAGCTGGCCATACACGCCGGTCGCAGTCGATTCACGCTTGCCACGCTGCCAGCCTCTGAGTTTCCATCCAGCGATCAGGCCGAAAGTCTAGCCAGCTACGAGCTCAATCAGGGCAAGTTACGCTGGCTGGTGGAAAAAACAAGTTTCGCCATGGCGCACCAGGATGTGCGGCATTATCTCAACGGGTTGCTGCTGGAGTTTAGAGACGGCGGCGTGCGTGCCGTGGCGACGGACGGACACCGGCTCGCGCTGGCCGAAATGGCTGGCGACGTGCGTGGTGAGGTGCGCAGCCTGATCGTGCCGAGGAAGGGGGTGATGGAGCTGAATAGAATCCTTGATGACGTGGATGCACCCTTGAATGTTGTACTCGGCCAGGGCTTCCTGCGCGTCGATCGCGACAATATCGTCATGACGACCAAGCTGATTGACGGTCGCTTCCCTGACTACGAGGCGGTCATCCCGCTGGCCACCGACCAGGCCCTGGTGATCAATCGAGCCGAGTTCACCCATGCCCTGCAACGGGCCGCAATTCTATCCAACGAGAAATATCGCGGCGTTCGCCTGGACCTGAACGACAACTCGGTGCGCGTGGTTGCTCACAACCCGCAGCAGGAAGAAGCTGTCGAGGAGTTGGAGGCCGAGCATGATTTTGACAACCTGAAGGTGGGCTTCAACGTCAACTATCTGCTCGATGCGCTAGGCTCGATCGATGGCGAGAACGTTCGGATTGCACTGCGAGATTCCAACAGCTCGTGCCTGGTCACCGCCACTGACTCCGAAGATGTCCGCCAGGTGGTCATGCCACTCAAGCTTTAAGGAGCCTCTGAATAACGCTGCGCTGCGCGCGTTTTGGTCGGAGAGGCCGCAGATCGGGTGGTGCGCGCGGGCAAGCGGGAGTAGGCCTTGACTATCGAACACCTGCTCGTTCGTGATTTCCGAAATCTGTCGTCCGTCGAACTGACTCCCGGCCCCGGCGTCAACTGCCTCTACGGCGACAACGGAGCTGGCAAAACCAGCCTGATCGAAGCCATCTACCTGCTGGCGCGGGGCCGCTCGTTTCGCTCGGCCCAGCTGGCCCCGGTCATTCGGCATGGCTGCGAGGCGCTCAGCGTAGTCGCCCGACTGCAGGAAGGCCACCGGCTGGGGGTGGAGCGCTCGCGGGAATCCTGGCGCGGTCGCATCGACGGCCAGGACTGTCAGCGTTTAAGTGAGTTCGCCGCCGCCTTGCCCCTGGTCCTTATCGAACCGGATAGTCACCGCCTGGTCGACGGCGGCCCCGAGCGTCGTCGGCAGTTTCTCGATTGGCAGTTGTTCCACGTGGAACAGGGTTACCTCCAATCCTGGCAGCGTTACTCGCGCTTGCTCAAGCAGCGTAACGCAGCTCTCAGAGCCACGGCTTCGGACCTCACCATAAAAGCCATTGAAAGTCCGATGGCTGTAGCAGCTGAGCAGATTAACGCTCTGCGCCATGCGCAGGTGGAGCGTCTACAGGCCGTCATGACAGAGCTCTCTACTGCTGTGGCTTTTCGCTTACCTGGGGACATCCAGCTAACCTACCGCCCCGGTCATCCAGGCGGTTTCGATCTGATTCAAGCCTGGGATGAGCAGCGTAGCAGCGATCGCGAACGAGGCTTTACCCAACGCGGTCCACATCGGGCCGATCTGAAGCTGACCTGTGCGGGACATCCTGCGGCTGTTGCCCTATCACGCGGCCAGCAAAAGCTCCTCGCCGTCACGCTTCTTTTGTCCCAGCTTTCCATTCTTGAACAAACCGCCCATGCTGCGCCCATTCTGTTGCTGGATGATCCCGTCTCGGAATTGGATGCACGGCATTTGGACGCGTTGTTTTCGTGGTTGCCCCAGCAACGTCACCAGGCCTGGATTACCACGACAGCAAAACCCAGCCAATCTTTCATGATGTTTCACGTGGAACAGGGAAGACTCGTAGACGGGTAGAGGGAGAGAGGGGAAGTCGCAAGAAGGTAGGACAATGGTCGGTGCCAGAAGTCCGGTTTCTCGTTGGCGTTGGATAAGGAGTGTTTTTAAGTTGGGGTTTGGAGGGGCAGCGGGGGGTACCCGCCAGGTTAGGGGCTGAGCGGGTTAGCGGCTTTGGTGTCTGTTTTACTTTCGAGGGCCCGGGTACCGGTAGGGTTCGTTCATCGATGGTGGGAGTTCTGCGCGTTTGATTGAACACGGTCGATTCTGATGGGTCGGGTCTTGCTTCGTGCCGGATTCCGAACCCGCTCAGCCCCTAACCTGGCAGATACCCCCCGCTGCGAAGGTTAGGAGGGGGGTGATGGTCGTGCCAGTTGCAAGTTTCGTGCTTTGCTTGGCTATTCGGGCCGCCGCTTGCTCTCAGAATCACAATGAGGGCGCTTTGCAATAGACGTGCGGCGGCAGCGGTGTACGAAATCGGCGGGGCGCTTCAATCCGGCACGACCATCCACCTCCACCCAACTCTCGCAGCGGGGGGTATCTGCCAGAGCACGGCCTGACCGGGTGCGGAAGCCAGCAACGAACCAACCCCAAGCCATCAATTGCCAAACAAGCCTAATCAAAGCCAACACCCGTTCAGCGCCCATGAGTCAACCCTACAGGACCCAGGGCCAACGAACCGAAACACCCCACCCAAGCCGCTCACCCGGTCAGGGCGTGAACTGGCGGGTACCCCCCGATGCCTCTCCTAACCCCGATGCCCCTCCAAACATTCCAACATTCTTTTTCAAGTACCCGAAAACCAGACAAAAAATGACACTTAGACCGCAGAAAGTAGACCAGGTATTGGCAAACAGAATCAGCCGAACCCGGACGTCTGGATCAAGTCTCGCAAGTGATATAATCCGAAGGTTAAGTTACGCCAACTGATTGACGGAGCAGGCAAAGCCAGATGACAGACCAAACCTACGGCTCAGGCAGCATCAAGGTTCTTAAAGGCCTGGATGCTGTTCGCAAACGTCCGGGGATGTATATCGGTGATACCGATGACGGCACTGGCCTGCATCACATGGTCTTCGAGGTTGTCGACAACTCGATTGACGAAGCCCTGGCCGGTCATTGCGACGAAATCAAGGTGGTCCTGCACGACGATGGCTCAGTCAGCGTGACCGACAACGGCCGCGGTATCCCGGTCGACATGCACGAAGAAGAAGGGCGATCGGCCGCCGAAGTCATCATGACCGTGCTCCACGCTGGCGGCAAGTTCGACGATAACTCCTACAAAGTCTCCGGCGGCCTGCACGGCGTAGGCGTTTCCGTGGTCAATGCGCTGTCAGAACGTCTGGAACTGACCATTCATCGCCAGGGCAAACGCTGGCACCAGGTCTACATCCACGGCGTGCCCGAAGCGCCGTTGGCTGCCACCGGCGACAGCGACCGCTCTGGCACCCAGATACGGTTCTTTCCCAGCGCCGAGACCTTCAGCGATATCGAGTTCCACTACGATATCCTGGCCAAACGCCTGCGCGAGCTGAGCTTCCTGAACTCTGGCATTGCTATTGACTTAAATGACGAGCGCAGCGGCAAGAGCGACCGCTTCCGCTACGAAGGCGGCATCCGTTCCTTCGTTCAGCACTTAAGCGGCAAGAAGACACCGCTACACCCCAACACCCTGCACTTTTCTGCCGAGGCCGACGATATCACGGTCGAAGCCGCCCTGCAGTGGACCGATGCATACCAGGAAAGCGTGTTCTGCTTCACCAACACGATCCCGCAGAAAGACGGAGGCACCCATCTGGCCGGCTTCCGCGCTGCGCTGACGCGCACCCTGAACAACTATATCGAACAGGAAGGCCTGGCCAAGAAATCCAAGGTCCAGACCACCGGTGATGACTGCCGCGAAGGACTGATCGCCGTGCTGTCGGTGAAAGTGCCTGATCCCAAGTTCTCATCGCAGACGAAGGACAAACTGGTCTCGTCAGACGTGAAGCCGGCAGTCGAGTCGGTCATGGCCGAACAGCTGAAGGACTTCCTGCTCGAAAATCCCAACGATGCCAAGCTGATCGTCGGCAAGGTAATCGAAGCCGCCCGTGCCCGCGAAGCTGCGCGCAAGGCGCGGGACATGACCCGGCGCAAGGGCGTGCTGGACGTGGCCGGCCTGCCCGGCAAGCTGGCTGACTGCCAGGAAAAGGATCCCGCGCTGTCAGAACTGTTTATTGTCGAGGGTGACTCGGCCGGCGGCTCGGCCAAGCAGGGCCGCAACCGCAAGTATCAGGCGATTTTGCCGCTCAAGGGCAAGATCCTGAACGTCGAAAAGGCCCGCTTCGACAAGATGCTGGGCTCGGCCGAAGTCGGCACGCTGATTACCGCGCTGGGCACCGGTATCGGCAAGGATGAATTCGACCCCGACAAGCTGCGCTACCACCGCATCATCATCATGACCGATGCTGACGTCGACGGCTCGCACATCCGCACCCTGCTGCTGACCTTCTTCTACCGGCAGATGCCGGAGTTGATCGAGCGCGGCCATATCTTTATCGCCCAGCCGCCGCTGTTCAAGATCAAGCAGGGCAAGCAGGAGTGGTACCTGAAAGACGAAGCGGAGATGAACCGCTACATGCTCGAGCGTGCCATGGACGGCGCGCGTTTGATCCCATCCGCTGAATCACCGCCGATCGATAGCAAAGCCTTGGAAGATTTGCTGCGAAACTTTCAGCAAGCGCGCCAGGTGGCTGGCCGCCTCAAGCTTCGGCATGATCACGATGTGATCGATCAACTGATTGATTTCAATGAGTTTTTGCTTGATGATGCATTCGATGCCGAAGGCTGGAGCGAGCGCTTCCGACAGCGCCTGGAAAACGCCACGCCGGCAGGAGTCGTGTGGCGGTTGCGCGTTCTCGGCGGTGGTGGCGTGGTGGTCTCGCGCCATGCCCAGGGCGTGGTCCAGGACACCATCCTCGATGCCGCTTTCTTCCAGTCGCCGGAATATCGTCAATTTGCGCGGGTCGGTCGAGTGATCGCCGACCTGATCGGCGAAGGCGCCAAGGTCGAGCGCGGCAACCAGGAGCGCCCGATCCAGCGGTTCAGTGAAGCCTATGACTGGCTGATGACCGAGTCGCGCAAGGGCCGAAGCTTCCAGCGCTTCAAGGGCTTGGGTGAAATGAACCCGGACCAGCTCTGGGAAACCACGGTCAATCCGGAAACGCGCCGTCTGCTGAAAGTGACGATCGAAGATGCCGTTGGAGCCGATGAAATCTTCTCTACCCTGATGGGCAATGAAGTGGAACCGCGCCGTGCCTTTATCGAGGACAATGCCTTGCAGGTCACCAACCTGGACGTTTGATCGGCCTCGCGTAGGCCATTCGTTCAGCTCAAGGCGTCGAGCGCGGCGCGCAGGCTGGGATAGCGGGTGGCGCCGGAAACCTTGATCTCGCCAACGGCGAGAGCTCGGCCGCCGGATAAAACCATCGATTCCAGCAATACGGCGTCGCGGCCAATCAGGCTCAGCTCACCGACGCTGGTGCTGTAGCGCTCGGCCAGTTGCTCCAGTTCCTGCAGCCGGGCGCGCTTGCGCGCAAACAAGCCCGTGGTCAGGTAGACCACGCCATCGAGCTCGGCCCCTGCCCGTCTAATCAGCTGGTGCAGCTGTTGCTGCAAGGCCAGGTCATGATCCACGGCTTTGCGGGTCGGCCGCCAGCGCGTTGGCTGTTCGGCGACCAGCAGCAGGCGCCGGCCGCTGCGCTGAAAGGCCACCAACTCCTCGAGGTTTTTCACCTCAGGCTGTCCGTCGGCTAGCAGCAGCTCGCGCTGGACCAGGACTGGCGGCAGCGGCTTGGCCATCAGCGACCCAGCCGGGCCAGGTCGGCAATATCGGCAATCAAGCCGCGCAGCCGGGCCAGCAGGGCCAGACGGTTCTGCCGCAAGTCTTTATCATCAGCCATCACCATGACCGCATCGAAGAAGCGATCGACCGGATCCCTAAGCTCGGACAGCGCACCCAGAGCGGCCTCGTACTCGCCACCTTCAAGCTGCTTTCGCAGGCCCGTTTCGAGTTTCAGCAAGGTCTGGAAAAGTGCTGATTCTTCGCTATCTTTCAACAAAGACTCATTAACGTCGCCGAAAACGTCACCATCGGCCTGCTTCAGGATATTGCTGGCACGCTTGTTGGCGGCTGCCAGCGATACCCCTTCCGGACGATCGGCAAAGGCCTGTATGGCTTGGGCCCGCCTGAGAAAATCGGCCACCGATCCCATGCGCCCGGCCGCAACGGCATGAAAACAGTTGGTCTCGATGCCCTGATCGGCAGCATGCGACTTCAGGCGGTCGAGGATGAAAGCCAGGACCTCGTCCTTGACCGACTCAGACACCTCGATTTGTCCAGCCAGAGCCGTCGAGCTGAGATCAATGGCCTTGGCCAGTGTCAGATCAGAGCCGCTGTCGTCGAGGACCCGAAGCAGGCCCAGTGCCGCCCGGCGCAGGGCGAATGGATCCTTGCTGCCTTTCGGCTTCTGCCCGGCGGCAAAAATGCCAACCAGGGAATCCAGGCGGTCGGCCACGGCAACGACGCGACCGGCTGCATCGGCCGGCAGGCTATCGCCGGCCTGACGCGGCTGGTAGTGGCTGGCAATCGCATCAGCCACTGACGCAGGTTCGCCATCGTGGCGGGCATAGTGCATGCCCATGATGCCCTGCAATTCCGGAAACTCGCCGACCATTTCGGTAACCAGGTCGGCCTTGCACAGCATCGCGGCGCGCTGAGCAACCTCAGGCTCGGCATCGAAAAACGGAGCCAGCTCGGCTGCCAGCCCAACCAGTCGCCGAGTTTTGTCGCCAATCGATCCCAGTTTTTCCTGAAACAGGACCTGGTCAAGGCGCTTGGCGCGTTCGACCAGGGGCGTCTTGCGATCCTGGTCCCAGAAAAAGCGGGCGTCGGCCAGGCGCGGACGGATCACCCGCTCGAAACCTGACACCATGGCCGCCGGGTCGCGGCTTTCGATGTTGGCAATAGCAACGAAGCGCGGGGCCAGCTCGCCAGTTGGCTGGTACAGCGGAAAACATTTCTGGTGCTGCTGCATCGAAGAAATCAGCGCCTCGGCCGGCACCTCTAGAAACGCCGGATCAAAATCACCGATCACCGCAACCGGCCATTCGGTCAAGCCGGCGTTTTCGGCAAGCAGCTCAGTCGGGGCATGGGCCTCCAGGCCCGCCTGGTCGGCCAGGGCCCTGACCTGCTCGGCAATTTTCTGTTCGCGCTCTGCCGGGTCGACCAGCACGTAAGCCTGACGCAGCACCGACTCGTAGTCGCTAGCCGTTGCCACGGCATGTTGGCCACTGCCATGAATCCGATGGCCATGGGTCAGCCGGTCGGCCTCCAGGCCAAAGGCGCTGATTGGCACAATCGTTGGTCCGTGCAACACCAGCAGCCAGCGCACCGGGCGCAGGAAACGTTGGCTGCGATCCGACCAGCGCATCGACCGCGCGCCGGCCATCTCGCGCACCGTGGCTTCCAGGCACTCAGGCAGAATTTCGGCCAGGCTGCGGCCGGCTTCGGTGATCCGGGCATACAGCCAGCGGCCTTGTTCATTCTCTAGCCGCTCCATCTCTTCAACCGAGCGGCCGACGCTGCGGGCAAAGCCTTCCGCGGCGCGAGTTGGTTGCCCCTTATCGTCAAAGGCCTGGGATTCGGGTGGGCCCTTGCGCTCCAGTTCCCGGTCGGGCTGGCGTTCCAACACGCCCGGAAAGCGAACGGCCAGCCGCCGCGGTGTGGCCATCCGATGACCACTGGCCGCATCCTCGATCAGGCCGGCCTCAGCCAGGCGCTTGCCCAGGCCTTCGGCCAGGCCTCGGGCCTGGTTCTCAAGCAGGCGGGCCGGCAATTCTTCGCAGCCCAGTTCGATCAGCAAATCCTTACGCTCGCTCATGCCACCGCCTCCCTGGCCAGCCCCGGAAAGCCCAGTGCTTCGCGGCGGGCGAAGTAGGCTTCGGCCACCAGGCGCGAAATATCGCGCACCCGCAAGATGAAGCGCTGCCGTTCGGTGACCGAAATGGCCTGGCGCGCGTCGAGCAGGTTGAAGGTGTGTGAGGCTTTCAGCACCTGGTCATAAGCCGGCAGTGGCAGGCCGGCCTCGACCAGGGTTCGCGCCTGCGCTTCGCAGGTATCGAACCAGGCAAACAGGCTGGCGGTATCGGCATGTTCGAAGTTGTAGGCTGACTGCTCAACTTCGTTTTGGTGAAACACCTCGCGATAGGTAACCGGACCATTCGGACCATCGGTCCAGACCAGGTCAAACACCGATTCCACGCCCTGCAGATACATGGCCAGGCGTTCCAGGCCATAGGTAATCTCGCCCATCACCGGCTTGCATTCCAGGCCGCCGGCCTGCTGAAAATAGGTGAACTGGGTGACCTCCATGCCGTTGAGCCAGACTTCCCAGCCCAGACCCCAGGCACCAAGCGTTGGCGATTCCCAGTTATCTTCGACGAAGCGAATATCGTGAATGTCGGGCTGAATGCCCACCGCGTCCAGCGACGCCAGATACAGCTCCTGGAAATTCAGCGGCGAGGGCTTCATGACCACCTGGTACTGGTAATAGTGCTGCAGGCGGTTGGGATTTTCCCCGTAGCGACCATCGGTGGGGCGTCGGCACGGCTGGATGTAGGCCGCGTTCCAAGGCTCGGGCCCGATGGAACGCAGAAACGTGGCCGGATGAAAGGTGCCGGCACCTACTTCCAAGTCCAGCGGCGCGGTCAGCACGCAACCCTGGTCCGCCCAGAACTTGTCCAGGGTGCGGATGAAATCCTGAAAATTCACGAAAAGCCGAGCTCGTTGCGAAAACAAGCCTGCAAGTATAACGGTTGTAGTTTGGGGTTTAGAGGGGCAGCGGGGGTAGGAGAGGCATCGGGGGGTACCCGCCAGGTGATGGGCTGAGCGGGTTAGCGGCTTTGCGGCTGATCCTGGTTGGGGGCCTGGGTACAGGTAGGGTTCGTTCCTCGATGGTGGGAGTTCTGCGCGTTTGATTGAACACAGACGATTCTGATGGGTCGGGTCTGGCTCCGTGCCGGATTCCGAACCCGCTCAGCCCATCACCTGGCAGATACCCCCCGCTGCGAAGGTTGGGAGGGTGGTGATGGTCGTGCCATCTGATAGTTTGGTACCCATCTTGGTCATTTGAGCCTGCCGCCTGCTCACAGAAAGATGTCGGAGGCGCTGGGAAGTAGACCTGCCGCGGCAGCGGTGTACGAAATCGGCGGGGCGCTTCAATCCGGCACGACCATCCACCTTCACCCAACTCTCGCAGCGGGGGGTATCTGCCAGAGCACGGCCTGACCGGGTGCGGAAGCCAGCAACGAACCAACCCCAAGCCATCAAATACCAAACAAGCCCAATCAAAGCCAACACCAGTCCAGCGCCCATGAGCAAACTTTACAGGACCCAGGGCCACCGATCCGAACCACCCCACCTAAGCCGCTCACCCGGTCAGGCTGTGAACTGGCGGGTACCCCCCGATGCCCCACCAAACACACCACAACCAAAGCAAAGCCAGCCGCCAGCAAGCAGCTTCGTAACGCAGCCAAAAAATCAACGATCCTCTCTCTTTTCCATGACTGCGCTATCTTTACGTCATCAGATAAAAGCAGGAACGAGCAATTTGTCCCGATTGTTGATCATCAAAACCGGTTCGGCAGTCACCGAAGTCCGCCGGGCGCACGGCGATTTCGATCTCTGGTTCCGGCAGAGCATGGGCCTGGAGGAAGAAGAATGCACCGTGGTATCGGTTCACGATGACGAAGCGCTGCCAAAAGATCCCGAAAGCGTCGCGGCTGTTCTGGTGACCGGTTCTCCGGCGATGGTTTCGCACCGGGCCGAGTGGTCGGAACGCACCGCTGCCTGGCTGAAGGATTTTCATGCCTTGGCCCGACCGCTGCTGGGTGTGTGCTACGGCCATCAGCTGATCGCGCACGCCCTGGGCGGCAAAGTTGGGCCCAACCCGCACGGACGCCATATGGGAACGCGCAAGGTGGAAATCCTTTCTGATGACGATCCGCTGCTCGGGGCCTGCCACCCGGTCGCCAACTTCCAGGTTACGCATGTTGAAGTGGTACTGGAACCGCCCTCGGGCTCGCGCGTGATTGGACGCTCAGAACACGACCCGCATCATGCCCTGCACTTTGGCGCGCAAAGCTGGGGGCTGCAGTTTCATCCCGAATTTGATCGCGCGGTGATGGCTGCCTATATCCAGTCGCGCGCATCGGTTCTGGCCGGCGAAGGTATTGCCCCCGAGCCCTTGCTTGAGACTATGCAATCCGCGCCCGAAGGCCGGCAGGTACTCGGCCGCTTTTGCCGTATCATGGCCAAGCATGCAGACTCAACCGATTGATCCAATAGCGTCAACGCCCACAACGTGACCGACCCCTTCGCCAAACTTCGCTTTTTCGGTGCCGTCGGCACCGTCACGGGCTCCCGCTTCTTGCTGCAAATCCGCAAGCGCCAGTACCTGATCGACTGCGGCCTGTTCCAGGGCTACAAACAACTGCGCCTGCGCAACTGGGCCAAGCTGCCCTTTTCGCCGCGGCAGGTAAAGGCCGTGGTTCTGACCCACGCCCACCTGGATCACTCCGGATTTCTGCCGGTGCTCTGTCGGGAAGGTTTTGGCGGGCCGATTTATGCCACGCCCAGCACGCGCGATCTGTGCCGCTACCTGCTGCCGGACTCCGGTTTTATCCAGGAAAAGGATGCGGCCATGGCCAATCGCTACGGCCATACCCGACATCATCCGGCCAAACCGCTCTACACCCGGGCCGATGCCGAAGCCTGTTTGAAGCAGTTTGATTCGCTGCGTTTCCACAAGGGAAAAAAGCTCGATAGCCGCACCACCCTGACCTTTCGCCGTGCCGGCCATATTCCGGGCGCGGCCATGGCCGAGTTTCAGATTGATGGTCAGCGCGTTGTGTTCTCCGGCGACCTGGGGCATGACGGCAGCGCCACCGTGCCGCCGCCAGAACAGATCAAGCAGGCCGACTACCTGGTGCTGGAGTCAACCTACGGCAACCGCCGTCGCGATCGTGCCGACCCGGAAGACGCGCTGGTTGAAGTGATCAAGAAGATCGTGGCCCGCGGCGGCAGCGTGATCGTGCCGGCATTTGCCGTCGGCCGCACCCAGCTATTGCTGCATCACCTGCGCCGCCTGATCGACGCCCGCCGCATCCCGCGCGTGCCGGTGTTCCTGGACTCGCCGCTGGCGATCAACGCCACCGAAGTGTTCGCCAATCATCCCGACGATCATCGGCTGTCGGTGGCAGAAGCCGAAGCGGCCTGCAGCCTGCCGCGCTACGTGCACGATCCTGAGGAATCGAAACAGCTGGACGCCGATCCCGTGCCTAAAATTATTATTGCTGGCAGCGGCATGGCCACGGGTGGCCGGGTACTGCACCATCTGAAAAGCTATGCAACCGATCCGCGTCACTGCATCCTGTTTTCAGGCTACCAGGCCGCCGGCACCCGCGGCGCGGCCATGATCGCCGGTGCCGAGACGATCAAGATCCACGGTGAGCACTGGCCGGTGCGCGCCGAGGTCTGCAACCTGGACATGCTTTCGGCCCACGCCGACGCTGATGAAATCATCGCCTGGCTGTCCGGCTTCGAACGCCCGCCGCGCCAGATCTTCATCGTGCACGGCGAGCCGGATGCTTCCGATGCCCTGCGCCAGCGCATTGAAGAGGAGCTGAACTATCCCTGCCTGGTACCCGAACCGCAGGAACCTTACCTGCTGACATGAGCGCCGATCCGATGCCAGGTCTGCAGCCGTCAAACAATATGCGTGCTCGGCGCCTGGCGCTGGATACGCATGACCAGCCGGTTATCCTGACCCGGCGCGACTGCCCGGTCTGCCGCTCGGAAGGCTTCAGTGCCCATGCCCGGGTGCGAGTACAGAACGGCAGCCAGCGAATCATCGCAACGCTTTACCAGATCGACTCGGACTGGCTGGCCGAAGGCGAGGCCGGCCTGTCGGAGTCGGCCTGGAAGCGCTTGAAGATCAACGAAGGCGATGAAGTTCACTTGAGCCACCCGCAGCCGCTCAACTCCTTGAGCCTGGTGCGCGGCCGTATCTGGGGGCGGCGCTTTACCCGCCAGGCGCTGAACGAAATCATGACCGACGTCGCCGCCGGCCGCTATGCCGATATTCATATCAGCATGTTGCTGACCGTGATGGCCACCGCCGGCCTGGACGAAGACGAAGTCATCTCGCTGACCGACGCCATGATCCGCGCCGGCGATCGCTTGCGCTGGAGCCGCGACCCGATCGTCGACAAGCACTGCGTCGGCGGTCTGCCCGGCAATCGCACTACCCCGCTGGTCGTTGCCATTGTCGCGGCCAATGGTCTGTGGATGCCGAAAACCTCATCGCGCGCGATCACCTCGCCGGCCGGCACCGCCGACACCATGGAAACCCTGGCACCCGTGGATTTGGACTTGAAGGCCATGCAACGCGTGGTCGAGCGCGAAGGCGGCTGCGTGGTCTGGGGTGGGGCGGTGCGTTTGAGCCCGGTCGACGACATGCTGATTCGGGTTGCCCGGGTCATGGATCTGGACGCTGAAGCCCAGCTGGTGGCCTCGGTGCTGTCGAAGAAAATTGCTGCCGGTTCCAGTCACCTGGTGCTGGACCTGCCGGTCGGCCCCACGGCCAAGATTCGCGAGCAAAGCGAGGCTCGCGAGCTGGGCCAACGCCTGAAAAACGTCGCTGAAAACTTTGGCCTGGCCACCCGGGTGCTGATTACCGACGGCCGGGCGCCGGTGGGCCGCGGCATTGGTCCTGCCCTGGAAGCCAGGGACATCATTGCGGTGCTCGGCAACCATGCCGATGCGCCGGCAGATTTGCGCGAGCGTTCCCTGCTGCTCAGTGCCGAGCTGATGGAGCTGGCCGGACTGGCAGAACCCGGCCAGGGGCGCGAGCTGGCCGAAAAAACCTTGAACTCGGGTGCTGCGGCGAAAAAGTTCGAAGCGATTTGCCTGGCCCAGGGCGGCATGCGCGAGCCGCCCGTGGCCCGGCGTCGCTACGTCATCCTGGCCAAGCGCCGCGGCCGAGTTGCCGGTATCGACAATCGTCGCCTGGGTCGAGTGGCGAAGCTTGCCGGTGCTCCCGGCGCGCCGGCGGCCGGCGTCGAGTTGCACTGCAACCTGAATGACGATATCGAGCGCGAACAGCCGCTTTACACCATCCACGCCGACACCACCGGCGAACTCAACTATGCGCGCGAGTTTGCCTTTTCCAACGGCGACATCATCGATGTCGCCGCCGCCGACTGAGCATGCTTAATCGGGATAAACGGCCTCTCCCGTCCAGCGAATCGCGGCTGTGCCATGGCTGCTGACGCCGTTGATTGACAGCTGACCTGCTCCATCGCCGGACGGTACGGGAAAGTGCAGGCGCATGCGGCGGGGTTCGGCGGGAGGCAGATGCGCCCGCCACGGCAGATCGAACCCGTACGGGTCAGTCATGCTTGTGGCATGAATGGCGTTTCTTTCCCCTGCCTGGGTCAGGCTCAGCCGGCGCTCCATCGGCCAGAAACCCGGGTTAGGTGTTTCGTTGAAAACCTCGATCTCCACCACGATAGACTCATCCAGCCGAATCAGTTCGGTAACCACGACCCGAAGCTGTTCCAGACCGAAATCAATGATGGGGGCCACCTCCCGGTAGCCGAATTCAACGCCTGGCCAGTTGAAATGCATGGCCGGCGGAAAGCCGCCCTGGCGATCGGTGGCCGTGGCCATGTTCGGGAAATGGACCGACAGGCGAAAGCGATCGACATCGGCGGGCAGATCGAATACCAGCGTGCCACCGGTGACGAGGTCAGGCAGGAAATAAGGCTCGTCGCTGAGCGTGCCCAGTTCCCAGCGTGGCGGATACACAAAGCCTTCTTCATTGACTAAGAAAACATGATCGCGGGCGTGTCGAAATGGTACGACCCGGGCAGTGTCAATGGTTTCATCAGCCGCCGCATCCGGCCGATAGTGCACGGCCGGGTTGGGTCTGACCAAGCGACTAAGCCCCTGCAGACGCAGGCTCACGCGCTGGCGGTCAGGTTGGTCTTCCAGTTCAATCGCCTCAAAGTCAGAAGCGGCCAGGGCGAAGAAGTTGTTCTCCTGCGCGATCTCTGCCGGCAGCATCGAGCGACCGTCCTGCGGTTCCCCCAGCAGCGGAAAGCTCAGCGCCTCGTACTCAATATGATGGTGGCGCAGTTCCAGGCTGTCCCAGTCGCCGCTGGGCACCCGGTAAATCAGCCGGCCGCTGCGGGTCGTGCCGGGGCTGGGCAAGGTGAAGGTGACTGGCAGCGTACCCGGCAGATCACCGTGATCGGGATGCAGCGCAATCACCTGTGCGCGGTTTTTGACCAGCACCATCACCTCGTCGAGGTGGCCGAACAGAATGGCTTGCTGGCCGCGATCCAGGCTGATCAGGTCGGCTGGTTTGCGGTTCTCGGCGGTGACCTCCAGGATAAGAAATTCCTTACCGTCCGGTGCCGAAAAATCACCCAGCGTTCGCGTCCGGGTGATGCCGGACACGCTCAGCCCGTGAGCGCGGCTGCGCGCCGAGAGCTGAACATCAACCCGGGTCTCCGGCGGCAGAGCCTCGGCCACGACCTCGCCGCGGCGAAACGCCGAATCCAGGGCCGGGGCGCGGCTGATGCCCATTGCCTCAAGCTCGGCCGCGATGGCCGCATCCTCCATCCCCGGACTGGCGTTGACCAGAATGCGCTGCCAGGGCGAAGCACCGCGTCGGACCGGGCGATCGCTGCGCTGAGCCTGCAGGGCCCGGAAACCAAAGGTACCGCGCCCGTTGGCCACGCCGGCCGGCAGCGGCTCATTCATCAGGCCGGGCGTGTAGCCCACCACCAGCAGATCGATGCGATTGCCCAGCTCTCCGGCCAAACGAAACAACGAGGCGTTGTCGCCGGCAAACAGCACGACGATATCGTCGGCCTCCCTGCGCAGTTTTGGCAGTAGCGAGCGCAGGGCCGTGACCGGATCAAGAAATTCAACCTCGGCCAGAACGCGCTCGAATTCGGGTTGGTCGAGGTATTGCGAACCCAGGCCGCTGACCCCGGTCACTGCAATCCGCCGTCCGCCATGCTCGAAGATGGCGTAGGCCGGCACCAGCAGTTCACCATCACCGCGATGGACCAGGTTGGCCGACACCGCCTGGTAACTGCGACCGTCCAGGCCTGATCGCAGCGTATCAGCGCCGTGCACCAAGTCCAGCCATGTAATGTGCAGCAGGTCATAGCCGAGCAGTTCGGGCGCGGCCAACAGCACCGGCAGCGGCTGCTCGATCAGGTGCCTGGAAAACAGCAGGTTGCCGGCATCGAGGCGCAGCGCGTCGCCGGGCTGCGACACCAGGCCCAACGCGCCGGGTCGATCATCGCCGTCCGAGGCCAGAAAGTGGCCGCGCACATCGCCGGTAATCAGTAGCTCCTGCGCCTTGAGCGGCGAGGCGGCAAGACACAGGCTGCAGGCCAGCATCAGCAACGGTTTGGTCAGACGCTTCATGGCGATGTCCTTTGCTGCTGACGCTCCCGCTCCAGCAGGTCGGGGCAGCGCCACTCCAGTACCGGCGCGGGACTGATCGGCGAATTGATCACGTCGAAGGCCATGCCGAAGCGAAGTCCCATGATCGCGCCCACTGGCGCAGTAAGTACCGCCATCACGCCGCCACCGAGCAGGCAGCAGCCAAAATTCATTGACTCGGCCATACACCAGATCAGCCCGCCCCAGAAGCCCAGGACCGTGATGGTGATAGAGGCGTACTGCAAGGCCGGGCTTTGGGTGGCAAGACACAGGCCAAACGAGGACGATGAGATGATCCGGCTGGCGCTGCCGTGGCCCATCAGGTCACGAACCAGCGCATCATTGCGATCGGGGTCCAGATCCCACCAGTAGCCGGCGATCGGCAGCTCGCTACCGGGCGCGGCGGCGTGGGTGATCACCCAGCGGCCACCGCCCCAGGCTTCTTCAAACAGTGCCGGTGGGCTGGTTTCCCCCACGGCCGCAGCCCAGTCAGATGCGCTAGTCAGCACCAGCCAGTCATCGGCGTCATTCTGCAGTTGCGACAGGAACGCGCTGGCCCCGGCCGAGGTACCGTTGCCCGGCGCATCGGCCTTGTCGAACACGCGCCATTCGGCCACGCTGTCGGCCACGCCCGGCGGCAGGCTGCGCTCTGCCCCGGTTCTGGCCAGGCCGGAATGGACCACGTCCAGGGTTTCTTCAAAGGCCAGCTCGGATCGGGATTGTGGCCATTTGCCCCTGTGCAAGGCGAGGATGCCGATCTCAGTCAGCGCCACCGACGGGCGATAGTCAACAAAGCGAAAGCGCTGCAGCAGAAACTCGACCAGCGGTTCGGGGATCGGCTCGGCGAATTGCTCAATCAGCGGCTCGAAGTCCAGCGAGGGAAAACGAGCCAGCTCGTCAAGTGGGCCGCGGCGCGTATTGACATGCTCGATCATGTGATCAATGAACCAATACGGCGAGAGCTGGCTGGTCTGAAGGAAAAAGTGTGACTCGCGGGCAATCGCGCCGAAGTGCTGGAACTCGGCCGGTGCACCCACTCGCTCGGTGGTGGCCAGGGAAAACACCGGGTCCTGGCGATTGAACAAAGTACGGCTGAAGCGCTGTTCGGAACCGTCAGGTCGGTGATAGGTCAGCTCGATGGTTGCTGCCAGCCACTCGCTCGCCGCGGCTTCCTCTCGCGGTTGACCGCCCATCCGCAAGCCGCCCAGCATGCCGGCGGCATCGCGGAAGGCGCGGGCAGTGGGAGGCTGGAAAGGATCGTCAACGACGGTGCCATCAGGTTGAATGCCCCTGGCCATGATCGTTTCGCCGTCGAAGCGGATCGCAGGCACCCAGGTCTGCACGTCCTGAAGAGCGGAGATGATCTGCCGGATCGGGTCAGGCTGAGCCAGACCCTCCAGCAGCATTTGATTGCCCGTGCTCAAGGCGGGGACAAATTGAACAGAAACCAGCGGCAAGGCCAGATCGCTGACGGCAAGCTGGTGGTCAACCAACACGCTGCGTTCCAGGTTCTCACCCTGCCGGGTCATTGCCACCACTTCAATATGCAACCGATGCAGTAGCTCGCGCGGCAGCTCGCTCAAAGCTGAAAAGCGTTCAGCGCCATCGATTGCCGATTCGATCCGGCCCGAAGCCAGTGAAAGCGTTCGCCATCTACCCTCGCTTTCATATTCCACGGCCCAGCCGGATGGGCCATGGTCGTTGCCATCCCCGGGCTGATTTGCAGACATAAGATCCAGGCCGGTGATCCGGCCTAACTCCAGGGCAATCTTTTCAGCGCTTGCCTGCCATGGACGGTTGTCAGCGTTCTCCCGAGTCAGCCAGTCACCCGGTTCGCGCTCAATGGACTGGTCCGGGAATACCTGTCGAAGGACTTGCTCGGCGGTTTCGCTGATCTGATCCAGGTCAAGCATCTGCCAGGAGTCGGTGGGCAGCGAAGCGGCGTTTAGCGCCGAGCCCGAGCTTGGATCAAGCTGGATCAGCCTGACAGCGTGCCCTTGGCCTTGAAGCATCGCGGCCAGCAGCAGCGTTCGATCCAGGGTATTGCCGTAGCGATCCTGAAGCACACCCTCGGCACCGCGCAGCAAGCCGGAATAATTCAGCGGCCGGGTTTGATCCAGCACCCAGCTGAAGGCGGCTTCGGGCGTTTCAAGCGCTCGCCCCAGCGCGGCTGGATCAAACTGGCTGCGGTCCAGCTGCCGATCCAACTCGCCCCAGAACTGAAAGGTGTTCATCATTCGCGCGTATTGCTCGGCTTCCGTGGGTCCGGGATCATCCGGGTCCAGGGGAAGCACGGCCAGGGCGGAATTGGCAAAAAGCGCCATCCCCACAGAAATGAAGATCAAAATTGGCATCAAAGAAATACGACCTTGCATGGGCTTCTCCCTGGTCAACCTTCCAAACACATGCGCGTCGGAATGCTTATTTATGTGGAACTTGGCTTGCTTACGAGAAAACCTGGGAAAATCCGCCAACGCCGGCGATGTGGCAAGTTTTCGATCATGTTCTCGTAACTGCAAATCAAGAACCATCAGTCCACGGAACGGAACTTGACCATGACCAGCCCACTGCATGCTCTGAGGTTAATCGTCGGCACAGTATTCGCCGCAGCACTGCTGGCCGTAGCTGGCCCGGCTGCCGCTACGCCCATCGAACACAGCTTTACCTTTCAGGATGTTGACTGGGCCAGCGGCGGGGTGGCCGGCGTCGGCGACCGCGGCCGCGGCACGATCGAGATCAGCGGCATTGAGGGTGAAGTGGTCCAGGCCTTCTTTTACTGGCATGGCATCAACCGCGATCGCGAAGCGCCGTACGACAATCCCATCGTCACCTTCGAGGGCCAGCAATTTGCCGGCACCATGCTGGGCGACGGCGGCACCAACTGCTGGCCGGATCGGGAAAACGGCATCAGCCGCGCCTATCGCGCCGACGTCACCCGCATGATCCACGGCGACGGCGAGTATTCCTTCTCTGGCCTGACCGATGGTTCCGACGAAGTCGACGGCGACCGCTTTGATGCCAACGGCGCCTCGCTGATCGTCGTCTTCCGGCCTGAGGACGGCGCACCAACGCGCGACCTGGTTATTTTTGACGGCAACGATTCCAGCCACCCCGAAGGCCACCCGGACCAGCATCCCGGCTGGAACGCCGTGCTTGGTCCGATCAGCTACCAGGGAGGAGATGTCATGGCCGAGTTTCACGTCGCCGATGGCCAGTGGCATCCGGAAAATGAACGCGGCGAGGGAGTCACTTTCGTCACGCCTAATGGATCGATCACCTTGCCCGACGAAGACCGGCTCTGGTCTGGGCATTCCCTGCCCAACGAGGGCCGTTCCCGGGCCCGGGATTTCCGCCAGTTCGAAGCCGAGGGCCGGCTGCGGCGCGGTCGCGGGCATCTGTGGGACCTGCATGAATTCGATATCACGCCGGCGTTCGGCGGCGTCAGCGGAGACATCACCCTGGAGCTGTCCGGGATGACTCAGCCCAGGGACTGCAAGGCCTTGATTGCCCTGGCAATCGGCCTTGAGGCTGGCAGCGCGCCGGCCGCCCCGCAGGTGACGTCCCGGGTTGAGCCTGAGCAGCCTGCCCCGCCGCAGCCCGAACCCGCACCGGAACCTGAGCCTGAACCAGTCGTTGCCGAGGCCGCGCCGCCACCACCGCCGCCGGCCCCCGAGCCGGAACCGGAACCACTGCCGGAGTGGCATACCGACCGGCCGATCCTGGCCGTGGCCGAATTCACCAACGATGCAACCGGCGTAGGCTGGTGGCGTGGTGGTGTCGGCCGCGAACTGAGCGGTATGCTGGCCAATGAACTGGCGGCGATCGACGCCTTCGTGATCGTCGAGCGCGAACAGCTTGACCACATCCTGGCCGAACAAGACCTGGGTGCTTCGGGCCGGGTTCGCTCCGATACCGCTGCCCGCACCGGCGGCCTGGTCGGGGCCCAGTACTTGGTCATGGGTACGGTCACCGACTACAGTGAGCAAACCAGTCGCACCGGCGGTGGTTTGAATATTCGCGGGCCCAGCATCGGTGGGCGCCGACCCAATATCGGCGTCGGTGGCCAGCGCAGCGAAGCCTATATTGCCGTGGATATTCGCGTTGTTAACGCCAGCACCGGCGAGGTGGCACACGTACGCACCATCGAGGGCCGAACCCAGGACACGGCCGTTTCCCTGCGCGCCCGATCCGGTGGCTTCAGCGGCAACCTGGCCCGCGAAGACGACACCCCGGCCGGTGAGGCGATTCGGGCCGCGCTGATCGAAATCACCGATTACCTGGAATGCGAAATGGTGTTGCAGACCTCAGCCTGCCGCGCTCGCTACCGGGAACGCGAAGACCGACGCCGCGAACGTACTCGTGGAGCTATTCGCTTTTAGAAGCACGTTTTTGGCTCCCAAGTGACGGCATACAGCTGGCTGACAATACGTCAGCCAGCGTCACCTAGCTGTTGTTGTCCTGTAATATTTTCCCTTTAGCATCCGAAGGTTCTAGCCCGTTCAGGGCCTGGACTCAAACCTGGGGATGCACATGCTCGCAACAACTCGTCTGCTCCTGGCCAGCCTTGTCCTTGGCTTGGCCACTGCCGCTGCCGCGGCAATTACCAACCCGAATTTCGCCCCTGAACAAACCTTCGATGG
>SKKV01000306.1 GCA_007123575.1 Wenzhouxiangella sp.
ACAGGTGAATCGGGTTGAACCGCCGAACCTGGGCACCCGCAGCGAGCAAGGGTTGGAAAAAATCGTCGGGCAGCGAGAACGAGCCCAGCGCATCAACCAGCACCCTGACCCGAACGCCGCGATTGCTGGCCTCAGTCAAGGCAGCGCGCACCTTCAGGCCGGTATCATCATCGCGAAAAATGTAGGTCTGTAGCTGGATGCTTCGTTGGGCGCTTTCGAACTCGTAAACCAGCGCCCTGATGCCCTCGGCACCCGTTTCCAACCACTGGCTACCGTCGCTCATTGCCTCAGGCCGCAGAACCGGATGATGGCCAGCACCAGCGTGCGGGTCACTGCCTCAAGGTCGGCGATGGGCACGTATTCATCGGGCGCATGGGCCAGACGAACATCGCCAGGCCCGAACAGCACGGTGGGCATCTTCCCCTGGTTGACCAGCAAGTGCATGTCGGCACCGTAGGGCATGCCGCGAACCACGGCTTTGGATGCGCAGGCCGCCTGCCAGGCCGAGCTCAACTCGGAGACGATGGGATCTTCCACCGGGATGGCGGCAGGCATGAAACGCGCGCCCCACCACTCGACCTGCGGCAGATGCTCGCTAAGCCATGGGTCGGTCTTGGCCAGGTCGGCAACAGCCTGCTCCAACTCGGCGCGTGCCTGGTCGGGGTCTTCGTCGATCCCCACGCCGTAGCGGCCTTCCAATACCAGCGTTTCGGCCACGGTCGAGGCCCAGATGCCGGCTTGCACCTTGCCGACGCAGATCGCGTAGGGCACCTCGTAGTCGGCGAACAGGGGATGGCGCAGGCGTTCATTGCGGGCCTGCTCCAACGCGCGCAGGGTACGGTGGACGCGGTCAAAGTAGTCCATCGGGTCGACGCCTTCGGTGCGCAGCGCCCCGTGCGCGGCCAGGCCCGGCACGGTGATGCGGAAGCTCAGGGCACCGCCCTGGGCCGGCGCCACGGCCATTTCCGTGGGCTCAAGCACAATGGCCGCATCAGCTCGATGGCCACGGACCACGGCCGCCAGGGTGCCGGCACCGCCGTCCTCTTCGCCCACCACCGGCTGGATCATGACCTCGCCGGCCAGTTCCAGGCCGGCGTCCATGATCGCGCGCACGGCATGAATCGCACAGCACAGGCCGCCTTTCATATCGACTGCGCCACGACCGTAAACCCGGCCATCGCGCACCGTGGCCTGAAACGGCTGCACGCTCCAGCGTTCGGGCTCGCCGGGGGGTACCACGTCGACATGGCCATTCAGAATCAGTTTCTTGCCCGAAGCCGCACCCCAGCGGCCCACGAGCCCGATCGCTTGATCGCGTTCGATTTCGGCGCCGTAAGCCGGATGTTCGCGCAGGCTGTTCAGGTCAATATCCCAGACATCCGTTTCCATCCCCATGCCGGACAGCATGCCGGCCATGTGATGCTGAATATCCATCTCGCGGCCGTGGTCGCTTTCAAAAGCAACCAGGTCGGACAGGGTCGCGATCAGGGCATCGATATCGATCCGGTCCAGCGCCGCCTGTTCGGCACTTGTGATCACGCCAGGGCCTGCTCGAGATCGGCAATCAGATCGTCCGCGCTTTCAATGCCTACCGAATAGCGCAGCAGACCTTCGGGAATACCGGCCCGGGCACGTTCTTCGGCACTGAGTTCGACGTGGCTGGTCGTGGCTGGCGGGCCGGCCAGCGTCCCGACCGAGCCCAGGCTAGCCGCTCGGTGGGCCAGCTTCAGGCGCTTGAGCATGCCGGCCATGGCATCGAAACCACCGGCCAGGTCGAAGCTGAGCACGCCGCCAAAGCCTTTCATCTGCGCCCTGGCGATCTCGTGGCCGGGATGATCAGGCAGGCCCGGATAGTAAACGGCGGCCACCTTGGGGTGCGCACGCAGGTATTCGGCCACGACCTGGGCGGTCTGGTTCTGCCGTTCCACCCGCAAGGCCAGGGTTCTGACCCCGCGGGTCAGCAGAAAGGCCGACATGGCATCCAGCGATGCGCCGTTGATTTCGCGGAAGTGAAACAGCTGGCGAATCAGATCCGAAGGACCGCACACCACACCACCCATGGCGTCGGAATGGCCGCCGAGAAACTTGGTCGCGCTGTGCAGGACCAGGTCCGCACCCAGGGCCAGCGGGTTCTGGTTGATCGGCGTGGCAAAGGTATTGTCGACCACGACCATGACGCCTGCCGCCTGGGCGGCCTTGGCGAGCCGAGCAATATCCAGCACTTTCAGGGTGGGATTGGTCGGCGTTTCTAAGTAGAGCATGCGGCAACCCCTGGCCACCTCGGCCTCGATGGCTTCGTGGTCGCCGGTATCGCACAACACGGCCTCAATGCCGAAGCGCGGCAGGAACTCGATAAACAGCTTGTTGGTACCGCCGTAGGTATCACGGATCGACACCACCCGGTCGCCGGGCGACAGGAAGGTAAACAAGGTGTTGGAGATGGCGGCCATGCCGGTCGAGAACGAGGTGGCCGCCTCGGCCCCTTCCAGGGCCGCCATCTTGCCTTCGAACACGGCCACGCCGGGATTGGTATTGCGCGAGTAGATATGCCCGGCCTGCTCGCCCAGGGCAACCGCCCGCCACTCGTCAAGGTCCTCGTAGGCATAGGTCACCCCGTGAAACACCGGCATCACCGTCGCACCGTGCGGCGCCTGCTTAGGCTCCCCGGCCCAGACCGCTTTGGTCGCTGCGTCAGTCTCTTCCATGCCAGGGTGACTTCGCGCACCGGAACCAGTTCGATTGTCAGACATCACTACCGCTCGATTGAAAAAGCGCGATCATGACAAGTCATCGCGCAAATGACAAGCACATGGGGTTGCCCGCTTTTTGGCAGGTGCTGCGCTGAAGGTTTCCGGCCGGTTTATGGATCGGATGGTTGGGTTTGGAGATGCATCGGGTGGTATCCGCCAGCTCACGGCCTGATCGGATTCCGGGTTGGAGTTCAGAGCGAACCGGTGTCGATGTTTTCAACATGGTCCCCGGCCGCGTTGGGCCGGGCTACAGTGAATCAAACATCGGTTTCTGTTCCCGCGCACGACTTGGGAGCATTTCGAACCCTTCTCCACCAACAAAAACTTGGCACACCAATCCCCGCACCCCCCAAAACCTATTCCGGAACCCGGAAACCGTTTCCCCTTTCCTCCCACCACATCCACCGATAAACCTGAACCCCACCAACGTCCAGTGGTCCGTTGACACACATTCTGGTACTCTGCGATTGTGCGTTGCACAAACCCTGCCGGAGAAATCAATGCTTTACCAGATGTATGAGTTTCAGCGTTCACTGCTCAGCCCTTTGAGCCTGTGGGCAGAGGCCAACGCGCGCGTCTTTTCTGCACCCGGAAGCGCGTTCGCGCGACTGCCCGGCGCGGAGCGAGTGGCGGCTGGCTATGAGCTGCTGCATCGGCTGGGCAAGGACTATCAGAAGCCCCGGTTCGATATCAATAGCGTGCAGGCCCATGGCCACGAAGTACCGGTGGTGGAGCTGGAAGCGATGAACCTGCCCTTTTGTCGGCTTTTGCGGATGAAGCGCTATACCGATGATCCAGCCACGATTGAAGATCTGCGCGACGACCCGCCGGTGTTGGTGGTCGCACCGCTGTCGGGCCATCACGCCACGCTGCTGCGCGATACCGTGCGCACCCTGCTGGCCGACCACAAGGTCTATATCACCGACTGGATCGATGCGCGCATGGTGCCGGCCGATGCCGGCCCGTTCCATCTGTCTGATTATGTCGACTACATCCGCCGTTTCATGGACCATATCGGTGCCGACAGCCTGCATGTGATGGCCGTCTGTCAGCCGGTTGTGCCAGTGCTGGCCGCTGTCTCGCTGATGGCCAGCAAGGGCGAAGCCACGCCGCAGAGCCTGGTATTGATGGGTGGGCCGGTGGATGCGCGGAAAAGTCCTACCGGGGTCAACAATCTGGCTGAAGAGAAATCCATGAGCTGGTTTCGGGCCAACCTGATCCACCCAGTCCCTGGTCACTTCCCCGGTGCGGGGCGGCGCGTCTATCCAGGCTTCATGCAGCATGCCGGGTTTATGGCGATGAACCCGCGCCGGCACGTGACCTCTCACTGGGATTTCTACAAGCAGCTGATCGCCGGCGACCTTGAAGACGCCGAGTCGCACCGGCGCTTTTATGACGAATACAACGCCGTGCTCGACATGCCGGCCGAGTACTATCTCGACACCGTCGACACCGTGTTCAAGCGCCACCTGCTGCCGCAGGGCGAATGGGAGATCAATGGCCAGCTCGTTGATCCGTCAGCCATCAAGGACACCCTACTGCTGACCATCGAAGGAGAGCTGGATGATATTGCCGGGCTTGGCCAGACCCGGGCCGCTCACGAGCTGTGCACCGGCCTGGCCAAGTCCAAACGGCAGCACATGGAAGTCGAAGGCGCCGGTCACTACGGTATCTTCAGCGGCCGGCGCTGGCGCAGCCAGGTTTACCCCAGGGTTCGCAAATTCATCCGTCAGGCGCGCGATAATAGGCTCAAGTCCTGACACCGGTTTCGGCCCATGCTGACCCTGAACGAAATCCTGATCGGGCTGGCTTTCAGCCTGCCGTTCTTGCTGCTGCCCATCTTCATTGGCCTTTGGCGCGG
Source organism: Wenzhouxiangella sp. (assembly GCA_007123575.1). Classification (GTDB taxonomy): domain Bacteria; phylum Pseudomonadota; class Gammaproteobacteria; order Xanthomonadales; family Wenzhouxiangellaceae; genus Wenzhouxiangella. The sequence goes on from SKKV01000306.1 coordinate 4,612, forward strand.
CCATCCGCACAAGATTCGGCTTGCCCTGCTCAATATCCTGGGCCTGCCGTTGTTTGGAATAGGCTGGATTCTGGCCCTGATCTGGGCAGTCACGGTTCCGGATTGGGGTAGTCAGCCGGATAGCGGTCACCAAGCCCGGCCGGATTAATTCGGCCAAAGACCCTTGGGGACTCAGGCCTCAACCAGACCCAGCCCCTGCTCGCGCAGCTGCTTGATACGATCTCGCAGCTTTGCCGCGGCCTCGAATTCCAGATTTTCGGCGGCCTTGAACATCTCCTTCTCCAGCTTGGCGATCTCGCGCGCTGCCTGTTCTGGCGATACCGGGACTGGACCGTAGTCGGCTTTCGTCTCGGCGGCTTTGCGGGACTTCTTCTTGCCCGGCACCTGATGTGCATCGGCCATGATATCGGCGATGTTCTTGACGATGGTTTGCGGAGTAATGCCTTGAGCTTTGTTGTGCTCAACCTGCTTTGCCCGGCGCCGCTCGGTTTCTTCGATTGCCCGGCGCATCGAGTCAGTCACCTTGTCGGCATACAGGATGGCCTTGCCGCGAACGTTGCGCGCAGCCCGGCCAATGGTCTGAATCAGTGAGCCCTCGGAACGCAGAAATCCCTCTTTGTCGGCATCCAGAATCGCCACCAGCGACACCTCAGGCATGTCCAGGCCCTCGCGCAGCAGGTTGATACCCACCAGCACATCAAACGCACCTAGGCGCAGATCGCGGATGATCTCGACCCGCTCGACAGTGTCGATATCCGAGTGCAGATAGCGCACCCGCACATCGTGCTCGCTTAAGTACTCGGTCAGGTTTTCGGCCATGCGCTTGGTCAGGGTCGTGACCAGGACGCGATCGCCCTGCCCGACCCGGTCGGAAATTTCCGACAGCAAATCATCGACCTGGGTCGACACCGGCCGCACTTCCACGTCGGGATCAACCAGCCCGGTCGGGCGCACCACCTGTTCGGCAACCAGCGCCGAGCGCTCCAGCTCCCAGGGTCTGGGGGTTGCCGAGACCAGGACCATCTGTGGCGCGCGCTCCTCGAACTCCTCGAAACGCAGCGGCCGATTATCCAGCGCCGACGGCAATCGGAACCCGAATTCGACCAGGGTCTCCTTGCGCGAGCGATCACCGCGGTACATGCCGCCGATTTGCGGAATGGTCACATGCGACTCGTCGGCGATCAGAATGGCATCGCGCGGCAGGTAATCAAACAGTGTTGGTGGCGGCTCACCAGGCTGCCGGCCGGTCAGATGACGTGAATAGTTTTCGATGCCCTGGCAATAACCCAGCTCTATCATCATTTCGATGTCGAACTGGGTGCGCTGCTTGATCCGTTGCGCCTCCAAAAGCTTGCCCGCGCCTTCCAGCTGGGCAAGGCGCTCCCGGAGCTCGGCCTTGATCGCCTCGATCGCGTCGAGCACAACCTGGCGCGGGGTCACGTAGTGGGTCTTGGGGAAGATGGTCAGCTCGTCGAGCTTGGTATGAACTTCACCGGTCAGCGGGTCGAACTGGCTGATTCGCTCGATTTCATCGTCGAACAGCTCCACCCGCACTGCTTCCATCTCGGAGTCGCCCGGGAACAGGTCGATCACCTCGCCGCGCACCCGGTAGGTACCGCGCCGCAGCTCGAAGTCGTTGCGCGAATACTGCATTTCGGCCAGGCGTCTGAGGATTTCGCGCTGACCCATGGGCGCGCCCACCTGTAGCGGTAGGGTCATCTTCAGGAAAGAACTGGGGTCGCCCAGGCCGTAAATGGCCGACACCGTAGCCACGATCAGCGCGTCAGGGCGTTCCAGCAGGGCCTTGGTGGCCGACAGACGCATCTGCTCAATATGTTCATTGATCGAGGCATCTTTCTCGATGAACGTATCGGAGGACGGTACGTAGGCCTCGGGCTGGTAGTAATCGTAGTAGCTGACGAAGTATTCGACCGCGTTGTCAGGAAAAAACGCCTTGAACTCGCCGTAAAGCTGCGCGGCCAGAGTCTTGTTGGGCGCCATAACCAGGGCTGGACGCTGCAGGCGCTCGATCACGTTGGCCATGGTGAAGGTCTTGCCGGAGCCGGTCACACCGAGCAGCGTCAAATGAGAATGGCCCGCATCCAACCCCTTGACCAGGGCATTGATGGCCTCCGGCTGGTCACCGGCGGGCTCATAGCTGGATGCCATACGGAAGCGACGTCTCGTCATCGTATAATTATCGCACCGCCATGTCATCACGACCGCGGCAAATCAAAAAGCAGTTGGGAGAAATGCATTGAGTATTCGAATGTCAAGCCGCGTTGCCCAGGTCAAGCCGTCGGCCACCATCGCCATGAGCATGAAAGCCTCAGAGCTCAAGGCCCAAGGCAAATCGATCATCTCCTTGAGCATGGGCGAGCCAGATTTCGATACCCCAGCACATATATGCCAGGCAGCGATCGACGCGATCCATGACGGTCAGACGCGCTACACGGCCGTCGACGGCACGCCGACGCTGAAGCAGGCCATCATCGCCAAGCTGGCCCGGGACAATTCGCTGGACTACGAGGGCAAGCAGATCCTGGTCTCTAGCGGCGCCAAGCAATCGATATTCAACCTGCTGCTGGCCCTGCTCAACGACGGCGACGAGGTGCTAATACCAGCACCCTACTGGGTTTCCTATCCCGACATGGTGCGCCTGGCTGATGCCGACCCGGTGATCCTCAACACCAACGACAAGACCGGCTATCTGATCACCCCGTCACAGCTGGAAGCCTCGATCACCGAGCAGACCCGACTGCTGATCTTCAACGCGCCGTCCAACCCCACCGGTCGCGGCTACAGCCGCCGCCAGCTAGCCGAGCTGGGCGAGGTGCTCCTGGAGCACCCGCGCATCCTGATCTGTACTGATGACATCTATGAACATATCTGGTGGGGCGACGAACCGTTCCACACCCTGCCCCAGGTCGTGCCGGCATTGAAGGATCGCTGCGTAGTCGTCAACGGCGTTTCCAAGGCCTATGCGATGACCGGCTGGCGGATCGGCTATGCAGCCGGCCCAGCCGAGCTGATTAAGGAAATGCGCAAGATTCAGGGCCAGAGTACGTCCAACCCCTGCTCCATTGCCCAGGCGGCCGCGGTTGCCGCCCTGAACGGCGACCAGAGCTGCGTGGCCGAGATGGGCAAGGCGTTTCGCCAGCGCCACGACTGGCTGGTACCGGCACTGAACGAGATCGATGGCGTGAGCTGTTCTCCCGGCCAGGGCGCTTTCTACGTGTTTGCCGATTTTTCCGAGGCTATCGAACGCATGGGGCTGGCCGATGACCTGGCATTGGCCGAACACTTGCTTGAACAAGCCGGTGTAGCCACGGTGCCCGGTACGGCCTTTGGCGGCCCAGGGCATCTGCGGCTGTCGTTTGCCTGCGATCTGGACACCCTGAAAGAGGCTGTCGACAGGGTCCGCCAGGCGTTGGGTTGAGCGGGCGAATCAGCGCCTGAATGTCGACGCGCACATTGCCGGAACAGGTCCAAAGCGCGTAATATGCCTTCTGCAGGGAATAAACCCTAGCCCCGTTTTGGGTCTTTCAATGCGAACCGGAAGCAGTCTTCCAAGGGAGTAATCCGCATGAGTTGGTACCTCGCAGTTCTAAAAAAATACGCCGAGTTTTCAGGCCGGGCCGGACGCCCGGAATTCTGGATGTTCTTTTTGATTCACCTGATTATCCTGATTGTGTTGTTTGCGCTCAGCAATCGCTTCAGCATTTTCGGGATTGTTTACCTGATCTATGCACTGGGCACGATCATCCCCTACATTGCCGTTGCAGTCAGACGGCTGCACGATACGGACAAGTCGGGATGGTTTGTCCTGATTGGCTTGATACCACTGGTCGGCGGCATCATCCTGCTGATTCTGCTGGCCCTGCCCGGCACCAGTGACAGTAATCGTTTCGGGTCACCTCCTGCAGGTCAGCCACCGACCTGACCAGGCTGGTGCAGCAAGGCCTCTGAAGCAAACGGCGGCACGTCCAGCGTGCCGCCGTCTTTCAATCGCTCCTGCACATCCTGCCACCAGGTCGGATCGAAAATGTGCCCGTGCCGCTCCTCCAGTAGCGCCAGATGGGGTTCGCTCAAACCCATGAAACGCGGAAACTGCTCCGGGAACACATCGTTGTCACCGACGTGAAACCAGGGTTCGTCGCTGAACTCGTGCAAGTCGTCACGCGACGGTGGCAGGCGGCGAAAGCGACACTCTGACATCAGCCGCAGCTCATCGTAATCGTAAAAAATCACTCGACCTGAGCGGGTTACACCGAAATTCTTCAGCAACAGGTCACCGGCAAAAATATTGGACCGGGCCAGGTCGACCAGGGCCTGACCGTAGTCCAGCACCGCAGCGCGGGTTGTGGCCTCGTCGTTTTCAGAGACATAAAGATCCAGCGGTCGCAGACGTCGCTCAACGTAGCAGTGACGAATCACCAGCGAATCCCCGTCTAACTGGATGATTCGCGCGCAGTCGGCCTGCAGCTGTTCCAACAAGGCGGGCGAAAAGCGCTCCAGCGGAAAGCGCAGATCCCGAAATTCCTGCGCATCGATCAGGCGCCCGACCCGGTCGTGCCGAAACACCAGGCGATACCGGTCAAGCACCTGCCTGCGACCGAATTTCTTGACCGGTGCAAAGCGGTCACGAATCAGCTTGAACACCACCGGCACCCCCGGCAGGGTGAACACGAGCATCACCAGGCCACGCACGCCGTCGGCCTCGACCAGCTTGTCATTACCAGCCCCCTGCAAATGCCGGAAGAACACCCGGTAGCGCTCGGTCTTGCCTTGCTTGGCCCGACCCAGCACGGTGTAGAGTTCGTCGGTAGGCTTGTCGGGCAGCAGTGTGCGCAGAAACACGACCGCATCGCCCACGGTTTCCAGATCGACCAGGAAGTAGCTGAAGGTGTAGCCGAACAGAATGCTGACCTGCTGGCGCCGGGTCAACAAAGCCTCGGCCCGAACGCTGTCGTCGCGCCGGCGCAGGGCAATGACACAGGGCAAATAACGGCCGGCACCAAACGCTCGCCCGACCAGGTAGGCGCGGCCCTCGCGGTAGAACACGGTATCCAGCAACTCGATGGCCAGGACCTGGGCCTCGCCAAGCTCGGCGAATGCCTGGGCCAAGCGCTTTGCCAGGGCGGCAGCATCGGCAGCAAGGTCACCGTAGGGCAGACTGAAGCGCTGATCGCTGAGAATCTGGGCGAAAGCGCGTTCCAGGTCGCCGCTGACCGAGTAGGTGTGACGTGCAACCGGATGGGTGATTCGGTCGGTCGGCTCGATATCGAGGGCAACGAATTCAATGGCCGGGTCCACACCGCGGGTCTTGAACAAACGCCGAGTGACCGTATTGAAAAACGTCTTGTACAGTTCAGCGTCGATCTGATCTTCGATCAGCTCACCGTAGCGACGACGAATATCGCGCCACAACGTCCTGGAAAAAAGGCGCTCACTCAAGTGCTGTTCCAGGCGGTCGATGGACCGGTCGGCCGAGCGGTCGTACAGGGTCAGCCGTGCGATAACATCACGCTGCATGCCGGGACGATCGGCTTTTTCGAAGCGGCGCCGCGCCCGACGGGTAATGTCGGAAAAGCTGGCGTTGTAGTCCTCGAAGGCATCCTTGAGCAGCACTGCCGCCCCGCGCACCAGGCGCGCCCGACTGGACTCAATCACCACGATTCAACCGGGCACCGAATCGAAGACTGGTTCTTGTTGCAAACATGAATAGCCGCCTTGATGTTCACCTCAATTGTAACCGGTGGCATCAGCGAGACTGACGAAGAACCGCTATTGCATTGTTTGATCATCCTCGCCGGGACGAGTGGCTTCGAAAGTCAGATAGACAGCTTCCACCTGCGAATAGCCCAGCAACAACATCAACCCAAAACGATTAAGTTCGGCGAAAAACTCACCTTGCGAGTTCGGTGGCGGTCCCATTTCGCCGTAGACTCCGCGAATCTGGCGTCCCAGTCCCTGCCAGACCTCTCTGGCATCGCGCACCCGCCCACCGACCACCACAACCACCGGCACGGTCTGGTGGGCGTTCAGATAACGCACAACCTCGACCTCCACGCGCTCATCGCGAGTCGGATCGCGCTCCTGGGCATACGCAAGCGTAGCCAGCAGCGTCGCTGCAAGCAAAAGTAGTTTGATTCGCACGAAAGCGGTGTGTCAGGTTCAACCAGCCCGGCATGTTAGCCAGGGCGAATGACACGACCATTAATGTGACCGGTCAATTCCGCTGTCGCGCCAGCCTGAGGTGATTGGGTAGCGCCGGTCGCGGCCAAAGGCCTTGCGGGTAATGCGCGGTCCTGGGGCACCCTGACGGCGCTTGTATTCGGCTGCCAGCACCATGCCGGCCACGCGCCGAACCAGCTTCTCTTCGATGCCGGCGTCCACGATTTCCGAGATTGGCTGGTCCTGCTCAACATAGCGGGTGATGATTTCGTCGAGAACATCGTACGGTGGCAAGCTGTCCTGGTCGAGCTGGTCGGGTCGCAGCTCGGCCGAGGGTGGACGTTCAATCACGCCCTCTGGAATGGCCGGCGAGATCGTGTTGCGCCAGCGACTGAGCCGATACACCAGCTGCTTCAGACAGTCCTTGAGCGGACTGAAACCGCCGCACATATCGCCGTAAATCGTCGAGTAGCCGGTCGCCAGTTCGCTCTTGTTGCTGGTCGCCAGCGGCAAATGACCGAACTTGTTTGACAAGGCCATGATGATGTTGCCGCGCGCCCGTGCCTGAAGGTTTTCCTCGGTGAAGTTCTCGCGCGTGCCGACGAAGGCTTCGGCCAGCTGCTTCTGCAGGGCCTGGTAGACCGGCTCAATCGAGATATTGTGCTGGGCCAGTCCGAGCTGGTCGACTTGCTCGGTGGCCAGAATCAGCGACAGCTCCGAGGTATGCCGGGACGGCATCATCACGCCAAGCACGTTTTCCGGCCCCAGCGCATCGGCGGCCAGGGCGGCGGTCAGAGCCGAGTCAATGCCACCGGACAAGCCCAGCACCACCGAAGAGAACTTGTTCTTGAGCGCATAATCGCGTAGGCCGCGCTGCAGCACGCGGTAAATCACCGGCAGGTCTTCGGTCTCACCGGTCGGCCAGTCTCGATAATGCAGCTGCCCGGAAGCCGGGTCGAAATCCACCCGAAGCAGAGATTCTTTACACAGCGGCGCGGGATCTGACAGACGCCCTTGGCCATCAATGGCCAGCGAGTGACCGTCGAAGACCAACTCATCCTGGCCGCCCACGCAGTTCAGATAAATCAACGGCAGACCGGTTTCGCGATGGCGGTCAGACAATACGCGCGCGCGGTCTTCGTGCTTGCGCTGATAGTAGGGTGAGGCGTTGGCCGAGACGATGATCTGGGCGCCGGCATCGGCAGCTGCGCGGGCCGCTTCCGGGGTCCAGGTGTCTTCACAGATCAAGACACCAACCTTGACCCCGGCCACATTCACGACCAGCGGCGACCTGCCGGGCACAAAGTATCGTCGCTCATCGAACACGGCATAGTTAGGCAAATCCCACTTGTCGTACTGGCCAATGATCTGCCCTTCCCGCAGCCAGGAAACCGAGTTGAACCGGCGCTCACCGTCGGCGCGCGGATGGCCGACGATCACGTCAATGCCGCGGACGGCCTCGGCGATCTGATGCAGGGTTTCATCGGTACGACGCATGAAGCCCGGCCTCAAAACCAGGTCTTCGGGCGGATAACCGGTCAGGGCCAGTTCCGGCAAGACCAGCAAGTCCGCGCCGTCGTGATCGCGCGCCTGCTCGATCAGCTCGAGAATGCGATCCCTGTTGCCGGTGATGTGTCCGACCAGGAAATCTTCCTGGGCAAGGGCGATTTTCAGCATGGACGAGCTTCCGGTTAGCAGTGAATGGTCTCCGGCTTTCGGCGAGGCCAATTGGCCGGCCGGCAACCGGAGACCGGCAACCGGAAACCTTACTTCAGGCGATCAGCAATCGCAGCACCGAGTTCCACCGGCGAGCGAACCGTCGTCACGCCCGCCTCTTCCAGTGCCGCGTACTTGGCCTCGGCCGTTCCCTTGCCGCCAGAGATGATGGCACCGGCGTGACCCATACGCTTGCCCGGCGGCGCAGTCACGCCTGCAATGTAACCGACCACGGGCTTGGTGACGTGATCGGCAATGAACTCGGCTGCATCTTCCTCGGCCGATCCGCCGATCTCGCCGACCATGATGATGCCTTGGGTCTCGTCGTCTTCCTGAAACAGGGCCAGACAGTCAACGAAGCTCATGCCGTGAATGGGATCACCGCCGATCCCGATACAGGTGCTCTGCCCAAGATCGGCCTGTGTAGTCTGGAAAACGGCCTCGTAGGTCAGCGTGCCGGAACGCGAAACGACACCAACCTTGCCTGGCTTGTGAATGCGACCGGGCATGATGCCGATCTTGCACTCACCAGGCGTAATGATGCCCGGACAGTTCGGGCCGATCAGGGTCACATCCTCGTAGCCGGCCAGGGCCGCCTTGACCTTCATCATGTCCAGCACCGGGATGCCCTCGGTAATGCACACGATCACTCGAATGCCGGCATCGGCGGCTTCCAAAATAGCATCGGCAGCAAACGGCGGCGGTACGAAGATCATCGACGCATCGGCGCCGGTCTCCTCGACGGCCTGATCGACGGTATCGAACACCGGCAGTCCGAGGTGGTCCTGGCCACCCTTGCCCGGCGTGACGCCGCCAACCAGGCGGGTACCGTAGGCGATCGCCTGCTCGGAATGGAACGTGCCCTGGGCACCGGTAAAGCCCTGGGTGATGACCTTGGTTTTCTTGTTAACTAATACACTCATTACGTTGTCCTTCAGGCGGCTGCGGCTTCAACGGCCTTGCGCGCACCGTCATTGAGATCGTCTGCGGGGATGATGGCGAAACCGCTTTCGGCCAGCAGCTTTTTGCCCTCGTCGACATTGGTGCCTTCCAGGCGCACCACCACCGGCACGTTGACGTCGATGTCCTTGACCGCGTTGATAATGCCTTCGGCGATCAGGTCACAGCGCACGATGCCGCCGAAGATATTGACCAGGATGGCTTTGACCGTATCGCCCGACAGAATCAGCTTGAAGGCTTCCTTGACCCGCTCGGCATTGGTACCGCCGCCGACGTCGAGGAAATTGGCCGGCTCGCCACCGGCCAGCTTGACCACGTCCATGGTCGCCATGGCCAGCCCAGCGCCATTGACCATGCAGGCGATGTTGCCGTCGAGGGTGACGTAGTTGAGTTCGTGCTTGCTTGCAGCCAGCTCGGTGGGGTCTTCCTGCGATTCATCGCGCATTTCGGCAAGGTCAGGATGACGGTAGAGCGCGTTTTCATCGGCGTTGAGCTTGGCATCCAGCGCAATCAGGTCGCCCTTGTCGTCAATGATCAGCGGGTTGACTTCGATCAAGCTGATGTCCTTTTCAACAAACAGCTTGTGCAAACCGGCCATGATCTTAGTCAGCTGGCGCACCTGCTTGGCGTTCAGGCCCATCTGAAACCCGATCTGACGGGCCTGGTAAGGCATGAAACCGGCCGCGTTGTCGACCACTGCGGTAATGATCTTGTCCGGGGTTTCCTCCGCCACTTTCTCGATGTCGACACCACCCGCCGCCGAGCCCATGAACACGACTGACTTGTGAGCGCGATCAACCAGCGCCCCCAGGTACAGCTCCTGCTTGATTTCAGTTGCCTCGGCAACCAGCACGCTGTTAACCGGCAAAGCGCGGCCTGCGGTCTGGTAGGTTTCGATGCTCATGCCCAGCATGCGCTCGGCTTCGGCGCGAACGTCGTCCAGGCTATCGACCAGCTTGACGCCGCCGGCCTTACCACGACCACCGGCATGCACCTGGGCCTTGATCACCCACTGATTGCCGCCCATCCTCTCGGCGGCGGCTACGGCTTCATCACCACTGGTTGCCATTTCGCCGCGCGGCACGGGAATGCCATACTGCTCGAACAGCTCCTTGGCCTGATATTCGTGAAAATTCATTGAGTAACCCTTGGAATTGGAGGTTGTCTGTCAAGAAAGGCTGGCGGCCGCCGGCGTTTTCCGGCACCACAACCGCCGTATTCTGGTACAGACGGCCACAATTATCAAACCTCTTTTGCAAGTTATAATGCTTAAGTAGTAGCCGTCGTTCGATGGCTGGTGGTAGCCGGCGCAGCGAATCACCAGTTCCTGTCGCGCACATGCCGATTCAAGGAGGCGCTTTTGAAGGCACGCAGTTCCCTGGTTGCCGATGACGCAATTGTCAGGCGCGCGCTGCATTATCTGAACGGGTTTCGCATCGTCCTGGCAGTTGCCTTGCTGGCGGTTGCTTTCAGCCCCCTGGTGCTTGACCTTGCACCAGCCTACCGCGCATTTCTTACCCAGGCGGCTGCCCTGACCTACGTCGGTGCTACCGGCATTTTCATGGTCGTTCACCTGCGCAAGACAACGCCTGCCCACGAGTTGGCCTCTTTCTCGCTGGCCACCGACTTGATCATTGTCAGCATCATCTTGCATAGCTTCGGCGGCATCGAGAGCGGGCTAGTCATTCTGCTGCTCTTTTATGTCGGCATTGCCGGGCTGCTGCTGCCGTTGCGCACCGCCCTGCTATTTGCCAGCCTGGTCACGCTCGGTCTGATCATTGACGCCGTGATTGCTGCCCGAGTCAGCCCGGCCACCACCCTGGCCGTGCAGGCGGGGCTGTATGGTATTGCTGCTTTCGTGACCGCACTGGGTTGTTCGCTGCTGGGGCGCTGGGGGCGTGAATATCAGCTGCTGGCCGAGCGTCGCGGTGCAGATCTGGCCAACCTTGAGAACATCAATGAGCTGATCATTCACAGAATGCGCTCTGGCGTACTGGTGGTGGATGCGGGCGGAAAGATCCGCCAGATGAATGAAGCGGCCTGGTACCTGCTCGGTAACCCGCCGGTCAGTGAGCGTAATCTGAAAGTCATTGCCCCACCACTGCACGAACGACTTGAGGTCTGGCGCCGCACGGGCAAATCGATGGACGAAGGACTGCTGCTGCAAGCGACGCAAGTGGCCGTCGTCCCTCGAATGCTAAGCATGCCGGGCTTGAATAGTGAAGCCACGCTGATTTTCCTTGAAGACACCTCGGTGGTCAGCCGGCGCGCGCGCGATCTCGCCCAGGCTTCGCTGGCGCGCCTGTCGGCCTCGATCGCTCACGAAATCAGGAACCCGCTCGGTGCACTAAGCCATGCCGCCCAGCTGCTGGCCGAATCAGAGCAGTTAAGTAATGCCGATCAGAAGCTGGTCAAAATGATTCTCAACCACTCCGTGCGGGTAAACGACATCGTTGAGAACGTCTTGAAGCTGTCGCGCAGAGAGCGGGCTCGGGTCGAGGCTGTGAACCTTGTCAGCTGGGCCCGTAAGCTGACCAATGAGTTCCGCCGCTATCACAAGTTACCAGAAGAGAAAGTGCGCCTTGAAGTACCCTCTGCCGCTACGATGGTTCTGATTGATCCCGGGCAGATGACCCAGGCGGTATGGAACCTGATGGAAAATGCCCTCAAGCATGCCAGAGTCGATGATCGTGTACCGACCATCACGCTTCGAGTCAGCCCGATTCGGGGACACCGAGAAATGGCACTGGATATCATTGATGACGGCCCCGGCATTCCGCTGGAAAAGCGCTCGCAGGTGTTTGAGCCGTTTTTTACCACCCATAAACAAGGGTCAGGGCTGGGGCTGTACCTGGCAAGACAGCTCTGCGACGCCAACCAGGCGCCGCTGGAGTACGTCCAGGTACCCAAGGCGGGCGCTTGCTTCCGAATTCTTTTGCGCCGACCAGAAGCAGAGAACAACCGCGATGTGGAAAAAACGCCGGTCAGCTCAGCTTCAGCCTGATACGATTCGGATGATACACGCGGCAACTGATCAGGTTGACGGGTCGATGCTCGACCGGGAAGGCCGGGAACGAGCAACGAATAGCGCAGGAAATTGGTTGCCGCGTGAATAAATGGCTAACTGGCGAGTGAAGCAATGACTGAAATGCGTGCCCTGGTAGTGGATGACGAGCCTGACTTGAGAGAGCTGCTCGACATCACGCTAAGCCGAATGGGTCTAGAGGTTGACGCAGCCGAAGATCTGGCTGCAGCCCGGCGCTGTTTGTCCAACCGAGCGGACTACGCCTTGTGCCTGACCGACATGCGCCTGCCGGACGGTAACGGTCTGACCCTGATCAAGGAAATCAACCGCGATCATGAACAAATCCCGGTCGCGATGATTACCGCTTATGGCAAGGTCGAGGACGCCGTCACCGCGCTCAAATACGGCGCCTTCGACTTCGTGTCAAAACCCGTTGACCTGGAAGTGCTGCGCAACCTGGTCCGTACGGCACTGAAGCTCAGGCAGGATGATGCCGAGAAATCGGCAACCCGCGTCCCGCCGTCAACCGAAAAACCTGCCTCCAAACCAGTGGGAAAGGAGCACGTCGACGGTGGCGAAGGAGAGAAATCCCTGCTTCTGCAGCGCCTCATCGGGCAGTCCGATGCGATCAAGCGCGTCCGCCAGACTATCGTCAAACTGGCTCGTAGCCAGGCACCGGTGCTGATCAGCGGGGACTCCGGCACTGGCAAGGAATTGGCCGCACGCCTGATCCACGATCTGGGCCCAAGGGCCGAAGAACCATTTGTTGCGGTCAACTGCGGTGCGATTCCCTCAGAGCTGATGGAAAGCGAGTTTTTCGGCCATATCAAGGGCAGCTTTACCGGGGCCGATGCCGACAAGGAAGGCCTGTTCCAGGCTGCCCAGGGCGGTACGCTGTTTCTTGACGAGGTAGCCGACTTACCGCTGGTCATGCAGGTCAAGCTGCTCCGTGTCATTCAAGAAAAGACGGTACGCCCGATCGGAGGCCGACAGGAAATCAAAATTGATGTCCGCATTCTGTCAGCCAGCCACAAACCGCTAAAACCGCTGGTCGAGGACGGCAGTTTTCGCAACGATCTGTATTATCGGCTCAACGTCATCGAACTGCACATGCCCAGTCTGGCCGAGCGGCGCAGTGATATTCCAATTCTGGCTCGTCACTTCCTCAACAACATAGCCGAGCAGTGGGGCGAACCGCCCCGAACCCTGAATGACAGCGCCATCGACCTCCTGCGGGCGCATAACTACTCAGGTAACGTGCGCGAGTTGGTCAATATCCTGCAGCGCGCCGTTACCCTTTGCGAGGATGATGCAATCTCGCGTGAGGATTTGAGCCTTGAGGGAGAACCCTCCGACAACACCCCAAGCATTGGCAGACCAGACGATCTTAGCCTTGATGATTACATCGAGGATGTGGAAAAGCAGATTCTCGAAAAAGCCCTGCAGGAAGCCGGCTTCAACAAGACGGAAGCCGCCCGACAGTTGGGCATCACCTTCCGCTCTCTGCGATACAAGCTAAAAAAATACGGCATCGATTGATCGTTTCTGGTCACCAATATCGGCCGATTTCACGTCCGGTCCAATATGGCCGGTTAAACTTCCGATCTGATTAAATCAGGAACGGGCTACCCAAGCCCTTCGAAAGGCACGCCTGAATGGCCATTTCAGCTTCCGCCATATCCGGTCATTTCAATCAGACCGATCCGGGCAAGACTACGCTTGACCACGCCCGCGAAGCCTATGGGCAGGTTCGCTCTGCGACGGAGCGGTTCAGCTTAGCGCTTTCGCCCGAAGACCAGAATCTGCAATCAATGCCTGATGCCAGTCCGATCAAGTGGCACCGGGCGCATACCACCTGGTTTTTCGAAACTTTTCTGCTCAAGCCGCACCTGCAAGGCTATCGCTGCTTCGATCAGGCCTTCGCTTACCTGTTCAATTCCTACTACAACGGCATAGGCGCCCAGTTTCCGCGAGCGCAGCGGGGTCTGATCTCAAGACCGGGAGTTGAGGATGTTTCACTTTACCGAGCGCACGTTGATCAAGCGATGTCGCATTTGCTGAACCAAAGCACCACCGGCCGGCAACGAAGCCAACTCATGGCACTGCTTGTTCTCGGGCTAAATCATGAGCAGCAGCACCAGGAATTGATGGTCACAGATCTCAAGCATGCCTTCAGCCTCAACCCAAGCTGGCCCGCTATCGGCCAAATCGCCAACCCGGTTGCTGCCGTGAACCCAATGGGTTGGCTTGGTTTCGACGGTGGCCTGGTCCAGATCGGCGCTACTGGACGCGGATTCCACTTCGACAACGAGGGACCACGCCACAGCGTCTACCTGATGCCATTCCAAATAGCAACGCGCCCCGTAAATTGTGGTGAGTTTCTAGACTTTATCGAAGATGATGGGTACCGTCGACCGGAGCTGTGGCTATCTGACGGCTGGGCTTGGGTCAACGAACAGCGCATTTCCGCTCCGCTGTACTGGTACCAGACCGAAGAGGGTTGGGAGCTATATACCCTGGGCGGGCGGCGCGCCCTCAATCCGGCCGAGCCAGCCACTCACCTGAGCTTCTATGAGGCCTGCGCCTACGCCGAGTGGGCCGAGGCTCGCTTGCCTTCCGAGGCCGAGTGGGAGCATGCATGTTCGCGCGCTGGCGCACCTGGCACGATGGCCGAGGATGGTTATTTCCACCCTAGCGTTTCTGCAACGAGCGGGGACGGGCTAGATCAGATGCTTGGCGGGGTCTGGGAGTGGACTCGTTCGTCTTATGCGCCCTACCCCGGCTTCCGCCCGGCGGCTGGTGCCGTGGGCGAATACAACGGCAAATTCATGGCCAACCAGATGGTGCTGCGCGGCGGTAGTTGTGCCACTCCTGCCGGCCACATCCGACCAAGCTACCGCAACTTCTTCTACCCTGGAGATCGCTGGCAGTTCAGCGGTATTCGCTTGGCCCGGGATTTGGCGGCATGAGTGTGGATCGCGATGCGTTTCTGGCCGACATCATCGACGGCCTGTCTGCAAGCCCGCCCGAACTTCCCTGCAAGTATCTCTACGATGCGCGCGGCTCTGCCCTGTTCGAAGCCATCTGCGAAACCGAAGACTACTACGTCACCCGCGCCGATCTGGCCTTACACGAGGCTCATATCGGGGAATTCAGCGCCATCGTCGGTCCCAACGCCCACATCATCGAGTTTGGCTCCGGGGCCGGCATCAAGACTCGCAAACTGCTGGCCGGGCTGGACCGCCCCCGTGCCTACACGCCCATCGAAATATCGGCGGCGGCCCTGGCCGAATCGGCCAGGCTGTTGAGCGCGGCATTTCCGGAAGTGGAAATCTGCCCCCTCAGGGCCGACTACACGCAGCCGATCGAGGCCGACAGCTTGCGTCTGGACCCACCCGCCAATCGTCGCGTCGTCTATTTTCCAGGGTCAACGATCAGCAATTTCGAACACGCAGAGGCATGCGCCTTCCTGCAGCGCATGAGAAACATCGCGGGTGATGGCGGCGGCATATTGATCGGGGTTGACCTGCTAAAGCCGGCTGACCGGCTGATTTCAGCCTACGACGACAGTGAAGGCGTGACGGCCAGATTCAATCTCAACCTGCTTAGGCGCCTGGTCGACGAGCTTGACGCCGAGTTGGAGCTCGACGCCTTCCGCCACGAAGCCCGGTTCAACCCGGACTTCAAGCGCATCGAAATGCACCTGATCGCAACACGGCCAACGCGGATATCAATCGCTGATCGACGTTTTGAGTTCGACGCCGGCGACAGCATCCACACCGAAAACAGTCACAAGTACTCGGTCAAGGACTTTCGCGAGCTGGCAGCCAGTGCCGGACTTGAGTCCCTGCGCGTCTGGAAAGACCCGCAGGGACTGTTCAGCATGCACTGGCTTCAGTCTTCCCAACCCCAGGGTGCCGGCGGCGGCTCGACAGTTTCACTCAGGTCGAAATCCACCTGAAACACGCGCGGCGTGCCCAGGCGCCACAGGCCATAGGTAAACTTCTCGTCGGGATGAACGCGCATGACCCAGACGTTGGAAAACGCGGCTTCAATCACGCCGCGAGTCTGCTCACCGGCCGGAAAATACTGCTCATTGGCCCGACCTTCATTGGTCGTCGTCCCACCGTACATGGTGGTGTCCTCCGGCGTGCCGTCTTCGTGCCGGTGGTCGTGCTTGAGCTCGATGCGATCGCCCTTGCGGGTCAGCACCCAGGTTCGGGAGAGATTGTCGCCGACCACGAAGGGAATCCGAATGCGGTCCGGCTGGCAGTCCCGCACGTGCATGACCAGACGATGGCCGACAAAGCCGGTCTCACCTTCCGGATGCGTGATCAACTCGCCTTCGTAAGCATTGCCGCACAACTGCTCTAGATTGGACCAGTACTCATCGACGGGACTGGCCAGCGCGGTTACTGACAAGGCCATGGGCAGAGCAAAGAAAAACAACTTACGCATAGTCACTTGTTCCTTGGAAATGTCATTAGGTGAAGAGGCCAAACCTTAGTGGAAAGTGCCAGCCTTGGCAAACCGGGCCGTCAATACCCGGCCGCCTGGCCATCCTTGCGTGATTCCGAGGCACCTCGATACACGCCATGCTCGTGATCCCTCATCACCGCCTGGTAACCGCCATAAGGGCCCAGAGCCCACTGTATCCTGTGGCCCTTTTTCATCAAGGCCCGCACCGTTTCGTACGGGAAGCCCGACTCCAGGTTTACGGTGCCCCCATCGCGCATCTGAAGCGCCTGGCCCGTGGGCTCGGTCGACCCAGCGTGGTGAATGCGCGGCGCATCGCCGGCAGCCTGCAGGCCCATACCAAAATCAACCAGGTTGATCACGATCTGGGCATGCCCCTGCGGCTGCATGCCACCGCCCATCAGACCAAAACTGACCCAGGGTTTGCCGTCTTTGGTCAGAAAAGCCGGAATGATGGTGTGGAACGGACGCTTGCCGGGCGCGTAGGTGTTCGGGTGCCCTTTCTTGAGCACGAACATTTCCCCGCGATTTTGCAGGATGAAGCCAGATCGCGGCGGGGTCATGCCCGAGCCCATGCCGCGGTAGTTGGACTGGATCAGCGAGACCATGTTGCCGTGACGGTCGGCCACGGACAGGTTGATGGTATCGCCCTGGTTGAGCGCCGGATGCCCGGCCTCGACGGCCCGGGCGGCACGGTTCATGTCGATCAACTCGCGGCGTTCGGCCGCGTATTCCTTGCTGATCAGCCAGCCCACATCGACTTCCATGAAATCCAGGTCAGCGTAGTGACGGGCACGATCCTCGAACGCCAGCTTCTTGGCCTCGACAAACAAATGCACGTGCTCCGGCGAACCAAAACCGTAGCTGGCCAGGTCGAATGCTTCGAGAATGTTCAGAATCTGCAGGCCGGCGATGCCCTGACCGTTCGGCGGCAGTTGCCACACATCAACGCCGCGATATTTCGTCGACACCGGGTCGATCCAGTCGCCTTCATGAGCAGCCAGGTCCTCGTAGCTCAAAAACCCGCCGTTGGCCGCCATGTAGTCGGCGATTCGCCGAGCCAGTTCGCCCTTGTAGAAGCCGTCGCGTCCTTCTTCAACCAGAATCTCAAGGGTGTCGGCAAAGTACGGGTTTTTCCAGATCTCTCCGGCCCGCGGCGCTCGGCCATCTATCGTAAACTGCTCAACGAAGCCCGGCCATTCGGACAGGATCGGCACCGAGCGTTCCCAGTACCAGGCAATCAGCTCCGGCAACGGATGGCCATTGCGGGCATAGTCGATGGACGGCTGCAGAATGTCGCCAATGCTGGCCGAGCCGAAACGCTGGTGAATCGCAAACCAGCCGTCCACCACCCCGGGCACAGACACGGGCAGCGGCCCGCGCTGCGGAATGTCCTCGTAGCCCTGCTCAAGCAACCAGTCCAAGGTCAGGCTCTTTGGCGAGCGCCCGGAACCGTTGTAGCCATACAACTGCTCGCTGTCCGCATCCCAGATGATGGCGAAGAAATCGCCGCCCAGGCCATTGCCGGTCGGCTCCATCAGGGTCAGCGCGGCATTGGCCGCGATGGCCGCATCAATGGCATTGCCGCCCTGCTTGAGCATGTCCAGACCGATCTGGGTGGCCAGCGGGTGTGAGGTGGCGACCATGCCGTGCTCGGCAATCACATCCGACCGGCTGGCCCGGACATCGCCGGTAATGCGGTCAAACCCGGCCATGGCCGTTCCTGCCGCAAGTACGGTGGCCAGGGACAACAGCCCTATCATTTTTCGACACATCGGTTTCTCCCCGGATAATGAACGCCATGAGCTTACCACTGCCGGGTGCCGGACCGGCCAACAGCGAGCTGCGTTATCATGCAGGCCGCCCTTTCTCACAAAGAACAACAACAAGCACTCATGGCCAAACAGCCCTCATCGACCATCGCCCTGAACAAGCGTGCGCGCTTCGAGTACCACCTTGATGAGCGCATCGAGGCCGGTATTTCGCTGGAGGGCTGGGAGGTCAAGGCGCTCAGGGCCGGCAAGGTTCAGTTCGGCGAAAGCTATGTCCTGCTCAAGGACGGCGAAGCTTTCCTGTTCGGCTGCCTGATCACACCGCTGGTCTCGGCCTCGACCCACGTCAAACCAGACCCCATGCGCAACCGCCGCCTGCTGCTGCACCGGCGCGAAATCGACCGCCTGATCGGCCTGGTCGAACGCAAGGGCCACACCATCGTCCCCACCGCGATGTACTGGTCCAAGGGCAAGGTCAAGGTCGAAATCGCCGTTGCCCGCGGCAAACAAACCCACGACAAACGCCGCGCCCAGAAGGACCGCGACTGGGAACGCCAGAAAAACCGCCTGATGAAACACGGTTGAGATTGTTCTCGCGAAGACGCAAAGTCGCAAAGAATACCCATTCAACTTATTGTTTTCTTGGCGCCTTCGCGCCTTGGCGAGAACAAAAAGGTTTTTAGGCTTGCGGAACTAGCCGGACGACTGGTAGTCTGAGTTTGTACCTACGGGGGCGTTCTGGCTTCGACGTGGATCGGACGTACCCTGGGGCATGCCGAGGAGACAGCAATCCTCGTAAAACCTGCTGTACCAAAGTTAGTTGCCAACGACGACAACTACGCACTGGCT
>SKKV01000181.1 GCA_007123575.1 Wenzhouxiangella sp.
CCAGTCGACGTCTATTGCCTGGTCGGCAGGTGCAAGCAGGGTCGTTGACGCCACTGCATCATCCAGCACGGTCAGTTCAAGAAGCTCGTTAAGAGTAATCGCGGGCACCGTATCGCCATCGGAATCGGCCTCGACGGTTACCGTGTAGGTATCAGCATCGAGTCCTGAAGTGGGAATGGTCAGATTGCTGACCGCTGCCGGATCGGCTGGCACGACCGGGTTCGGATCGAAGCCGGCGTCGGTGTCGCCAGGCAGGCCAGCGGCGATTGACAAGCTGACTCGATCGGCAAAGCCCAGGTTGCTGCCGACACTGATTTCAAACAGCGCGTCTTCACCGATGCAAACTTCGAGGCTGGATGGACTGACGCTTAACTCGAAGCTGGGGTCCATGCTGGCTATCTCGAAATCACCGTTGGCCACCAGGGCATACGGCTGGCTGTCGCCCATGGGCACGTTGATGCCAACAACCCGAATCCGGTAAGTGCCGGGAAGCGGGGTGTCCAGGCGCACCTGTTGTACATTGTTGCGGTTGTCGTAGCCGCTGGTGCCGGTGTCGGCAAAGGGGATGTACGGGGAAGAGCCGGGCAGCTTCTGGGTCCAGACCTCACCGGATGGATCTTCGACTTCAAGACGCAGCTGATTGACCAGGGCCGCGGCAGCACCAATGGTGCCTGGAAAGTCGTGCCATACCAGGCTGATGGCTAGCGGCTGCTCGCCGGGAATGTTAAGTTCATAACTGTGAACCTGGTCGGTTTCCAGGCCGTCGAACTCGTCGATCAGCCACAAACGCTGGTCATCACCGTCAAAGTACAAGCTGTTGTCGAGCAGCACCCGACCCCAGCCCTGGTCCTGGCTGGGCGCGCCGCCGCCAGCGCCGCTACCGGTCATGCTATAAGCACCGTTGATCATCAGGGCCTTGACCAGGGCGCCCGAGATCGTGCTGATGCCGTTGTCTGGTTCTTCGATACCGGTCGGATAAAAGCCGCGTTCCAGATATTCTCTGGCCAGCGCGGCCATGCCAGCCGCAGTCGGGCTGGCCATGGACGTACCGCTCAGCGTGCAGGTTCCGCAGCTGCCGGTATTCGGATCGCCGTCGGAGCCAACCGAGACAATTCCGTCGCCCTGGGCGACGATGTCGGGCTTGATCCGGTTGTCAATAGTCGGTCCGCGCGAGGAAAAGCCAGCCATATTGTTACCGCTGGCACCGCGCTGCGTAGCACCCACGGTGATTGTGTTCTTGGCGTTGCCCGGCGAGCCGATGCTTCTTGGGGCGTTGCAGCAGGTACCATCATTGCCGGCGGCAAAGAACAGGGCCATCTCGGGAAAATCCCAGACGGCCTGGTCGGCGGACTCGCTACCCGAATCGTAAGTCACCGTGCAGCCAGGAATACACAGAAATCCCAAAAAGCAGCAACCGCCGCCCCAGGAATTGTTGTGTACCCGGGCACCGTTGTCAAAAGCCACCGACACCAAGTGGTACACCGTGCCACCCAGATTGTTCAAATAGCCCAGCGCATCGCCCAGTTCCTGGGCTATCAGCTGGGCACCCGGGGCCGTGCCGTCCAGGTCGGTAAGCCCGCCGGGCGTGGAAAAGTCTGAGCAGTCGACGGCATTGGCCGGGTTGTTGCCCAGCACGGAGCCGGCGACATGGGTGCCGTGCCCGGCTGCCGCACCGGTTGGGCAGGAGCTATCGCCAACCGTGTCGCCGGCAGGTGACCACTTGTAGTAAATCGGAATCTTGCGCTGATTGAAATCAGGCGTGGCAGGCGAGCAGGCAGTTCCAGCCTGGCAGTCGCTGATCGGTGGTGGTCCCAGCAACGTGTCGGCAAAAGCACAGTGAGGGAAGTCAACGCCCGAATCGGCCACGCCCACCAACTGACCGCAGCCGAAGATGCCGCGATCGAAAATCGGCAGCTGATCGACCTCGCCGCTTTGATGAAGCCAACCACCTTGAGAATTGTGGAACTGCATGATCTTGCGAACCAGCAGGTGGGCCACTTCGTCAATGGTCGCCAGGGACTGCACCAGTTCGGGCAAAGCCTCACCGAGCACGGTGATGACAAGGGATTCGCGCGGGACGCCGCGCTCGACAAACCAGTGTTCGACGCCTGGCAAGCCAGTGACCTGGTCGAGCAGAGCGTCGGCATCAACGCCGCGATGCAGCGCGACCGTCAGTGGCAAGGCTGGCGGACGGTCGTCAATCAGCAGGGCGTTGACCAGGTTGTCATCCAGCTTCCACTTGGGCTCGAAGCGGCCGGCCCATACCGCATGTTCCAATTCGGCAAGCTGGTGCCGTGCACTAGGCTGAATGCGCACCAGGTAGGCGTAGTCAGGCAGGTAGCCGAGAATTTCGGCACCGCTGGCTTCAACCCGGGCGCGCATGGAACGCGAAATCGGGCGATCGAACTTGATGACCCGGTAGGCGCTGTCGGGCGCGGCAGCCAGGTGCATGCCCAGCTCCGAGACGGTCAGGTCAGAGTGATGCTGCTGCTGGCAGGCATCGAAGGTGGTGGTATCGAAGCGGATTTCACAGGCGGAATTACCAGCCCAGGCACTAGCGGCAAAGGCCAAAAGGCCCAGGCCGAACAAAACTGTTTTCATTCTGATTTTTCCTTGAATAACATGCACTGAGGCGACCGAAATGGTCACCTCCCCTCGAAGCTGGCACCGATGCTACTTGGAAATCGCTGGGAATTCAAAGCGTTTGCTGATTGTCAGCGGTGCTGCTCATGCAGTGCGTCGAATAGCCAGAGCCGGGCGGCGGCCCATTCGCGCTTGATGGTGGGTTCGGACAGGTCCAGGGTGGTGGCGATTTCGGCGGTGGTCAGGCCGCCGAAGAATTTCAGGATGACGATTTCGGCCTGGCGCGGGTCCAGGTTTTCCAGTTCGGTCAAGGCCACGTCCAGGGCGTAGAGCGACAGGGACGGTGGCTCGGCGCCGGCCTGTTGGCTGGCCAGGGTGACCATGACCTGCTTGCCGCCGTGGCGCTCGGCGCTGCGCCGGCGATAGCGCTGGACCAGGATCTGGCGCATGACGCGCGCGGCCATGGAGTGGAAATGCGCTCGGCATTGCCAGTCGACCGAGTCGACGTCAACCAGCTTCAGGTAGGCTTCGGCGACCAGCTCGGTGGGCTGCAGCGAGGCCCCGACATCGCGCTGCAACTGCGCCCTGGCCAGGCGCTGCAGCTCGGTGTAGACCACCGGCACCAGCTCGTCGAGCGCTTCGCGGTCGCCGCTTTGCCAGCGCTGCAACATGACGGTGAAATTGCCGGTTCCCCCTTGGTTCATGAACGATGCGCGCTTTTCGGCGGTGACTGCCCTTTAATCATCACCGCAGCGCCGGTCGAGCGCAAGTTCGCGGCACAGGTTCAAAAACTGCGGCCGATTCCAGCCGCTGTCGAGCAGGCGGCCGGCCCAGTAGCGGGCCTGGTCGGAGGCGCCTTCCTGCATGGCCACAACGGTGGCGTGATTGTGCAGCACCATCGGGTCGTCGCCGTCGCCAATCAATGGTTCGGTCAGCGCCCGGGCCTCGGCCAGCGCTGCCTGGCGTTCGGTTTCCCGTCCGGCGTCGTCCAGTGCTCTTGCCCGGCTCAAGATAATGGCGGCCAGGGAGTTGGCATGTTCGGGCTGGTCCGGGTCCCATTCAATCAGCGCCAGCATGAGCTGCTCGGCCTCGTCGGTGCTCTCCAGCGCGGCCTCCAATTCGCCGGCCTGGCGCCGGGCACGGCTGATCAACCACAGCGAGATGGCCAGGTTCTGCCGGGAAAAGGCGTTTTCCGGATCGTCGTTGTAGGCGATTCGATCAATGGTCAGCGGCGGCGTGCAGGCTTCGATGCCGCCGCTGCCGCTTCCGCGTTCCAGGTGGGCCAGGCAGCGAATCCAGTGCAGGTCGGCGGTCAGCTTGTCCAGTTCGGGGATGTGCGGAGATTCGATAAAGGGCTGGTTCAGACTGGCATCGAGCAGCTCGATGGCCGGGTCGAACTGGCCGGCGCGGGTCAGGCTGTTGCCCAGCTCGTACCAGGCATTCAGCAAAAGGCCCCGGAAGCGACCGATTTCTTCCTCTTCGACATCGGCCAGGGTTTTGTAACCGGCCAGCAGTTGCTCGGCGATTTCGGCCGCCTCCCTGGCCGCGGCTTCGGCGTCGGCGTAGCGGCCTGCGGCGGCAAGCTGGCTGCTGAAAAGATTCAGGCCATAGGCCACGTTGTAGCGAATCACGACATTGTCGGGCTGGGCGCGCTGCAAGGTTCGCAAGCGCTCGATGGCCTGGGCCATGGTTGCGATTGCCTCTCCCAGGCGGCCCTGGTAGTCCAGCACCTGGGATGACCGCATCAGCGCCATGCCGGTATCGGGGCGGTCGTCCAGGCCTTCGCGGCGGGTGACGAAGTACTCCACGGTCTTGTCGGCCACAGGCTCCAGCAGATCCAGCCGGCCCACCCGCAGCAGGCCCAGGTAGAGGTCTTCGAGCATGAAATGGGCCAGCTCTTCGGCCTCGGCGCGCGCCGCCTCGGCCAGGTCGCGTTCGGCCTGGAGGTCGGTGGTATAGCGCAGGCCGGCACCGGCCAGCAAAACCACGGCAGCGACAAAAGCGACCACTCTCAGACGCCGCCTGGGCCGATCGATGAGGCGCTTGAGCCGGTCACGCAATTCACGTGCGCTGGGGCGGTCGCCGGGCTCGATCGACAGCAGGTCATGGAGCAGGGCTTTCTCGGCGCGCGGCTGCTGGCGCGGCACGTTGACTAAGCCCTTGCGAGCCTTGTCCAGAAGCGACGGACTGGGCTGGGTAACATCGAACGGTGCCTTGCCGGTCAATAGCTCGATCAGTACGCAGCCAAAGCTCCACAGGTCGCTGGCGGTGGTGGCCGGCTCGCCGCAGGCCTGTTCCGGCGCCAGGTAGCCGGGTGTCCCGGCCGTTTGTGTCCCTTTCTGGTTGCCGGCCGGGTCGTCGTCCAGCGGCACGCTGCGAGCCAGGCCAAAATCCAGCACCTTGACCCGGCCCTCGACTGTCAGCATGACGTTGTCGGGTTTCAGATCGCGGTGGGCAATGCCGCGCTCGTGGGCGCTAACCAGGGCCTCGGCAATCTGTAAAGCAATCTCCAGCGCCCGGCGCCGCGTTGGTTTGCCTTCTTGCTCCAGCCATTGCCGTACGGTCTGGCCTTCGATCAGATCCAGTACCAGCACGTCGCGGCTGCCGTGTTCGTCGCTGTCAGAAAAGAAGTCGTGAACCTGGCAGATGTGGCGATGCGCCAGCGCCGACAGGGCGCGCGCCTCGGCCAGGAAGGCCTTGCGGCGCTCCGGCGACAGGCGCCACTGGTCGCGGATCAGCTTTACCGCGACCGGACGCTCCAGCAGCAGGTCGAAACCGCGGTAGACCTCGCCCATGCCGCCGCGGGCCAGCAGGCCATCGATGCGAATGCGCCCGATCGTCTGTCCGATCATGGACTCGACCTGGAGCTGTTCATCCAGGGCCATGGCGCTGGTTTCGAGGAACTCCTCGTCGACCGCGTGCCCGACCATGCGCATGGCGCGTTCGAGCAGCTCGGGTTCGTCTGCTAATTCTTCCGTAACCCAGGCCTCGCGCTCGCTCGGCTCGCGTTCCAGCGCTTGCATTACTACCTGCTTGAGTCTTCGGTAGTCCCTTGGGTCCATCGCCCCATGGTAGCGCGCGCGATGTTGAACACCAAGCGGTGGCTGTCAGCTGCCGCGAAAGGCTTTATCTCGGCCGCTGCATGCGCTGGCCGCTGGCCTGCAGGTCGCGCCAGGGGTCGAAGTCCTGATTGTTGGTCAGGATGAACGTACCGTCATTCATGCGCCAGGCGTGGTCGTAATGCATCGGCAGCTCGATCGGCTGGCTGGAATGCGGATCGACCCAGGTCTGCACCTCGCGCATGGTCTGGGAGAACTGCTGGGCGCCGCGCTCCTGGCTGGCCATGCGATTGTCGAAGCTCTGGCTGTTGAGCGAGCCGACGTAGTTGATCGTATCCATGTTGATGGCATGGCGATCCTTCATGCCCTGGATGGCAATCCGATTCATCTCCGCCTGGTGCTGTGCCTGAATGGCATAGGCTTGCTGGAAATGGCGCTGGGTCAACTGCTCGTATTGCGGGGTCATGGCAACGCCCTGCCAGAGGGCCTCGGCCTTGTCGAAATCCAGGTAACCGGATGGTGCGCGATAGCTGAGAACGGGAACGGTATTGCCGCTCAGAACCGAAACCTCAAACCGCTGGCCCGAGAAAGGATCTTGTTGCGCAGCCTGGACATGCTCGAACATGGCGATGGTCGACAGCACTTCTCGATATTCAACGCCGTTTTCTACATAGCCGATCAGCACCTGGCCGGCTTCCGCGTTGATCTGAATCTGCATGTGGGGCTCGGTGGCTGGCTGCTGGATCATGCGCTTTACCGCGGCCGTGGCCTCGTCGTCCGGGCGAAAATCCAGGATTCGGGCACCGGGCCGATGGTGGGCGATATAGGCCTGGAAGAACTGCTGCAGGCTGGTGAAGTTCAGGTTGGGACAGCCACCGGATTCCGGCAGGGGCACGTTGCCGCGAAAGCTCATCCAGGACTCGTTGGGCATCATCAGCATGCGTTCGCGACCGTCCGGCGAACGGGCTTCCCAGTGGACGCGGATGCCCATTGGAATGCACTCGGTATTCGACCAGCGTATCTCTCCCTGGTCCTGCCAGCCAACCGGCACCAGCATGTGCATGGCCTCCACCGGCTGTTGAAAGCCGACGCGATCGACAAGGGTTGCCTGGCGAACGTGCAGGGCACCTGGCGGTAGTTGGCCCGCCGGCATGGCTGCTGGTTGGCTTCCACGGCCAGACGGCTGCGCGGTCTGCGAGGTCTGCGAGGTGGCCGACGATGAAGGCCAGGGTGCCTGGCCCGGTTCGGCTTCGGCATTCTGCTGCTGATTGCAGGCGGCTATCAGGCAGACCAGGGCGCTGGCGATAAGGCGGCTGACGGGATGGTTCATGGGGCTTTCCTTGAATTCGGCTGCACTGACATACGCGCCAAGCCGCCGCCAACTGGCTCATTCGTCCGATGCATTCACCTGCCAGGCATGCCGATGATCCTTTTTCCGTCGCTTTTGCACAAACCCTATACAAGCGCCCCTTTTGGTGCCCCATCGTTCAAGGACCGTGCAAGCATGATGACCCGAATCGAAAAGCCCAATCACCGCCAGCCGAGATGGTGTATCGCCGCCGCTTTCCTGATGCTGGCGGCACTGAACACATCCGTACTCGCCAATCAACCAGGACCGCGCTCCATGGATGGCGCCCGCGCCCCCGGTGAAGCCTCAGCGCAAGATGCACAAAGGCAGCCGTTCACGCCTCGCAACGACGCCATGCTGGTCGAGGGTTTCGAAGATATCAGCACGCTGACAGCACAAGGTTGGGTCAAGACCAATCAATCCTCGCCTTTGGGGACCACCGGCTGGTTCCAGGGTTCGCCCGTCATTTTTCCCGCCCAGGCTGGTCCCGACAGTTCTTACATTGCCGCCAACTTCGAAAATGCCTCTGGTTCAGGCACCGTCGATAACTGGCTGATCACGCCGGTGCTGCCGTTGGCTCAGTTGACCGAGCTTTCGTTCTGGACCCGATCTCCGGACGACAGCACGTTCCCGGATCGCATCCAGGTGTGGATGAACATCACCAACACGGGCTCCGATACCAGTGACTTTACCGTCCTGCTGGCCGATATCGATCCGGTTTCCACCAGTGGCTGGTCTCAGACCGTGATCACCAGTTTCCCTGATGCGCCCGCCGAGGGTCGGATTGCCTTTCGCTACTTCGTGCCCAATGGCGGGCCGCTAGGAAGCGCCTCGGACTTCATCGGTATCGACACGCTGGAGGTGCTGGCCAGTTCGCCGGAGGACCACTTCGTCACCACCTGGCAGACCGACAA
>SKKV01000281.1 GCA_007123575.1 Wenzhouxiangella sp.
ATGCTGGCGGCCAAGGAAAAGATCATGGGCTTTGGCCATGCGGTCTACCGCGAAAAGGATCCGCGCAACGCGATCATCCGCGAGTGGTCGCGCAAGCTGGCCGCCGAGGTCAACGACCAGGTGCTGTTCCCGGTCTCGGAAATCATCGAAAAGACCATGTGGGAAGAGAAGCGCCTGTTCGCCAACGCCGACTTCTACCACGCCTCGGCCTATCATTTCATGGGCATCCCTACCGGCCTGTTCACGCCGATCTTCGTCATGTCACGCCTGACCGGCTGGGCAGCCCACGTCATGGAACAGCGCGCCAACAACCGCATCATCCGCCCCAGCGCCGACTACACCGGCCCCGAACCCCGCCCGGTCTCCGCGATCACGGATCGCTAGGTATAAGGTTCTCGCGAAGGCGCTAAGGCGCCAAGAAAAACTTTGGAACCACCGAAGACACCGAAATCACCGAATGAAAACACTTCTAGTTCGGTGTTTTCGGTGGTTTACTGTTTTTTCTTTGCGTCTCTGCGTCTCTCATAGAACAAATTCTATCTGGTTGACCAAAAACATAAAAATCCAAAATCTTGGGGACGCAAAGCAGCAAAGAAACCAAGCAGCACAAATTCATTAAATCTTTTGCTTCTTGGCTGCTTCGCTTCTTTGCGTCCAAAAAGATTTTAGCTGTTCGCACGCCGACAGCGGGCCCGGTAACGGGTCTGTAGACTTGGCGAGAGCAACCGAAGTTAGTTGCTGCGGCGGGTCATGGCGGCGGTGAGGATCAGGCGGACGGCGTCCTCGAAGGGCATGTCGACCGGTTCGCACCATTCGCGCGGCACGAAGATTGTGTAGCCGGCGATCTGGTAACTCAACGGCAAATAGACGGCTACTTCCCCCTCCTTGCCGAAGGGCAGGCTGTCGAAGTCCTCGCGGGTGATGAAGCCGAGCACGGATAGCTTCAAGTCCGGGTGGCGAACCATCACCACCTGGTTGAAACGTTCGCCGTTGTCACCAGAGAAATACTCGACGAAATCCTTGGTTGCCCGGTACACTGATTTGACCACCGGCATGCGGTCGAGTATCGCCTCGCCAAAATCAATCAGCTTGCGGAACAGGTAAACCTGGCTGAGCAGCCCGATCAGCATGACCGCACCCACGCCAACCACGAAACCCATGCCGCGGATATACCAGGATTCGGGCAGCACCCACTGCAGCATGCGGCCGAAGCCGTCCTCGGCCAGCCCGGCCAGCCACAGCACGATGATCAGGGTCAGGGCGATCGGTATGATCGTCGCCAGGCCCTTGAAAAACAGGCGCAACAGCGCCGATGCTGACGGATGCTCAGAGCTCATCGATCTTGCGACGTAGCTGGTCGCGCTGGTCGGTCACGATCTTCTCCAGGGTTTCGATTCGTTCCCTGAATTCAGTCTCGATGCGGTCCAGGCGCTCGTTGTCCGGCGCCGAATGCTTGCGCCCCTCGACCCAGGCCCTGGCAATGGCAACAACGCCCATGATGGCGGCAATGGCAACCATGGCAGAAAACACGTTCATTGACTCTGACTCCGTTGACTTTAAGGAAGGGATTCTGGCAACTCGGCCCCGTCTGCGCCAATGCGCCTGCGGCGCTCATCCAGGCTGATGCGCTCCATCAGATAGCACAGACAATCCTGGCGCACGATATGTTCATCGGTGGTCAGCATCGCCGGCATCAACGGTCGATTGGTCACGATTTCGCCGTTGGTGAAGGCAAAGCAATCGGCCGACAGGTCGCGGCCATCATGGCTGCGCGCCTTGAGTGGCCGCGAGTGACCGTTGACGGTTTTGGCCAGGCGCGTTCCCGGTGGCATTTCGCAGAAGTTTAGCCGGTCCAGGTCAGGTTTGAAATGTAAATCCCGGGCGCGGGGTGAAAAGCTGAAGTCAACGTCTTCATCCACCGTCACAGTGGCCACCATGCGGAACAGCTCCAGGTCTTCCGGCGCAGGCATCCGGTCGGGCAGTCGGTCCAGATTGAGTATCGTTTCCAGGTAAGCCATGGCGTGGTCGGTGCCGTCCACCTCGGCGGCGAGGCCACATTCCAGGGTAACGGCCGGGCAGAATTCGCCGAAGGCCATCGACTGCACGCCCTTGGGCTCAGTGAAGTAAATGACAGTGCGGGAAAACAGTGAAGCAAGCTGCAGGCGCCGGGCCTCGATTCGGTTCACCGCCGCATAGTGCGGATTCTGGCCGGTATTATTGTGGATGTCGACGCTGGCAAAGGGTTTGAGCTTGCGAACGTGATCGGTAATCCCTGCACACAACTCGTGCCAGATGGTCTGCTGGCCCTCGGCGCCCGGCCAGCAGCGGTTGAAGTCGGGCTGGTCGGCCAGGCGGCGCTGGCCCCGGGCCGCAGCCCTGACGTTGGCCACATACAGAATCAGACTGCGTGGCAGCGGATCGCGCGCGTAGCGGCCCTTGAGAAGACGCCTGACGGCTTCCCAGCCCGATACTTCGTTGCCGTGCTGCAGAACAGACACGAACAGCGGCTGCGGGCGGCGACCGGGCAGGTGTATCAGGGTTGGCCCATCCAAATGGCGAGACAACTCTGTGGCCGGCAGCTCGAGCAGACCGGCCGGCATTTGGTCGAGAATGACCGGTTTCATGCGCTGATCCGTTAAGGTAGCCCTATAACCTAACTGCTTTCGCCGCCGGTTGGAAGCGTCTTGTCACACCTTGAAAAAATCGGCGGCGTCCCCATGTCCGGCGTCGGTGCAACCAGCGACTCGAAGAGAGAAAATATCAATGATCGAAGCCAAATCGCTGACTCGACGCTATGGGCCGTTGCTGGCCGTAGACAAAATTTCTTTTGCCGTCGAGCCTGGCACCGTGCTCGGCTTTCTTGGGCCGAACGGCGCCGGCAAGTCGACGACGATGAAAATGCTGACCGGGTTTCTGGCGCCGACCGAGGGCACGGCCGTGATTCACGGCCACGATATCCGAACCGACTCCCTGGCTGCGCGGCGCAAGATGGGCTACCTGCCGGAAGGCGCGCCGCTTTACGGCGAGCTCAGCGTCGAGCGGTTTCTGAAGTTCGTTGCCGAGGCGCGGGGTTTCCGCGGAGCTGATGTCAGCCAGCGAGTCAATGCGGCCGTCGATCGCTTGAGCCTGGCTGAGGTGATGGGCCAGACCATAGAAACCCTTTCCAAGGGCTTCAAACGTCGGGTCGGCCTGGCCCAGGCCATTCTGCATGACCCGCCCGTGCTGGTGCTGGACGAACCGACCGACGGTCTGGATCCGAACCAGAAGCATGAAGTCAGGCGACTGATTCGGGATATGGCCAGCGACAAGATCATTGTCATCTCCACCCATATCCTCGAAGAGGTCGACGCCTTGTGCACCCGCGCCATGATCATCGCCCGCGGTCGCTTGCTGGCCGACGATACGCCGGCCGGCCTGCTGGCCCGGTCGCGCTACCACAATGCCGTCACCCTGACGCTGGATGACCTGGAAACCGCAGCCTCCCGACTGGGTGCACTGGTCGAGTCGCGCGAAGTTGAAATTCGGCGCGGCAAGCTGACCGTGTTTCCCTCCAGCCAGGGCAACTTGTTCGAAGCGGTCACCCGGACCATCCAGGAAGAGGGCTGGCAGGTTGACCAGCTTCAGCTCGAAGCTGGCCGGCTAGATGAGGTGTTCCGTACCGTGACCGACACAGCGGAGGCCGCCTGATGAACAACCTGGGAGTGATTCTGCGTCGCGAGCTGGCCAGCTACTTCGCCACGCCAGTAGCCTACGTGTTCATCGTCATTTATCTGATCATGTCGGCTGCCTTCACCTTCTACCTGGGCGGTTTCTACGAACGCGAGATCGCCGACCTGGAGCCGTTTTTTCGCTTTCATCCGTGGCTGTACCTGTTCCTGGTACCCGCCATCGGCATGCGGCTGTGGGCCGAGGAACGCAAGTACGGCACGGTCGAGCTCCTGCTGACCCTGCCGGTCACGCCCACCGAGGCGGTGCTGGGCAAGTTTCTCGCCGCCTGGCTGTTTATCGGTCTCGGGCTGCTGCTGACCTTCCCGATCTGGATTACGGTCAACGTGCTCGGCAACCCTGACAACGGGGTGATCCTGGCCGCCTACCTGGCCAGCTGGCTGATGGCCGGCGGTTTTCTGGCGATCAGCGCCTGCCTGTCGGCGGCCACGCGCAACCAGGTCGTTGCTTTTATCCTGTCGGTGGTGGTGTGCTTCCTGTTTTTGCTGTCGGGCCTGCCGATGGTGCTTGACGCGTTTCGCGGCTGGCTGCCGCAGGCCATGGTCGACGGCATTGCCAACCTGAGTTTCCTGGTCCACTTCTCGTCGCTGTCACGCGGCGTGATCGACCTGCGCGACCTGGTGTATTTCGCCCTGGTGATCGGCTTCTGGCTGATGGCCAACCGTATTGTGCTTGAACTGAAAAAGGCGGACTGATGACGATGAAAAACTGGTACTCGGGCGGCGCCCTGGTCCTGCTGGCCGTCCTCTTTTTGTCCCTGACCATGCTGTCTGCCAACCTGTTGACTGGCGCAAGGATCGACTTGACCGAAAATCGGTTATTTACCCTGAGTGCGGGCACGGTCAACTTGCTGCGCGCCATCGAAGAGCCGATTACCCTGGATTTCTACTTCAGTGAAGAGGCCAGCAGCGACTTGCCGCAGGTGCGCAACTTTGCCCGCCGGGTCGAGGAGCTACTGGACGAAATGGCGCGTCGCTCCAACGGTGGTCTACAGGTTCGCCGGATCGATCCGCGTCCGTTCTCGGAAGAGGAGGACAAGGCCGCCCGATTTGGCTTGGAGGCAGTTCCGGTCGGCAGAACGGGCGACAATCTCTACCTCGGCATCGTCGGCACCAATCTGCTCGATGGTCTGGAAGTGCTGCCTTTCATCTCACCGGCCCGCGAGGCGTTTCTGGAGTACGAACTGGCGCGCATGGTTTACAGCCTGTCGCGGCCGGATCGTCCGCGCGTTGGACTGGTTTCCGGGCTGCCCATGGATGGCGGATTCGACATGCAAACCGGGCAGCGCCGGGAGCCGTGGGCGATTTACGACCAGATCGGCGAAATGTTCGAGATCGAGCGCATCAGCCGCAGCGATGATGCTTTGCCGGAAGGTATAGACGCGCTGGTTTTGGTTCATCCGCGTGAGCTTGATGAAGCGTTGCTGGTCGATATTGATAGATTTGTGCTCGACGGCGGTCGCCTGCTGGTTTTCGTCGATCCGCTGGCCGAAGCCGACACCGGGCCCGACCCCAGCGATCCGATGTCAGCGCTGACCGCTGATCGCCACTCCAGCCTGGAACCGCTGTTTGAAACCTGGGGGCTTCAGTTCGAGCCCGAGCGCTTTGTTGCCGACTTGGGCCAAGCCTTGGAGGTGAGCATGCAGCAGGGCCGGACCACGGTACGCCACCCGTCCATCATCGGTGTCACCCGGGCCCGGATGAATCCAGACGATGTCACCACAGGAGAGCTGGACAGTATCAACCTGGCCAGTGCCGGCGCACTAGGCCTGGCCGAAGACAGTCCGCTTTCCATGCAGCCGCTACTGACCTCAAGCAGCCAGGCGGGCCTGCTGGATGCCGAGCGTTTGCGTTTCCTCGGTGACCCCAGCGAGCTGGCCGCCGAAATGGCAGCCACCGGGGAAAATTACGTGCTGGCTGCCCGCCTGTCCGGCACGGTTTCAAGCGCCTTTGCCGACGAAAACGGCGCCAGGCAGGGCGAGGTTAACGCCATCGTGGTTGCCGATACCGATCTGCTGTCCGATCGCTTCTGGGTTCAGCGCCAACGCTTTTTCGGCACAGTGCTATTTGAACCCTTTGCCAGCAACGGTGATTTCGTGATCAACGCCATCGATAATTTGCTCGGCAATGCGGATTTGATCAGCGTACGCAGCCGCGGCGTATCCAGCCGGCCTTTCGAGCTGGTCGATGCTCTGCGCCGCGAGGCCGAACAGCGCCTGCTCGCCACCGAGCAAGGCCTGGAGGCCGAACTGGCTGAAACCGAACGACGCTTGAATGATTTGCAGCAGGCCAGAGGAGATGCCGACCTGACCGTTCTCAGCCCGGAGCAGGAGGCCGAGATTGACCGTTTCATGGAGCAGCGCTTGGATATTCGTCGGCAGCTGCGGCAGGTACGCCGTGACCTGGATCGTGATATCGAGGCGTTGGGCACACGGGTGAAGATGGTTAATATCATCCTGATGCCAGTCTTAGTTACGCTGTTCGCGCTGTGGCTGGCCTGGCGGCGCCGGCAGCAGATGCAAAAGAAGCGGGGGGCGGCGTTGTGACGGCGCGCGGCATCTTGATCCTCGGCATTCTGACCCTGGTTGCCCTGACCATGGCGTTGATTCTCGGTCGAACCGGCCCTGAGCCTGAGCCGGTCGAGAGCCAGCCTTTGGTGCCCGGTCTGCGTGATGCGGTCAACGACATTTCTGCCGTTGATTTGATCTCGGCCGACGGCGTGCCCGTTGCGTCCCTGCGCCGGGACCGCGAACGCTGGCGGGTTGTCGAGAAAGATGACTACGAAGCCGATTTCGGCCTGGTTCACGATCTACTCAGAGATCTGGCCTCGGGTCAACGGCTGGAAGCGCGCACCAGCAACCCCGACTGGTACCAGCGTCTCGGTGTGGCTGACGTCGGCAGCGGTGCCACTTCAGGCCTGTTACTGCGCTTTCCTGACAGCGACCTGCCAGGCTTATTGGTGGGCAACCTGGACAGCACCGAGACCGGTCGGTTTGTTCGTCTGGAAGGCGACGAGCGGACCTGGCTGTCGGATCGTCGTCTGGACCTGCCCGACAGCGCTTTGCAATGGCTGGAGCGCGCGGTCATGGATATTCCGGCTGCCGAATTGCGCGAGGTCACCCTGCGCCATCCGGATGGCGACACCGTGCAGATCAGGGCGGCCAGCGACGATGGCGAGGACTGGGTGTTGATGAACGTGCCCGATGGTAGGGAGGCGGTCGCTATGTGGCAGCTGCGGCCGGTGGCCAACGCGCTTGGCAATCTCAATCTGGACGGCGTGCGGCACCATGGACACCCAAGCGACGATGCCGTGCGGGCGCTTTATGTCACTCGCGACGGCCTCAACTTCGTCGTCAGCCTGTTCGAGGACGAGGAGGGGCGCTGGGCCCACTTCACGGTCAGCGCGGAAGTGGCCGCGGCCGACGGGCCGGGTGTTGAGGGGGAATCTGAGGTGCCCGGGGTCGTCACCGATGCTATTGCCGTTGACGCGCGCTTGAGCCCTTGGCAGTTCCGCATTTCCGAGCGCAAGTTCGAAAACATGACCAAGCGCCTTGAGGATCTGCTCAAGCCTGAGGAGGCTTGAGCAGATCCGGGTTTATGGCACTGAACAGACCTGCGATCTGTTCGTTGAATTCCTTCAGCGCCGAGGTCTTGCGCCAGACCATGGCTATCGTGCGCCTCGGACCGGGTTCTTTGAAAGGTCGAACCACCAGATTTTCAGTGGGGGCCACGGGCGGCTTGATCGCCAGCGTGGGCATCAGGGTAATGCCGGTATTCGCAGCCACCATCTGACGCAGCGTTTCCATGCTGGTGGCATGAAAATCCAGGTTTTCATGCGCGCCGGACATCTGGCAGACCTCCAGTGCCTGGTCGCGCAGGCAGTGCCCGTCCTCAAGCAATAGCAGCTCCTGCTGCTCCAGGTCTCCCAGCTCGATATACATTTTCCCGGCGAGCGGATGCTGCTCTGGCATGGCAACGACAAAAGCCTCTTCGAACAGCTCTCGGCAGACCAGCCTATCGTCGGGAACCGGCATGGCGAGCAGGCCGGCATCGAGGGTGCCGCGCTCGAGCATATCGAGAATGACTTCGGTCTTTTCCTCGAACAGGCGCAGGGTCAGACGTGGAAAGCGGCGTCGAACCTCGGGGATGACATGCGGCAGCAGGTAAGGCGCGAGAGTCGGGAAAATACCCAGCCGCAGGGTCCCCGAGTGAGGGTCACGCGAGCGGCGGGCAATGGCCCGCATAGCCTCGACCTCGCCAAGAATGGAGCGCCCCCGCTCTACAATTTCCTCGCCAATCGGGGTCAGCATAACCTGGCGTGGCGAGCGCTCAACCAGCTGAACTTCGAGTTCTTCTTCCAGTTTTCGGATTTGCGTGCTTAGTGTCGGCTGGCTGACGTAGCACAACTCCGCTGCCTTGCTGAAGTGGCGCACGTCGGCCAAAGTTACCAGGTACTGAATTGCTCGGATATTCAAGGCCGCTATCCACTATTCCTATCGACAGCGTCAGAGTAGCAAAGACTTGTCAATGAAACTCTGATCCGATTCGATTGTTCATTGGCGCAAAAACAAGCGAGAAACGTGCTGGCCTCCCAGCATGATGCATAGGTTAATCAAATAGCATCCATCAGAATAATCTATTTGGAATATCGGTTTTCGGCCTAATCTTATCTAGCGGTCGCACGGGTTCGCCCCGTGCGTTTTTTGTGAAAAGCCTTTAACCGAACAGGAGAGCATCAATGTTGACCATTGGAGACAAGTTTCCGAACTACAACCTGAAAGCCACGGTGGGTACCGAACTGGAATCGGCCTTCACCGACCTGAGCAACGACAGCTTTGCCGGCAAGTGGCAGTTGGTGTTCTTTTACCCGAAGGATTTCACCTTCGTTTGCCCGACCGAAATCAAAGCCTACAGTGATCTGAAGGACGAATTCGCCGATCGCGACTGTGAAGTGTTGGCAGCCAGCACCGATTCCGAGTTCGTCCACATGGCCTGGCGCAAGAGCCATGATGATCTGCGCGATCTGCAGATTCCCATGCTGGCAGACATCAAGCGTGAGCTGTCCAGCGCGTTGGGCATTCTGCACCCGGAAGAGGGCGTTGCCATGCGCGCAACCTTCCTGGTTGACCCGCAGGGCATTATTCGCCACGTGGCGGTCACCGACATGAACGTGGGCCGCAACCCGAAGGAAACGCTGCGTATTCTTGACGCGCTGCAGTCCGACGAGCTGTGCCCGTGCAACTGGCAGCCCGGCCAGGAGCACCTCAAGGCCGCCTAAGGGCTGGTTCTTGCCGCCTGGCGGCTGTTCTGGCCGCCAGGCTTTTTCTCAACAAGTCAGTCCCGACATCTTCCCAGGAGCAAACAGCATGAGCATCGATACCTTCAAGCGCCAGATTCCAGACTATGCCAAGGATTTGCGTGTCAATCTTGGCAACGTGCTGGACGTCGAGCAAGCCGGCGGCATGAGCCAGCAGCAGGTCTGGGCCACGGCCCTGGCAACCGCCATCGCTTCGCGCAATCGCGAACTGATCAAGGCGATTACCACCGATGCCGCCCAGCATCTGGATGAAAACTGGCTCAACGCCAGCCGGTCCGCAGCGGCCATCATGGGTATGAACAACATCTACTATCGGTTTGTGCACATGGCCTCCAACGACGAATACGTCAAGCTGCCGGCCAAGCTCAGAATGACCGTGATTGGCAATCCGGGCATCGACAAGGCTGATTTCGAGCTTCTGTCGCTGGCCGTTTCGGCGATCAACGGTTGTGGCATGTGCGTCGACAGCCATGAGCAGATCCTGAAAAAGAACGGGGTCTCGGTGGAAATCATTCAGCATGCCGTACGAATCGCCTCGGTCATTCACGCGGTCGCTGGCGTGCTGGATACCCATGATGTCGCCGACCTGGCCCATGCCGCCTGACCAATGATTTTTGGTGGGAGCCTCTGCGTGAGGCTCCCGGCTCGTTTTATACTGCAGCGATGACGAGCCTGACTGAACGCATCGAGCATGCCCGGACGCGGATCACCAAGTTGGTGTTTCCGCAAGACACCAACCCGCTGGGCACGCTCTACGGTGGCACCGCGCTGCAGTGGATGGACGAAGTCGCTTTTCTCACCGCCACCCGTTTTTCCCGCCGGCAGGTGGTAACCGTTTCCATGGATCGGGTCGATTTCAAGGTGCCGATTCCGCAGGGCGCCATCGTCGAACTGGTCGGCGACGTGGTCAAAGTGGGGCGAACCTCAATGACTATTCAGGTGCGCATCCTGCTGGAAGACGCAATGATTGGCACCCAGGAACTCGCCATCGAGGGCCACCTGGTCATGGTGGCCGTGGACCAGGACATGAAGCCGGTTGCGATTTGAGCAACCCGGTCAGCTATAGCCGATCAATACGGCCACCCCGATAAACGCCAGTGCCATGGCCACGTAAATGCCCAAGAAAGGCAGCACCCAGCGCGCCCAGACCGCCCAGTCTATTCGAGCGGCACCAAGCACGCCCATCAGGGTCGCCGAGGTGGGGATGATTAAATTGGTCAGGCTGTCGCCGAGCTGGAAGCACAGCACGGTGACCTGGCGCTGGACCCCGACCAGATCTCCCAGCGGCGCCATCAGCGGCATGGTCAGCGCTGCCTGGCCGGAACCTGAAGGCACCAGAAAGTTGATCAGGCTCTGGACAAAGAACATCAGCCAGGCCGAAATCATCTCCGGCACATGGGCCAGGCCGGAGGCGAGGAAAAAAAGGATGGTGTTCATGACCGACGGTTGGGACGGATCCGTGCCGCCTAGCAGCAGCACCAGCCCCTTGGCCATGCCAACGACCAGCACCGCCGGAATCAGGCCGGCCGCGCCTTCACGGAACGACCGTGCCAGGTCGTTGGCCGCCATGCGGTGGCGACCGGGGAGCAGGTAGAGCAAGCCAATCGCCAGGCCCATGGTGAAAAACTGGGTCGCAATCTCGGGAATGAAGTACTGGTGGGCAATCACGCCCCAGATCACCCAGGTCACCCCAGCCACGATAATCAGCAGCGCCAGCGCGTCACGTCCGGTAAATCCCGACTCGCTGGTTTGCGCTGATTGCTGCTGGCGAAAATGATCGTCGCTGGCAAAGCAGGGCGAAAGCTCCGGCCGGGCATGAACGCGCCGCGCCCACCACAGCGTAATCGCCATGCCAACCAGGGTAAAGACCACCCACATGACAATACGCAGCGGCGCACCGGAAAGAATCGGCACATCGGCAATGCCTTGGGCAATGGCCACGTTGAAGGGATTCATCCAGCTGGCCGCGAATCCCACGCGCGAGGCGACGAAGGTGACCAGGACTGCGGTGATAGCGTCGTAGCCAAGGCGCACGATGATGGGTGCCAGCAATAGCACAAAGGCGATGGTTTCCTCGCTCATGCCGAAAATGGCGCCGCCCAGGGAAAACAGGAAGAACAGCAGCGGCAGCACCAGGATAGGGTCTTGCTCAGTGCGCTGAATTAGAGCCCGCACGCCGCGATCGATGCAGCCGGTCTTCATGATGATGCCAAAAGCTCCGCCGACGACCAGCAAAAAGCCCATGATGCCGATGGCGGCCGAATGCCGGCTGCCGGACACCAGGCCTTCAAAGGCAGTGTTGAGGAATCCGACCCGATCTGGATTGGCCTCGAACAGCGGGGTGCCGGGCGCACCGGATTCAGCCACGCTGAAGCTGGAAAGCTCCACAGGCAAGGTGCGGCCGTCGGTGTCGACTTCAACCAGAAAGCTGCCGGCCGGGACCAGGAAGCTCAGCGCCACCAGACTCAGGGCGACCCAGAATAGAATGATGAGCGTATCCGGCGTCTTTCGGGCCTGGTTGGTCATGCAATCTCCCTGCGCCGAGGTGATCGGCGAAATTTTTTCCAATCTGCTGGCCGCTCAGTATAGTCGGCCAGTCATACTATCGCTGCCTGATAGAATGCGGTAGTTGCTGCCTGATTGGACGATGTGAGTGAAGTCATCGAGGGCCTGGAAAGCGCGCCAGGAAAGTGATACCTATGTCCGCAAGGCCAGGGAAGCGGGCTACCGCGCCCGCGCGGCCTACAAGCTGATCGAGCTGGACGAGCGCGACCGCCTGTTTCAGGGCGTACGACGCCTGGTTGACCTGGGAGCCGCGCCGGGAAGCTGGTCGCAGATTGCTCGGCAGCGCCTGCCGGATGATGCCACGATCATCGCCCTGGACTTGCTGCCAATGGAACCCATTGACGGCGTTGAGTTTATCGCCGGTGACTTTCGCGAAAATGACGTGCTCGAGCAGTTGGAGGCGCTGCTCGATGGAGAGAAAGTAGGTCTTGTACTGTCCGACATGGCCCCCAATCTCTCAGGAATCGCGCCATCGGACCAGGCGCGATCAATCTATCTGGCTGAACTGGCGCTGGATTTCGCCCTAAGCTGGCTGGATATTTCGGGAAAACTGGTGGTCAAAGTGTTTCAGGGGGCAGGGTTTGACGATCTGCTCACTGAGTTCAGGCGAACATTCAATACAGTAAAGATTCGAAAGCCAGCCGCCTCCAGGCCTGAAAGCCGTGAAGTTTACCTGGTTGGGCTTGGTCTCAAAAACGGGGCCTGATTGGCCGATACGCTAGAATGATGGGTGAATGTCGCCCACAGCACTGACGGAGACGCATTTTGAGCGATTTTGCCAAGAACTTGATCATGTGGATCATCATCGCGATGGTGCTCATGAGCGTGTTCAATTACTACTCGCAGCCGCAACAGGAGCCGCGGTCGATGAACTACTCCGCATTTTTGGAGGAAGTTCGTAGCGGCAATGTAGAGCAAGTCACTATTCAGGAAAGCACGGGCGGTAAAACGATAACTGGCCAGTCGCGCGACGGTCAGCGGTTTACCGTGCAGGCACCGCGTGACGATGGCTTGATCAAGGATTTGCTAGACAACCGCGTCACCATCGAAGCCAAGGAGCCGCAACGGCGCTCCGTCATTATCGACATTCTGATCAGTCTATTGCCGGTGCTTGTACTGGTTGGTTTGTGGGTTTACTTCATGCGCCAGATGCAGGGCGGCATGGGCGGCCGTGGCGGCGCGATGAGTTTCGGCAAATCGCGGGCCAAGTTGCAGGGCGAAGACCAAGTCAAGGTGACTTTTGAAGATGTTGCTGGCTGCGAAGAAGCGAAGGAAGAAGTCACCGAGCTGGTTGATTTTCTGCGCAACCCGGCCAAGTTCCAGCGTTTGGGTGGCCATATTCCCAAGGGTATTTTGATGGTCGGTTCGCCCGGCACTGGCAAAACTTTGCTGGCCAAGGCCATTGCCGGTGAGGCCAAGGTGCCGTTTTTCTCGATCTCAGGGTCCGACTTTGTCGAAATGTTCGTCGGCGTCGGGGCTTCGCGAGTTCGCGATATGTTCGAGACCGCCAAAAAGCATGCGCCATGTATCATCTTCATCGATGAAATTGATGCGGTTGGTCGCCATCGCGGTGCCGGCCTTGGCGGTGGTCACGACGAGCGCGAGCAAACTCTGAACCAATTGCTTGTGGAAATGGACGGTTTCGAGGGCAACGAAGGCATCATCCTGATCGCCGCCACCAACCGGCCCGATGTGCTTGATCCGGCCCTCCTGCGCCCAGGTCGCTTTGACCGGCAGGTGGTCGTTCCATTGCCAGATCTGAAGGGGCGGGAACAGATTCTGAAAGTTCACATGCGCAAGGTGCCAGTTGACGACAACGTTGATGCGCGCGTGATTGCCCGCGGTACGCCCGGCTTTTCCGGTGCCGATCTGGCCAACCTAGTCAATGAAGCGGCCCTGTTTGCCGCCCGCCAGGACTCGAAGACGGTTCGCCAGACCCATTTCGAGCTGGCCAAGGACAAGATCATGATGGGCGCTGAGCGCAAGTCCATGGCTATGTCCGAGCATGAAAAGAAGTTGACCGCCTATCACGAGGCCGGGCATGCGATCGTTGGTCGCCTGGTGCCGGATCACGATCCGGTTTACAAGGTCACGATCATTCCGCGCGGACGGGCACTGGGTGTCACGATGTTCCTGCCTGAGCAGGATAAGTACTCCATGACCCGGCAGCAGATCACCTCGCAGCTTGCGAGTCTGTTTGGCGGGCGGGTGGCCGAGGAGCTGATCTACGGCAAGGAAAAGGTGACAACCGGCGCCTCGAACGACATCGAGCGGGCCTCGCAGATTGCCCGCAACATGGTCACCAAGTGGGGTTTGTCAGATGCCATGGGGCCGATTTCCTACGATGAAAACGAAGATGAGGTTTTCCTCGGTCGTCAGGTCACCCAGCACAAGAATGTGTCCGACGAGACCCATCGCCAGTTGGACAAGGAGGTTCGTCGCATTATTGACCAGGCTTACCAGGTTGCCACCCGAATTTTGGAGGAAAATCGTGACAAGCTGGATCTGATGGCTGAAGCCTTGATGCGTTTCGAGACCATCGACAGCCGTCAGATTGATCAGATCATGCAGGGGCAGGAGCCGGATCCGCCCGAGGACTGGAACGAAAGCGGCGAACCGCCGAGCCCGCCCTCGGATGACGATGGCGGTGGCCACGAGCCGACTGGTCAGCCTGCGCCAGGCTGAGTCCGCTTTGCCGAGTTTTGAAGGCCGCGCCGGGTTACCGTCGCGGCTTTCGTTTTTCTAAACTTTGACACTATCCTGGGAACACACTGATGACGGTTGATCTCGCTGCGCGAATCGACAGCGCAGCCAAACACCATCGACCACTGGTGATGGGGATCGTCAATGTCACTCCGGATTCGTTTTCCGACGGAGGCCGCTACTGGCAGCCAGATGCAGCGATCTCGCACGCCCGGAAACTGGCCGAGCAGGGCGCGGATATCCTCGATATCGGCGGTGAATCCACCCGGCCCGGTGCTGCCCCGGTGTCTGCTGGAGAAGAAATCGAGCGCGTGCTCAGCGTGATTGAACCCCTGGCCCGTGAGCTTGATGTGCCCATTTCCATTGATACCAGCAAGCCAGAGGTCATGTGCGCCGCAGTTGCGGCGGGCGCGGGTATGATCAACGACGTCAACGCGCTGCGTGCCGAGGGTGCGCTGGTAGCGGCATCCAGCCTGGATGTGCCGGTTTGCCTCATGCACATGCAGGGGCAGCCTCGGACCATGCAGAAAAGTCCGGTCTATGCCAATGTGTTGGCAGAGGTCGGCGACTTCCTCGCGCATCGGGCTGAAGCGGCCCTGGCGGCTGGAATTCGCCGCGAACACATTGTCATCGACCCCGGTTTCGGATTCGGCAAGACGCTGACCCACAATTTGGCGCTGTTGACAGGGTTGAACAACCTAACTGAGACTGGATGGCCAGTGCTGGCCGGCATTTCCAGAAAGTCCATGCTCGGTGCCATTACCGGCCGTGAGTCCACCGACGAGCGCCTGGCAGCTTCTCTGGCCGCGGCCATGCTCTGCGCCCAGCGCGGCGCGGCTATTCTGCGTGTGCATGACGTGGCGCCCACCGTGGACGTGCTGAAAGTACTGGCTGCCGACGCCGATTCCGCGCTGGAGCGGAGTAAAATAGCCCGATGAGATATTTTGGCACTGACGGCATTCGTGGCCGGGTTGGCGAGCCGCCGATCACGGTGGATTTCATCCTCAAGCTGGGCTGGTCTGCCGGCTCGGTGCTGGCCGAGCGCAGCGAAGATCATCCCTGCGTGGTTATCGGCAAGGATACCCGCATCTCGGGCTACCTGTTCGAGTCAGCCCTGGAAGCTGGTT
This sequence comes from Wenzhouxiangella sp., assembly GCA_007123575.1. Lineage (GTDB taxonomy): Bacteria > Pseudomonadota > Gammaproteobacteria > Xanthomonadales > Wenzhouxiangellaceae > Wenzhouxiangella. Next base: position 15,438 of record SKKV01000281.1, read on the forward strand.
TCTCGGCAGCCGGGGTGGATGTGCGTTTGCTGGGCCCGATGCCAACGCCGGCCGTGGCTCATCTGACGCGAAGCCTCGGAGGCGTCGCCGGCGTGGTCATTTCTGCCTCGCACAACCCCTACGAAGACAACGGCATCAAATTTTTCTCAGGCCAGGGCGAGAAACTGGACGGCGCGCTCCAGGAAGCAATAGAGCAGCGCCTGGACGAGCCGCTGGAGCAGGTGGCGCCGCATCGCTTGGGCAAGGCAACCCGCGTGGACGATGCCGTTGGCCGCTACATCGAGTATTGCAAGGCCACCGTGCCCTACGGCACCCGTTTCGAGGGCCTCAAGGTGGTGGTGGACTGTGCCAACGGCGCGACCTATCGGATCGCACCGCCGGTTTTCAGAGAGCTGGGTGCCGAGGTTGTCTCGATTCACGACAAGCCCGATGGTCTGAATATCAACACCGACTGCGGTTCCACTCACCCGCAGAGCCTTGCGGCTACCGTGGTCGAGAAAAAAGCGGATCTGGGCGTGGCCTTTGACGGTGACGGCGACCGCGTGGTGTTGGTTGACCATACAGGCCGGCTGATCGACGGCGACCAGATCTTGTACGTGCTGGCCAATGCGCGTCGCGCCAACGGTGGCCTGAGCGGCGGCGTGGTCGGAACGGTGATGAGCAATTTCGGCCTGGAAGAAGCGTTTCGCGGCATGGGCGTGCCGTTCGAGCGCAGCCAGGTGGGAGACCGCTTCGTCCACGAGCGGCTGCGCGAGCGCGGCTGGGTGCTGGGCGGTGAGGCTTCCGGGCATATTCTGTGCCTGGACCGGGCCACCACCGGCTGCGGTATTGTCTCGGCGCTGCAGGTGCTTGAAGTGGTAGCCAGGACGCGCCAGTCGCTGGCGGCCCTGGCTAACGGCATGAAAAAATATCCGCAGGTGATGATCAACGTACCGGTAGTCGGCGATGCCAGGTCAGCGATCAGCGGCAATCCGACCCTGGATGCCGTCGTTCGCGAGGTGGAATCAGAGCTTGACGGCCAGGGGCGGGTGATTCTGCGCCCATCGGGCACCGAGCCGGTGGTTCGGGTTACGGTGGAGGGCCCGGAGTCCGACCAGGTCGCCCGCCTGGCCGATCAGCTGGCCGGCGCGGTCACCCGTGCCATCAGCACCTGAGCCTGGAGGGTTCTTTTGTCATGACTCAGGTCCCGGTTCTGTCGCTGGCAGATTTTGATGATCGCGCCGGTCAATTCTCCTCCGAATTGGGGCGGGCCTGGCGCGACACCGGGTTTGTTGGTATCCGTGATCATGGAATTGATGATGACCTGATAGAGCAGGCCTACACGGTTTTTCGCCAGTTCTTTGCCCTGCCTACTGAAATCAAGCAGCAGTATCATCGCCCGGGCATGGGCGGCGCACGCGGCTATACGGGTTTCGGCATCGAGCAGGCGCGTGACCATGATGTGCCTGACTTGAAGGAGTTCTGGCACGTCGGGCGCGAGTTGCTGGAGAACAATCCGTTTCCGGATGTCCTGCTACCGAACGTCTGGCCTGCCGAACTGCCGGCCTTCAAGCCGGCCGCACTGGCCCTGTACCGGGCCCTGGATCAGCTGGGTGGGCGCATCCTGTCGGCCCTGGCGCTGGATATCGGCCTGGAAAAAGACTGGTTTGCCCAGCACATCAATCTCGGCAACGCCATCCTGCGACCGATTCACTACCCGCCGATTCGCGAGGCCGTGCCCGGGGCGGTCCGCGCGGCGCGCCACGAAGACATCAACCTGATCACGCTGCTGATCGGCTCGAAAGAGCAGGGCCTGGAAATCCTGACCCGCGACGAACAGTGGGTGCCGGTCAGCACCCTGCCGGGCACGATCGTGATCAACGTCGGCGACATGCTGCAGCGTCTGACCAACCACGTTTATCCCTCGACGACCCACCGGGTGGTTAATCCGGATGGAGAGGCTGCCCGTCAGGCGCGCTTCTCGATCCCGTTTTTCCTTCATCCGAACCCGGATTTCCTGATCCAGACCCTGCCGCAGTGCGTTAGTGAATCGCGCCCGAATCGCTACCCGGAGCCGATCACCGCTGACGACTACCTGAAACAGCGCCTACGCGAAATCAAGTTGTTGTAGCGTCACCTGGCCGCGGGTCAGGTCGTTGAGCGTATCCGAGAGTGCTTCCAGAGCTGTGGCCGGCAGTTCGATTTCCAGATCCAGGCCGTGTTCGCCGTAGCACTCGCCGATTTTCTCGGCACGAAACTGTGCCAGCAACTGGTGGGCGCGGTCGACATGCTCGAAGCCCAGGCGGATTTGCAGCCGTCTGGTTTCTACCAGGCGCTCGCGGTTGGCGTGACGTAGACATTCGGCCGCGGTGCCGCCATAGGCCCGGGCCAGGCCACCGGTGCCCAGCTTGACGCCACCGAAGTAGCGAATGACCACCACGCCGACCTGGTCAAGGCCCTGGCCCTCGATTGCCTGCAGAATTGGCCGGCCGGCAGTGCCGCCCGGCTCGCCGTCGTCGTCAAAACGGTACTGCTGGCCGCTTTTCCAGGCCCAGCAATGATGATTGGCGCCGGCTTCATGGGCTCGCTGGAGAAATTCACGCATGCCGGCTTCAGCTGTATGGCGTTCGGCCAGGGCAATGAATCGCGAATGCTTGATCAGCGCTTCATGCCGGGCAGGGGCGGCCAGGGTGGACAGCTCGGTCACTGAATTCGGCCCTTGCGTGGCGCTGCAGTAATTTCACAATCGACTTCAAATTCATTCATCAAAATATTGATTTTTGTCCCCTTTATGAAGTCATCTCTTTGAGTGATTGCTTGGCGTTCCGGGTTTCTGACGACCGCGTAGCCGCGCTCCAGCACCCGCAGGGGGCTGACGTTGTCAAGATTCCGAGACAGACCGGCGAGCGCTCGCTGTTTTCGCTCCAGTTCGCCGCCCATGGCGCGTCTAAGGCGTTTTTCCAGGGTGTACAAGCGCTCGGTCAGTTGATCGAGCTGCCGGCCGGGATGGCGGGCCTGCAGCCGGGCCTGCAGCCCGGCGAGTTGTTGCTGGCGAAGGTCAAGCGCGCGCTTGATCGCATGGCCGTTGCGTGCCTGCAGCTGCTCAAGCTGGAGGCGGTGCTGGTCGAGACGTTTTCCGGGATGACACAGCAGGAGCCGATGGCCGAGCTGGTCGACCCGCTGCGCCAGTCGATCGAAGTGTTGACCGGTTGTCCTGAGCAGACGCCTGTAAAGGCGCATCAGCTGCTGGCGCAGGGCTGGACCGTCCGGGCTGACCGCTGTTGCTGCCGCGGTTGGCGTGGCCGCGCGCAGGTCGGCGACAAAGTCGGCGATGGCGAAGTCGGTTTCATGGCCAACCGCGCTGACGATAGGAGTTTTGGCGGCCACAATCGCCCGAGCCAGGGTTTCATCATTGAAAGCCATGAGATCCTCCAGCGAACCGCCGCCGCGGCCGATGATCAGGACATCGGCCCAGCCGTGTCGATCGGCCGCGCGCAGCGCCTTCAGCAATTCGCCCGCTGCCTGTTCTCCCTGCACGGCACTCGGATACAGGCGTACCCGGGCGGCTGGCCAGCGCTGCCCCAGAACGCGCAGCATGTCCTGCAAGGCCGCGCCGCTAGGCGAGGTGATCAGCCCAATGCGCTTGGGCCAGGCGGGCAGCGCCTGCTTGCGGGCTGGGTCGAACAAGCCCTCGGCGTCGAGTTTTTTCTTCAGTGCTTCAAAAGCTCGCGCTAGCATACCGGCGCCTGCTTCCAGCATGCCGTCGGCGATAAGCTGATAATCGCCGCGAGCCTCGTACAGGCTCAAGCGTCCGCGCACCACGACTTCCTGTCCATTTTCCGGACGAAAGCCGAGGCCGGCAGCGTGGCCGCGAAACAGAGCGCAGCGAATCTGGGCGCGCGCATCCTTCAGGGTAAAATATAGGTGGCCGGAAGCCGGTCGAGCGAGGTTTGAAATCTCGGCCTGGATCCACAGCTTAGGAAATCCGGCTTCGAGATGCAGGCGCACTTCCTGGTTCAGTTCCGATGGAGCGTAGACGCGGCTTTCCGGACCTGGGGGCTGAATCGGCATGGGTTGATTATAAGCGTTGGCGAGTGCTGCTCTGTCATCCTGACGGTTTGGTCCTGAGTTATCCTGTGGTCTTTTCTCTAAAGTTGCCCAGCCCCCTTGAATGACTGATTCCAACGAAACATCCGACAGCCATCGCCTGATTCTTCGCCAGACTAGGCTCGAGGATTACGCCGATATTGCCGAGATCATGGATCGCGTCTATCCCGGCGGCCTTGAAGGAGCCTGGACCGAGGCCCAGTTTGAGTCGCAGATATTGCGCTTTCCAGAAGGCCAGATCTGTATCGAGGACAATGGCAAGGTCGTTGCAGCCGCCATCTCCCTGATCGTCAAATACAGCCGCTGGGGGCAGGACCATCGTTATTGGGATATTGTCGGCAACGGTTACTTGACCACCCATGATCCCAAGGGCGATGTGCTGTATGGCGTGGATGTCTTTGTTCATCCCGACTACCGAGATTTGCGCTTGGGTCGTCGCCTATACGATGCGCGAAAGGAGCTGTGCGAGCACATGAATCTTCGCGGTATCGTGGTAGGTGGTCGCATTCCTGGCTACCAGGAACGCGCCGGCGAGCTCACGCCCCAGCAATACGTGGCCAAAGTCCAATCGCGAGAACTGAGCGATCCGATTCTGACCTTTCAGCTCGCCAACGATTTCCAGGTCAGGCGCATCGTGCGCGGATACCTTCCCAACGACAAACCTTCGGCGGGCTTTGCCGTCTTGCTCGAGTGGATCAATATCTACTTTGAAGAGGCCAGCGCCGGCGCAATTGGGGGGCGCCCCTCGGATGTGCGAATTGGCGCCGTGCAATGGCAGATGCGCCCGACTCGGTCACTGGAGGATCTCTTTTCCCAGATCGAGTACTTTGTTGATGCGGTGTCGGGCTACCAGGCCGACGTGGTTCTTTTCCCTGAGTTTTTCAACGGCCCGCTGATGGCCCCGTGGAATGATCAGGGCCCAGCCGAAGCCGTGCGGCAACTGGCCGGTTATACCGAGGCGATTCGCGATGAGATGCTCAAGTATGCAGTCAGCTACAACATCAATATCATCGCCGGTTCCATGCCTGAATACGATGGCGAGCATCTGCGAAATGTCTGTTACCTGCTGCGTCGAGACGGCAGCTGGGACCGGCAGTACAAGGTCCATGTCACCCCCGACGAGGTCAGCTACTGGGGCTTGACCGGCGGTGACAAGGTCAAGGTGTTCGACACCGACTTCGGCAAGATCGGCATTCTGGTCTGCTACGACGTGGAGTTCCCTGAGCTGCCGCGCCTGATGGCAGAAGAGGGTATGCATATCCTGTTTGTTCCTTACTGGACCGATACCAAGAATGCCTACCTGCGGGTGCGTCGCTGCGCTCAGGCGCGCGCGATCGAGAACGAATGTTACGTGGTGATTACCGGCTCGGTCGGCAACCTGCCGCGGGTGGAAAACATGGATATGCAGTATTCGCAGGCTGCGGTCTTCACCCCGTCCGACTTCGCCTTTCCACACGATGCCATTGCCCACGAGGCTACGCCGAACACGGAAACCATGCTGATTGCGGATCTTGACCTGGACAACCTGCGTGAAATTCGCTCCCACGGCTCGGTTCGCAATCTAAAGGATCGCAGGCTGGATCTGTTTGAACTGCGCTGGCGCGAAAAATGAGGGCATGTAGACCTGCCGCAACATGCTGCTGCTATGATGAACCAGTATTTGAACCTGAGAGGCTTGGTAACGTATGTGGTCTGAATTGATTGCCGTGATAGTCGGTTTGCTGATTGGCGCGGTTGGCGTATGGGTATGGCTGAAGAAACGCGGCGGGCCCAGTGGCTCAGTCGAGCAGCTACAGAAGGAAAATGCGCGTTTTCGCGAAGAGGTCAATGAGCACTTCGTGCAAACCGCCGAGCTTATCAACCAGCTCACCGACAGTTACAAGGCGGTTTTCGATCACTTGAGCGAGGGTGCTGACAAACTGGTTGACACTGACACCGTGCGCGATCGCATGCCACGGGTGACCAGCCAGGAAGTGCGCCTGAAGCATATTGGCGCACCACAGGACGAAAAATCAGAATAATGGTTAGGGCGCGACTCTGAGCACCTCGCCGTCCTGGTGGTCGGTGAGGATGTAAAGCGCTCCGTCCGGTCCCACCCGTATGTCGCGCAGGCGACGGTTGATGCCCAGGTCCAGCTTTTCCTCGGCAATGATATTGTCGCCATCCAGCTCGATGCGCCGGATCGAGCGGTCGACCAGGCTGGCAACCAGCAGGTTTCCGTTCCATTCCTGAAACAGGCCCCCCCGATACTGGCTCATGCCGGCAGGCGCAATCGAAGGTGTCCAGTCAATCTTCGGGTCTTCCATGCCGGGCCGTGAGGTATACGGTGTGATCCTGGCGCCCGAGTAGTCGACACCGTGGGTGGCTACCGGCCAGCCGTAGTTGGCTCCGGGCTTGATCAGGTTCAGTTCGTCGCCGCCGCGCGGGCCGTGTTCGTGCGACCAGATCAATCCGGTTTCCGCATCAAAAACAATGCCTTGCGGATTGCGGTGGCCGTAGCTGTAAATCTCGGCGAGGGCGCCGCTCTGATTGACGAAGGGGTTATCAACAGGAACGCTGCCATCGCGATTCAATCGCACGATGGTGCCGGTGTGGTTGTTTAGCTTCTGCGCCTGTTCACGGTAGTCGAAGGCATCGCCCAGCGTGAGCAGGAGCGTGCCGTCTCCGAGAAAGGCCGCTCGAGCGCCGTAGTGTACGGGTCGATTCCGGGCCGGCTCGGCAGTAAACAAAACCTGGTTATCGACCCATCGCATGCCATCAAGCCGGCCCCGGACCAGGCGAGTGGCGCTAGCGCGGCGGTCGCCGTAGGCGAGGGTCAGGTAAATCCAGCCGTTATCGGAAAAGTCCGGGTCGAGGGCAACTTCCATCAGGCCACCCTGGGCGGCGACGTAGGCGTCGGGCACATCGGCAACCGCGTCGGGCAGCAGCTCCCCGTCCTGGATTATCCGCAGCCGGCCGGCCCGCTCGGTGACCAGCATCCGGCCGTCCGGCAGGAAAGCAATCGACCAGGGGTGTTCCAGGCCCTCGGCAATCGTGTCGATCTGGAAGGCGCTGGCTGGTAGCCAGAACATCAGCGCAAATAGCAGAAACAGCAGTCGGCGCGAAACAGTCATCGAAAGCTCCGAGTTATCGAGTGATGTCGTCACGATAACCCAAAGCGGGTAAGCTGATCGCGAGTATCGATTGGACCAAGGAAATCCCGCATGCAAACGATTCGATGGCTGGGCGGCTTTTTTGCCAGCGTGGTGGTTGCCGCCGGGCTGGGCAGCATATTCCAGACCCAGTACAACCTGTCCCGTATCGCCGCGCTGGGAGAACCCATGCCGATATCGCTGCGGCTGTCGACCATGCTGCACGACCTGGTCCATTTTGCGCCAATTTACGCGATCATCGTGGCCGCAGGCTTTCTGATTGCCTTTGCCGTGGCTGGACTGCTGTCAGGCGCTTTCAAAGCGCACCGAACCTGGCTCTATCCGGCTGCTGGCTTCGCCGCCATCATCGCGGCCCTGCTGATCATGTCGGCAATGCTCCCCGTCACCGCCATCAGCGCCGCCCGCTCCACCTTGGGCGTGCTCTTCCTGGCCCTGTTCGGCGCCCTGGGCGCCTGGCTACACGCCCGCATCACCGCCCGTTAGAGGCTGTCCTGAACTGCAAAAATGACTAACCGCGAAGACGCGAAGGTCGCGAAGAAAAGTCAGTGAATCGGTCAAACAAGGCCGAGCACTCTACGCCAGTGACTGGCAATCCGGTTGACCATAGGTTTTCCTGATTACGTATATGTTTCAGCCATACCTTCCGGGCTTCGATCGCTCAGAGCGCCTTGTCTGTCAGGCCAAAGGTTTGTCAACCGCCCTTGCGGGCGGCCGATTCCCTGCAGTGCTCGGTCCAGGCGGGGTCCGCCGAACTCGCTCCGCGCCCTTCCGGGCGCTCCGCTCAGACAGGCGGCGGCCCTTTATCCGCCTGGCCCTGCGCGCTTCGGCTGCACCTCAAGGCCTGACAGACA
>SKKV01000213.1 GCA_007123575.1 Wenzhouxiangella sp.
GCGTAGTCTCGGACAATCTCCAGGCCATGGAGGCTGCCGGCATCGATGTCGTGATCACAGACCTGAGCCGCTTGCGTGATTCCAATCCGACCTGGTCCGGACTGTGGCGGCTGTGTTGTCGCTGGCTGGGTAATTCGCCGGGGGGCTGGCTACCCAACCCGGTCGGCGATGAGTCGGTCAGTTTGCGCACCTGGCTGGCGATGGCCAACTTCAAGGCCAACCACAGAAAAGTGCTGATTGCCGATCAGGATGGGGAATGGACCGGGCTGGTCACCTCGGCAAACCCCCACGATGCCTCCAGCGCACACGGCAACAGCGCCTTGGTCTTTCGCGGTGCGGCCGTGGCCGATTTGGTCGACAGCGAACGGGCGATCCTGGCTTTTTCAGCCCCCGGGCTCATGCTGCCTGAACCTGGCAGCCAACCCGCCGGCACATCACCTGAACACGATGTGCGCGTGCTGACCGAAGCGGCGATACGCGATGCCGTGCTCGAGCGACTGGCGGCTGCCGGTCCAGGCTCCGAGGTCGACCTGGCCATGTTCTATCTTTCCCACCGGGCCATCGTCAAAGGGCTGATAGATGCCCAGCGACGGGGCGCGCAGGTGCGGGTTTTGCTCGACCCCAACGCGCATGCGTTTGGACGAGAGAAGAACGGCGTGCCGAACCGTCCCGTGGCGGCGAAACTGCACCGGGCCGGCGTCGCGGTACGCTGGTGTCACACCACGGGCGAGCAATGCCACAGCAAACAGTTGCTGGTTCGCCAGCCGGATGGGGAGGCCGTGATGATTCTCGGTTCTGCCAACTACACCCGCCGCAATCTCGACAACTTCAACCCGGAAACCAACATCGAGCTGACCGGGCCCGGCAATCTTGCAGCCCTGGTCAACGCCAGCGCCTGGTTCGAGCGCCGCTGGAACAATCACGACCAGCGCCGGTACAGTGTCGACTATGAACAGTATGCCGACGAGCGTCGCTGGCGCTACTGGCAATATCGGGTCATGGAGCGGACGGGCTTGTCGACCTTCTGATCAGCGCCGCCGCCAGTTTCAATAGTCGTCCTTTTCGTACACTTCCTCGACCGCAGTCCAGGCAACCCGGTGCGCGACTTCCTCACGGCTGGCATCGCCATCACGATCTTCTGGATCCTTGTATTGTTCCCAAGCCGAGTTCCAGGCCTTGCGGTAGATGGTTTGACCATGATCGGGCAGATTGTCGGTAACCTGGTCTGGCAGGTCGGCATTACGATCGTAAGGCATGTTCAGATGTCCTGAAGCTGGCGGGAAGACTGGATCAGCTCCAGCTTTTCATGGCGCTCCAGGTCGGCCAGACTGGCGAACACCTCGCGAACCTGGTCGACATGAGCCTGGTCACGCAGGTTGCCGTAGAGCGCAATGATGCGGTCATGAAACTCGATCACCTTGTCAATCAAGGTCTCAACTTCATCAATATCTGCCAGCTCCTGCGATTTAACCTGAGGCAACTCCAGTTCCGGGGATCGGTCGAACCAGGTGGACATGACCCGGTCGCCGGCATCATCCTCAAAGGATTTGATCGCCTGCCTGAGTCGATCCTGATGATCAGCCAGGTAATCAAGGACCAGTCCCACGCGCTGCTTGTCCTGGGCTTGCGCAGCGTCGCGCGAACAGGCAGCCAGCCGATCATGAAGCGCAGCCGCCTGGTCAAGGATCTCCTCAACAGTTTTATAACGCATTGAAAAATTGGACTTTTGAGTTCGTCAAGAGTGTACCGCAGGGGAGATCAAGGAGGCCCGCAAAAGACCGAAATCGGAGCATTGCCCACGACCAAGGCGATATCGATCTGGCGCGGGCGGATACACTGAGCACCTGTACTTTTGCAAGGCACACAGCGATAGCCGGGTCCTTGTAGTGGTTCGTAAACACATTCCGATACAGACAGGAGGACTTATGCAGACTCGAGACGTGGATGTCGCCATCATCGGCGGTGGCACCGCCGGCATGGTGGCCTGGCGCCAGGCACGCAAGCACACCGACAGCGTTGTGCTGATCGAGGCCGAGCGTTTTGGTACCACCTGTGCCAGGGTCGGCTGCATGCCCAGCAAGCTGTTGATCGCTGCCGCTGAAGCCGCTCACCAGGCGGCTCATGCCCGGCGTTTCGGGGTCGAAGCGGGGCCCGTCAAGATCCATGGTCCGGCTGTCATGGCCAGGGTCAGACGCCATCGCGATCGCTTCGTCGAGGGGGTGCTCAAATCGATCGAGTCAATTCCCGAAAGCGACCGCCTGCTTGGCAAGGCCCGGTTTCTCGACCGGCACCGGCTCGAGGTCGATGGTGTCGGCCAGCTTCATGCCGAACGCGTTGTGATCGCAACCGGGTCCAGCAGCTTCATTCCCGCGCCGCTGGAAGGCGCCGGTTCACGACTCATCACTAGCGATGCCGTGTTCGACTGGGATGATCTGCCTGAGTCGGTGGCCGTGTTTGGTCCCGGCGTGATCGGTCTGGAGCTGGGCCAGGCGTTGGCTCGACTGGGCGTCAGAGTCCGCATGTTCGGTGTCGGCGGCGGGCTCGGCGGCATCCAGGACCCGGAGATTCGCAAGCTGGCGCTCAAGCACTTCTGCGATGAGTTTCCGCTTGATCCGGACGCCCGGGTCCATGAGATCAGCGAAACCAGCGGCGGCGTGCAGATCAGTTTCGACGATGCCGACGGCGATGAGGCTACCGAGCAGTTCGACTGGCTGCTGGCTGCCACCGGCCGCCGACCGAATCTCGAGGGCTTGAACCTGGAAAGCACCGGCCTGGAGCTGGACAATCTTGGCACACCGCTATTCGACCGTTACACCCTGCAGTGCGGCAACAGCCCGATTTTTATCGCCGGCGATGTCAACAACGAACGGCCCTTGCTGCACGAGGCGGCCGACGAAGGGAGAATCGCCGGCGCCAATGCCGGACGCTGGCCCGATCTGCGCGCCGGGCTGCGGCGCGCGCCCATCAGCGTGGTTTTCAGCGATCCCCAGATTGCCGCAGTGGGTCTCAATATCCAGCAGGTTGACGAGCACTGCCGCGGCTGTTTTGCCGTGGGCTCGGTCAGTTTCGCCAACCAGGGCCGCAGCCGGGTGATGGGACGGGCGCGCGGATTGCTGCGCGTCTACGGCGAGCACGGCAGCGGCCTGTTCATGGGTGCCGAGATGTTTGGACCGGCGGCCGAGCACATCGCCCATCTGCTCGCCTGGGCGGTTCAGAACCGGATGACAGTCAGCAAAATGCTGGATATGCCCTACTACCATCCGGTCATCGAAGAGGGCCTGCGTACCGCCCTGCAGGATCTTAACCACAAGCTTAAAGCGGGCCCGGAACGACCGGGCGACTGCATGGACTGCGGACCAGGCGTCTAACGGTCGCGGTAGCGGCGGTAGGCGGCCGGACCCAGATCCTCGGCCACCAGGCCCAGGCGTGCCAAGCGCTGTTCACTGAGTCGGGGGGCTGCCAGCGGCGGCAGATACAGGGTAGATGCCTGGCTGAAGCTGACCTGGTGCAGCCGGGCCAGGGAAATCGGCTCACGGCGCGGCTCGGACAAGGGAAAAGTGGCGGCCTCATAGACCGTGGCCACATGCTCTGCGGGGTAATCGGCCATCAGCACCTCGGCCAGGGCCCGGACCCAGGCCGGATCAGCCTCGAATCGATCGCGCCGCACATCACCCAGCGCGGCCATCTGCCACAGCACCAGCGCGGCGCTGGTATCGATCAGACGCGGATACAGGAAAAAATCCATCGCCTCGTAGCTCTGGCAACCGTGCAGGGCAGGATCCAGCTCGAGATCGGCAAACAGGCAGTCTTCGGCCGAGATACCAGGATACAGGCGAGCCTCCAGACCCCTGGCGCGGGCCTGCCGGATGCATTCATGAGCCGGCCAGACGAATACGCCGGGATGGCCGTAAAACGCGGCGCAGACGTGGCCGCCCCGGTCCAGGGCAGCCAGTATCCGGCGCACCATCTCTGCATAGCTCGCTTCGCGGCCGGGCGACTGTCGGTAGCAGTCTTGCAGCGACTCGGCGGCCGGGTTGATCCGGCGCAGATGCTCCAGGCCCAGACCATCGACCACGGCCAAAACTCGATCGGCCCCGGCCAGCAGATGACGGGTCTCCAGGGTCAGGTGACCGCCAGGCCGGATGCCCGTGCCGACAACGCTCAGACGGGCAGCGGCCACCGGATCAGAAAATGATCAGCCTGCACATCTCGTCGTCCAGGCCGGCGGCTTTCTGCAATCCTTCCTTGTCCCCCTGGCCGATCAGTTCCTGGTGCTCTGCCGGCACCCCGAAGCGATCCATCACTGTCTTGGGGTCTTGCTTGTATTCGCTGACCAGGTTCGGATCTTCGCTCAGGGCCAGCAGCATTTTCTTGGTATTTTCCGACATGACATGCTCCTCTTTTGGGTTGGATAGGTCTCAGCCAGCAGCGTTGCCGGCTGATTCTTGCAGCCAGGCCGGGGCGGCCAGGCCAAACTCCTTCTGCAACATGAATTCGGTGGACGCCAGCGCGCCCTCGGTCCAGCCCTGGGCCTCGCTGAAGGCCTCGCCACAAACATGCAGCGGCAAGGCCGGGTCGGGTCGGGCCATCAACGGGGCAATCTGCCAGCTCTTGAAACCCGACTGCCAGTTGTGCCAACCGCCGCCGAACGGCGCCTGCGCCCAGTCGATGAACAACCCGCCGGTGGGCGGCGGCACCTTGACGCCGTGAATTTCGGACAGCTCTGACTGGATTTCCTTGATCGCGCGCCGACTCAGGGCCGATTCGAGCTTGCCGGAATGGCCGCAGTCTTCGGACAGGGCGCGCCAGAAATCCACCGCCGTGCCATCGGCGTAGCTGGCCATCACCAGCCCCTGACCGCTGGCCTCATCAACGCCCAGGTAATAGCACTGGCGCATCGGCAGATCGGTGTGCGACACGCCATAGGTTTCCGACTGAATTTTCCCGGGACCGTCCGGCACCTCGCGCCACCACGGCTGATCAAAGGTCAGAAAGATCTTGCAGGCGGGCAGGGCGCGGATGGACTTCAGCGGCGCGAGCAGCTGGGATGTCTGCAGATCGGGGCTGGCATTGATCAGCCGGCGGATCGGCATCAGCGGCAGGGCCAGGACGAGGCGGTCGGCCGGCAGCTGGCGCCGATGCTGGTCGCTGCCGGTATCCACGAGAAAGCCCTGGCCGGATCGCTCAACCCGGTTCAGCGGGCTGGACAGGCTGATCCTGACGCCCGCCTCGCTTGCGGCCCGGGCCAGGTGCTCGGGCAGCTGCTGGTAGCCGTGAACCAGTCGATACCACTTGCCGGCCTGCTCGAGCACGATGGAGACGATGGCATCCAGCGCGTTCCAGTTGGCAAACAGCGTGTAGGTGCTGACCACGTCGCGCAGCGCCTGCCAGGCTTCATTGCTGATCACCCGCGCCATCAGGTTCCAGAAGCCCCAGTCGCAGAGCAGGCGACCGTCATAGCGATGCTCGCGCAGGTAAGCCAGGCTGGCATCACGGCTGCCTTCCGGGTTGAACGGCCAATACTGCTTGATGTCCGGCGCCATGCGCTCGATCGCCAGCATCGTCAGGCCGTAATAGCTCAGTCCCTGCTCGTCAGGTCGAAGCTGGTAGGGCAGGATGCTCGGGTCGGCAAACTGGTCGATGTGAAAGCGCTGGCCCCTGAGCCAGGCGAAATCCGGTGCCGGCGTGACCGGGGCCAGGTCCAGATCGAAAACCTTGCGCACCAGGCCGTAGACCAGCGGCTGTTGGTCGTTGAAGAACATGCCGCCCAGCTCGGCCGGCAAGCTGCTGTCGCTTCGCATCTGGATCGACCACAGACGACCGCCCAGGCGATCACCAGCTTCCAGCGCCTCAATAGCTGCCGGATCATGCCCTGCCTTGACCAGGCGCCAGGCGGCATACAAGCCGGCGACACCGGCACCGGCAATGACGATACGTTCCTTGCTCACGTCTCTTTCTCCGTTGGCGGGCTCATGGACGGACCGTGCCGAAACGGCGTCGCCTGGTCCGGGTCGAACAGCACCGCCTGGTTGCGTCCAGCCTTCTTGGCCTGGTAGAGGGCCTGGTCGGCCATGCGCAGCACGTCCGAGACCGAGCACTTCGACGACACCGCCGAGACCACGCCAACGCTGATTGTCACCGGCATGGCCTGGCCGTCGTACTCGAAGGGTTGCTTGCGAATATCCTGAACGATGCGCCGACCCAGCGCCAGACCGTCGCTTGCTTGCGCACCGCCGGTCACGATCACGAACTCATCACCACCGAGACGGCATAGCACATCACCTTCAGCGAGCTGGCGCTGACAGCGCTTGACCAGCTCGCGCAGAATTCGGTCACCGGCGGCATGGCCATAATGGTCATTGGTTTCCTTGAATCGGTCGAGGTCCAGGATCAGCACCGAGCGATTGAAGTCGCCACCGCGCGCGTCACTGAGCGAGTTTTCCAGGAAAGTCTGCAGGAAGCGGCGATTGTAGGCATCGGTTAATGGGTCGAGGTTGGCCAGGCGGGCGGCGCGGTTCTGCTCGCGCAAGGCCACCGCGTGGCGCTCGTAGAGCTGCCTGACCCGATAGGCCAGGCCCAGGCCAAGAATGCTGGCCTCGATCACCGCGCCGAAATACATCTGGTATTCCAGAAACAGGTTGCGCTCGGTCAGATCCAGGGTCAGCAAGGTGCGTCCAAAGGCGCTGAGCAAAAACACGCCCCAGGCGAGCAGGAAGATATAGCCCTCGACCGAGCCGCGCCGACCGGCTAAATACCCGGCAACGATCAGCAGCAGGAAAACCAGGACATTGACCAGCTGGGTGCCGATAGCCAGGTAGGGGAACAGTGCTGCGGGAGAAAACCATTGGCCGATGGCCAGGATCATCAGCAGCCCCACCGCCCAAGTCGTGGTCTTCAAGACCCCGGGAACGAGCCGCTCGGCCTCAACAAAGGCTCGGAAGAACCAAAATATCGTCAGCACCATCACCGCCATGACCAGCACGTTCAGGCGCGCAACCCAGGGCTGGGCAAAGCCCGGCAGCAGGTAGTTCTGGACCAGACCTGAATCGATGCCCAGCAGCAGCAGCACGCTGGTCATGGCCAGGACGTAGCGCAGATGACCAGGCTGGCGCAGGTTCAGGTAGAGGACGAAATTGTGAAAGATCAGGGCGATGAGAATGCCGAATACCAGCCCGAAAAGCAGGTAGGTTCGGGCCTTGGTCTCGGCAAAGCTGGCCGCATCCTCAAGGACCATTTCCAGCGGCTGTAGGCTGCCCTGAAACAGGTCCACGTAGACCAGAGCCGGCGTCGTCCGGCCTGGCTCGAGCTGGATGTCGAATACGAACTCCCGGCCAACGGTAGCTGCTTCGACCGCGCCCAGCGCCCGAGCCGAGCGCCTGACCAGGCGGCCATCGGCGTCCGGTGCATACAAGTCGAACTCGGTGAAAAAGCGGCGCGAGACGCGCAGCACATAGCGCCCGTCGGAGCCCGCCGGGGCGTGCAGATTCAGGCGCAGCCAAAGCGCAGGGGCTTCACGGTTCAGGCCAGGATCAAAGGCGTCGAAACCGTCTTCATCGCGCAGCAGAATCTCTGGCCGCAGCCGACGCTGCGGGTCGGCTTGCACCAGGCTTTGGGTCTTGAGATCAGCGACGATGCCGCGAACCGGCAGCTCCAGGGCGGCCTGCTCGGCCAGCGCTGCCTTAGCCAGCCCGATCAGGGCGGCAATCAGAACAAGCGCTTGAAAAGACGAAGACAGCCAGCGGCACCTCCCATGCATACGTTCGTCTCGTCCCTAAGAGAATCCGCAAGGTTACTTTCCGGAACTCCCGAAGTAAACCGTAATGCCGGATCAGGGTTCAAGTAATTCGGCGA
>SKKV01000120.1 GCA_007123575.1 Wenzhouxiangella sp.
CTCTCACCGCAGACTTTGTCAAGGCACGAATCAAGGCGCTGGAGAATCCCTCGGATCACCACACCCGCAAATTCATCGAGTGCTACGGCGAGGACCACCACCGCCGTGTGCTGGGCTGGTTTCGCCAGTGCGCCGATGGCCTCAATCAGGGCTGATCTTCGATTCGTCAGGTTCGCCGGCAGGCATCGCCCATGCGAACGAACTCCTCGAAGGCCTCGGCGATGCGTCCAGACCGGTAGTCACGCTGCTCGGCGATCAGCTCGGAGGCCTCGCTGAACAGCGCAATGATCATCGGCATGCCACTGACACCACCCTGGACATGGACGCAGCCACTGTCGAAGGCGCGATGCCAGTGCGCTCTGACCGTGCGCCAGTAGGCAGCGGTTACCTGCCAGTAGTCCAGGGCGGGGCTGAAGTCCACGGACTCGGTTCGCCGATACTCGTTGAGCTCCACTTCACGGGCCAGGGTCTGTTGCCACTGCCCATCGCTTAGCACCACCTTGGTGTTGTCCTGTTCGTGCGTCCAGCCATCGGGAACGATGGTATGGCGGTTGCGGACATTGAGCGCGTTGTAGTCGTCGCGGCTGGTGTGCTCGCGACGTGGCAGCGGCCGCCAGGTCCGATCCGAGGTCCAGGTTGATACGCCATATCGATGGTTCCAGCGGCCGGTGCCGCAGTAGCGTGGCGCGTCGTTGACCTCAAACACGCACTGGGTCCATGCGCCGGAGCCCGTCGCATCCGGCATCTCACGAACTTCCCAGCGCTGGCCGCCGACATACTCGAAGCGACTCTGCGCCTCGTACACCCAGTCCTGGCGCCAGTGCTTGGTGACATGACCAAAGGGTGATTGCAACAGGTGCTGCAGCACGATCCTGCCGGGCTGGTTGGTCACGACGACCACGGTTTCGATGGCCTGGCAGTTGTGCGGGTCACGGTGCTGGTAGTCGGGGGCCAGGCGCACCGTTTCACGGAAGCTGAAGTCAACCTCGAAATCACCGGCCATGGCCAGGATGGCAGCACGATCGGCGCGGTTGTCAGGGGCAGACTCAGCATCGTTCTGGTTGCTGGCCTGCCCATCGCTCACATTGGTTGGCGACAGGCTGGCACAAGCACCCAATACGAGGGCGCAGAACACAAGACCTGGAAAACAGACGAGAGGCTTCAAAACGGTTGATGAAGTCATTGCGGAGATTCGATAAACGCGCAGACAGCGGTGCTACTGACAAGACCAGCGGCTTTTTCCGCGCCGCTGTCGCGCTAGACGACCGACATCGACTTGAGTTCTTTGGTGACATCAGTCGCGACGAAGATGTCGAGGTTGCTGACAGCGCGATCCCCTTTGGGCCGGTTGGCAGCGGTCCGATCCGCTTCCAGTTTCCCCTGTACCAGCGCAGCCTGCTGGGCGCAGACTGGCGTTTTCAACCCGCATCGCCGATTTTCAGCGAGTGGCGTATGACGCTGAACTGGCAGCAGATTCGCCGCGAGTTCGATCGCACTGCGCCGGAGGCTTTTTTTGCGCCACCGCCACCCCGCATCGAGTCGGTGAGAATTGTCACCGATGACCAGGTCGATACCTTCGAATTGAGCCCGCAGCTTCGCTTGTCACTGGGCCAGCACCTGCTGACCGTGGGCCTTGACCTGGGCCGCGACCGATCGACCGGCCCGGAGACCGAAACCCGGGAACAGCTCTTCCCGTTCGGCCCACCGGCACCCGGCTTCAACCCCGGCCCGAGCCAACGACAGCGCGTGGACGCACGCCAAACGCGCACCGGCCTGTACCTGCAGAGCAACTGGATCGTCGGCCCGCGCCTGGAATGGATCAGCGGTTTGCGCTTCGATCGTTTTTCGGTAGACGACGAAATCAGCGGCCTGACCGTCAAGGCCTACCGCGAGCCGTTCTTCAACCAACTGCAGCCCGAACGCAGCCTGTTCGCTTCGGCACAATATTTTTTTGAGCAGTGGCCGACCCGACCTGTGATACGGTTCGGCAAGAAAATGACTGACCGATGACCGGGTGTATGTCTAACCGTCTGATCACAAGACTTTTCTTCCGGCTTGCGAGTCTGGCCTGGGCTTCATTGTTATTGGTGCCGAGCGCCGCGGCAGATGATTCTGCACTCACGAGGCTGGAGCCCGCTGACCGGAGCACTTCCCGACTGACCCTTCTGCCGAGAACCCCTGTGGTTGGGACAACCTTGTATGGCAGCGCGAACCTCTCTACGTTAAACGCGAGCGCCCGCCAGCGCTTCGAAACGGCTGCGGACAGCGGCTTGAGCGGCTTTACCCTTTATCTGGACTGGCCGGATCTCGAATCCGCTCCTGGTCAGCTTGATGCCGACGCTCTCCTCAGTCAGCTCGACCCGCTGGCCGACCGCCATCTGCATGTTTTTGTCAATATAACCGTCGGCAATATCGGTCAGTACAACGTTCCCATGGATTTATCCGACGGGGACGGTGGTCTGGCCGCCGGAGTCAAGCTCAACGACCCCGATGTGCTCGCCCGTTTCCTCGGCCTGATGGATCAGCTCGTGCCGCTGCTTGGCGAGCGTGGGGTTTTTCTGCTTGGCCTGGGCAACGAGATTGACGAGCGGCTTGATCTTGCCTCGGACGACGAGCTTATCGCCTACACCGAGTTCGTCGCTGCTGTTCGCGCGCATGTCCAAACGCTTGAGCCGGATCTGCCGATCGCGGTAACGTTAACTTCGTCTGCCGTGCGCGAGCAGACACCGACCTGGCAGCTCATGCAGGCGGTAAGCGATCATGTCGCGATCAACTATGCCCCGATCGATTCTGACTGGCGAGTACTGACAGTGGATGAGATCGCTGATGATCTGGACAATGTGCTGGAGGCTTTCGGCGACCAGCCGCTTATTGTTCAGGAGCTGACTTGCCCGAGCGCTGCATCGATGGGTGCGTCAACCTGGTGGCAGGCGCAGTGCCTTGCCATTGTTCTGGATCGGTTCGGCAGCCATCGCCAGACACGCTTTATTTCACTGTTTTCGCTTGAGGATCTTGACGAGACGACCTGCGAGGCGGTGCAGACGGTCTTCGCGCCCTTGCTGATAGACGCGCCGGCCGACTTTCGTGAGCGCTTTGGCGAGTATCTGTGTCGCCTGGGCCTATTGAATCCCGACGGCGAACCGAAACCCGCCTGGAGCATTGTATTGGATCGAATCGCCGGGGCCACCGACAATCAGCCCCGCTCGCTATTGCTGGAGCAGCAGGCCGGGCCAGCAAAGCGAAGACTGCTTCTGCGACCACCACCAAGCGGGCAGCACGAAATCGCTCTGCCGCTGACCGCCAGCACCGGTGAGCAGCGCCGCTATCAGGTTCACATACCAACCCAGCGGCCGCCGCCAGGAGGCTGGCCGGTGGTGGTTCACTTTCACGGCGGCGGCGGCAGCGGTGATTCCGCCCGCGCAGAGTCGCGCTGGGACGAGCTCGCCGAACGCCGGAACTTCGTCGTCGTCTTTGCCGAGGGCACTCGACCGGACCCGACAAGCCCGCCGGGTTTCGGCACCAATCCGCAATCCTGGAACGACGGCACGGGCCGTTCTGCCATCGGCGCGGTCGCACGTGGAGAAGATGATCTGGGGTACGTCAACGCCTTGCTTGATGACCTCGCCAATCGAGTGCCGATCTCCGATAGTCAGGTATATGCCACGGGGTTTTCCAATGGTGCCAGTCTGTCCCTTCATCTGGCGCGTAACCTGCCGGAGCGACTGGCCGCGGTGGCGGCAGTGGCCGGCAAGGATGTCGAAACCCCGCTACCTGATTCTGATGCGCTGCCGTCGATCCTGTACATGACCGGCACCGAAGACCCGCTCAATCCGTTGGCCGGCGGCAATGTCTTCCTGTTCGGCACTTTCCTGGGCAATTTTCCGCCGATCGAGACCCTGTTGGCGCGTTGGCGTGTTGGACTGAATTGCCAGGCCGCACCGACATTCATCGAACCCCAGGCAACGGATACTGAAGCGCGCCGCCATTTTCCTTGCCGCAGCAATGCCACAGCCGAATTCTGGCTGCTAGCAGGCCATGGCCATCACTGGCCCGGCGGCGACAGCCCACTGCCTGAAACCTTCTGGACCGGCCCCAATGTCAGCGCGCTGGACGCCACTGAAATCATTTGGTCGTTTTTTGCGCAAAGCCGGAAAGTTCGGACTCAATAAGCAATGCATGCTCGGCGAACTTTTCACAAGATAGGTTTCTTCGACAGACGCATCGACGCCAGGCGACCGCTGAATCTCACGGGCCCTCCGGCAGGGGAATGAACTCGTCTTCGTCGCCGGGGACGATGGGAAAGACGCCGTTTTTCCAGTCCTGCTTGGCCTGATCAATGCGCTCGCGACGGCTGGAAACGAAGTTCCACCAGATGTGGCGCTGACTCAAGCGCTGACCCCCAATCAGCGCCAGCTGAGTGTCCTCCACGGCCTCGACTGTGACCGCGTGGCCACTGTGCAGGACTGCCATACTGTGCTCGTCGATGGCGCTGCCGAGCGCCGTGAGACGCCCCTTGACCACATAGATAGCGCGCTCATCGACACCATCCGGCAATGTCAGACGCTGCCCGGCCTTGAGGCTGGCTTCGAGGTAAAGTGTTTCGGCAAAGGTCTTGACCGGCGATTGGCAACCGTAGGCCGAGCCAATCAACACTCGTACGGCTACCCCGTCGACCTCCATGGCAGGAATCTGCTCGCGGTCGTAGTGATGGAACTCCGGTGCCATCTCTTCATCGGCTTCCGGCAGGGCCAACCACAGTTGCAGGCCGTCGAGGTCATGACCGGCGAGCTTGACTTCCTCGCGCTGACGTTCGGAATGAACGATGCCCCGACCGGCAACCATCAGGTTGATCTCGCCAGGCTTGATGGTCAGTTCATTGCCCAATGAATCGCGATGCAGCATTTCGCCGTCAAACAGGTAGGTCACCGTGGCCAGGTTGATGTGCGGATGCGGCCGCACATCAACCCCTTGACCCGGCTCGAAACGGGCCGGCCCCATATGATCGAAAAAGATCCATGGCCCGACCATTCGGCGACCGCGCGTCGGCAAGACACGTCGCACCACAAGACTGCCGATATCATGCTCGCGAGGATGGATCATCAGTTCAATGGCCGTGCATGGCCCGACCTGCTCGGTCTGCTGCTGCTCCAGTGTGGTTTCGATGCTCATTGTCGACTCTGAAGGCAATGGATGTCCGGCGTATCATACGCGTTGATCCGCACTGACCGCGGCAGCCTGAGAGCAAAACAACCCTCTCAGCAGGGCGCGCAGGACCCATGCAGCGGGTGATATTGTGGAGGAACTCACCATGATCCCGTTGCTTCTCAGGCTTTCCAACCCGGACAGTTTTTTGAGTTTGTCCAGATCCTTCTCGAGCATGGCCCGAATTTCTTCGTTGTTCAGGCCCTCAGCCTTCATCGTGCTTTCCGGATCCCGCTTGTACCGCTCGGCCAGCTCAGGGTCCCTGCGGTTTTTCCCTCATTGTCGTAATGCGGGATACTGGCCTGGACCAGCGATTAACGCTTTATTCCCAGCCCCAGGGTGCCGGCGGCGGGTCGACCGGTTCGGTCAGATCAAATTCGACGTGGTAGTAGCGCTCGGTGGCCTGGCGGCGGACGTAGTAGACGAACTTGTCGCCGGGATGGACTTCCATCAGCCAAACATTGGGGTAGTTGTCGGGCGAAGTGTCGAGGGTTTGATCATCGGCCGGGAAGATCTGCGCGTTGGCGCTGCCGCGGTTGGGTGACAGGCCGCCGTACATCGTCACGGCCTCTGGCGTGCCGTCGGGATTGCGATGGTCATGGCGCAGCTCGACGCGATCATCGATCCGGGTCAGCACCCAGGTGCGCGACAGGTTATCGCCGACCACGAACGGAATGCGCATGCGCTCTTCGCCGCATTCACGGACGTGCATCAGCAGCCGGTCGCCCGCCATGTGTCCATCCGGCGAGGCAATCAAGCGGCCCTCGAAGGCTTGTCCGCACAGGCCTGACAGTTTCGACCAGAACTGGTCGACGGTGTCGGCACTGACAGCACAGGCAACCAGTAGTGCAACAGCACCAAACATCACCTTTTTCATCTGCTTTCACTCCAAAAGATCATTTATCCGCGCAGCTCAGCCTGTCGCTGCTGCCAAAATTCAGCGGCTTCATCATGTCCTTGCGCAGGCTCCAATTGATGCCAGTCGTTGTAAAGACGAACCAACACTGCAACAGCAAGTGCCTGATGATGCCGAAATGGCCCCGGCAGCTCGGCCTCCAGCAAATCGCGGAAATCCTCAACGACTTGCGCTGCCGTTGCGAAGTCCTGCTGTATTCGCAACACGTCGAAGTACTGCTTCAGAACATCCAAAGTCTGAACCGACTCGCGAGCCTCAATCTTCAGCGTCTTGTTGAGCGCTTGGTCAATCAGCTCGCGGGCCTCGTCACCCTGTCCCGTTCTGGCAAGATTGACGGCGTGTCGGCTAGCGACGGCGAGGGTGCGATAGTTGTCGGGCCCAAGCACATCCGTCAGCACTGCAACAGCCGAGCCGGTCAAGGCCAGGGCTTCATCGTACTGCCCGCCCTCGACCAATGCCAGGGCCAGTGCTTGCGCGGCATACTGGGTGTCGGCGTGGGCCTGGCCGAGCACGGCAAGGCGGCGCTGATAAACCTCTCGGGTCAGTGGCAGCGCCCGGTCAAGATCGCCCTCCTGCAGGTGCATCGAACCCAGATTCACCATGTACAAAAGCGTTGCCGGATGATCCCGGCCGCGGCTGGCAACGGAGGCATCAATTCCGCGCTGCATCAGCTCGACGGCAGCTTCCACATCGCCGCCAAAATACCGTGCGATGGCCAGGGCATTGATGGAGGCCAGGGTATCCGGATGTTGCTCGCCCAGCACATCCATGCGCGCAGCCAGCACGCGCTCGAACATGGCGACGGCTTCCTCGCTGCGCTCGGTGCCGAACAAGCCTACCGCCAGGTTGTGGCGGGTCGACAGGGCACGCGGATGGTTTTCGTCGTCCAGTTCCCGCCAGCCGTCCAGGGCCTCGGTCAGCAAGGCGTAGGCCTGCTCGCGTTCGCCGCCAAGATCAATCAGCGTGTTGGCCAGGCTGTCGGCCTGCATGAGTGTTTCTCGATGATTGGGGGCCAAGCCCGCGCGGGCCCTGGCCAGCAATGACTCCCCCAGCGCCCTTGCCTGCTGCGGGTCTCCGCCCTCACGCACGGCGACACTGAAGCGACGGCCCGAGGCCAGGGTGTCCGGGTCGTCTGCACCGAGCAGCTCTTCGCGCGCCTGCCAGGCCTGCTGAAAGTGGACAGCAGCCTGCTCGTAGATCCCCCAGCGCAGGTAAACCTCGGCCAGGCTGTGGCGGAGCGCGGCGTGGCTGGCCGGGCTCGAGGCCAGCTCACGGTCCATTCGACGCTCGGCCGGTTGCAGCACGGTTTCGACCAGCCTGGCGCGCAGGACATCCACCGGGCTTGCCGCGTCGATGATGCGATTGAGGACGATCAAGTCGGCGTCCGCCTGTTCCCCTGATCCGGCAGCCTGACGCAACCCCAGCAACAGGCCTTCGGCCATTTCATCCGGCGCCATGTCGGCCAGCAGGCCCTGCTGCAGCTCGGTCACGGTCTGGGCGGTGGCGGCAGATTGCTCGGCGCGCTCCCGGTCAGCCGAGGCCTGGACCCAGAGCGCGCTGATCA
>SKKV01000125.1 GCA_007123575.1 Wenzhouxiangella sp.
TCAGCGGTCATGGCACGGTAGTGCGCGAGCTTGGCTCGGATCCGGCCCAGCAGCGCTTCCTGTTGCGCATTGATGACAGTCTGTCCGTTGTTGTTCGACACCGACCCGGCGAGAAAGGCCCGGTGCCGATCGAGAGAGGAGATATCGTCGAGTTTCATGGCCGCTACGAATTTCACGGCGGCGGTGGCGAAATCCAGCTTACCCACGCTGACCCCAGCCAGCCGGGCGGTGGTGGCTGGATTAGACACAAAGGTACCCGCTACCAATAGGGTCGGCCATTGGCCGGCCCTGCCATAAATCCTGCCGGGTTAATGAATGAGTGGCTTGCGACTCACGGCGTGTCGCCGCTGAAGATCTTTATCTCGGCCCCTTCCACTTCACCGATTCTTGCGCTTTCGTGCACGTGTAGTTCTACCGTGCGCTGGAAAACCAGAGGGCCTTCAACCCGGCAGTCCGCGCCAATGATGATGCGTGGCACCTTGCTGTCCATGCGACCAGGCCGGCGGACGCGAAGCTCGCCGTCAATCTGGCTACCATTCGACAAGGTGACGTTCCCAGCGACCGTTTCCAGGCCCCTGGCAATCACACCCTCGAGGTTGATGTTGCCATTGGTCGTTCTGATCACCCCGCCGACTTCGCTGCCCTGGCCGAGTTCAATGCCGCCGTTGACCGTGCGCAGATCGCCGTCTATCTGAATCTGATCATCGCCGCGAACGCGGCCGTTGACCGTGCCCGCATCTCCGCGTACATGAACCCGGCTGCCCAGCCCGAGCCCACCGTTGACCGATTCGATTCCGTCGACGCGGGCACCTGAGCCGATCCGGATCGAGCCATTGACGTTGTTGATCTTGCCAACCTGGCTTTCATCGCCGATCTGGATGCTGCCGTTGACGTTGCTGACCTGGCCATTGACCTGGGCGCCGGTGCCCACTCGAATGGCGCCGTTGACGTTGGTCAGATCGCCGTCTACCGAGCTGCCGTCGGCGATATCAATGCTTTGGTTGATCGAGGCGCCGCAAGCGGCGACCAAAAAGATCAAGGCCAGTAAAACCATGGTTCTGTGCAACATGTTCAGTCCTCCAATGGCAATCCCATGCTTCGCCATTCTATGGTGCACCGTTGCCTCGGTTTGTTGCCAGTGCAGAAAGTCACGGTTCAACCTTTGCCGGGAAAGTGCTGTATGCCGACAAAATCGAACAAGGCCCGGTCACAGAGCTGCGATGGCGAGATGTTGCTCAAGGCCCGAAAGACGTTGATGGTTCGTCCGGGCTGTTCGCGCTCCCAGGCCTCCAGCATGCGCTTGACCTTAAGTCGCTGCAGGTTGGGCTGGCTGCCGCACAGGTCGCAGGGAATGATCGGATAAGCGCGGACTTCGGCCAATCGGGCCAGGTCCAGCTCCCGGCAATAGGCGAGCGGGCGAATCACGATATGTTCACCGCTATCGCTTTTCAGCTTCGGCGGCATGGCTTTGAGTGAGGCGCCGTGGAACATGTTCAAAAAAAACGTTTCGACGATGTCTT
This sequence comes from Wenzhouxiangella sp., assembly GCA_007123575.1. Taxonomy (GTDB): domain Bacteria; phylum Pseudomonadota; class Gammaproteobacteria; order Xanthomonadales; family Wenzhouxiangellaceae; genus Wenzhouxiangella. The sequence goes on from SKKV01000125.1 coordinate 1,521, forward strand.
CCATGTGGTGGCCAAGCGCGATCTTGGTCATGCCGTGGTCGCGGGCAAACTCGTACAAGGTGCCGCGTCGCAGACGTGAGCACAGGCTGCAAGTGGTCTTGCCTTCCGGGATCAGGCGCTTAACCACCGAATAGGTGTCTTTCTCAATTACATGCCATTCGATACCAAGCGCATCCAGATACTCAGGCAGGACGTGGGCTGGAAAGCCCGGCTGCTTCTGGTCCAAATTGACCGCGATCAGCTCGAAGCTCACCGGCGCCGAGCGCTGCAGGCTGAGCAGCAGGTCGAGCATGGCATAGGAGTCCTTGCCGCCGGACAGGCAGACCATGATCCGGTCGCCCTCCTCGATCATGCGGTAGTCCATCACCGCCTGCCCAACCTGCCGCCGCAGGCGCTTTATCAGCTTGTCAGTGTTATATTTCTGCTTGCGCGGATCGATTCCTGCCGATACCTCGGTTTTCAGCTTAAGGGGCAGGGCGTTCGTGGGCATTGGCGTAATCCCGGTTAGGCGAGAGGAGAGCATTGTACCGATGTCGACAGACTGGTCGGAAATTCGGGAAAGACTGCATGCATTGCGCCAGGAGCACCGCGACCTGGATGATGCAATCGAGCAGATCCAGCAGAACCCCGCCACGGATCATCTGGCGCTGCGCCGGATGAAAAAGCGCAAGCTGCGTCTGCGCGACCAGATCGCCTACTGGGAGTCAAAGCTGATCCCCGACCTGGACGCATGAAACGAACCTAGTGTACCCCTTGCACCTTGTTCCTTGCCCCTTGAGCCTGCTTATCCTTCCAGCTCCAGCACTTCCGGCGTGGTCTGAATGATGCTGTGGCGCACCTCCTTGTCCAGCACCAGCTTGGCGTCGCGGGCAAACTGCTCCAGGCGCTGGTCGAATACCAGCCGGCCTTCCTCGTCGCGGCCCAGGATGCCGCTGTCGGTCAGCGACTCGATGAATTGCTTGAACAGCGTCTTGTCGTAGAACTCGGGCGCTTCGAACTCATGCAGCAGTGAAATGCGCTGCGCGCAGAGGATGCACAGCTGTTCAAGCTGGGCGCGGCTGAGATTGCCTGAGCCGTTCTTGGCCAGTACCGAAACCGTGATGAAGTAGCGCTCGAAAGTCTGGACCAGGGAGTGCCCAAGCAGCCTCAGATAGTAAGTCTGGTCGCTGCCGCCGGGCGTGCGTTGCAGATACTCCTCGGTTTCGCGCAACAGCCCCTCCTCGATCAAACATCCCATGGTGTCGTCAATCACCGGGTCGATTTCATCCTCGTCCCAGGGCAGGAACAGCTCCTTTTTCAGGAACGGATAGACAATCCGAGACAGCGAGCGAATTCGCGATTTGCGAACCCGCTGGGCGTTCAGGAAGCAGCAGGCCACCCAGGCGCTCATGGCCAGCAGGTGGGCGGTATTGTTGCGGAAATAGGTCAACAGCACCGGGTTGCTCTTTTCGATCCGGATGATGCTGCCGAGGCGATGATCCTGGCGTTCGATGACGCCAATTTCCAGGCCGTATTCGATGACCTGGCCGGGCTCGAGATCGGTCACCGTCACCCGATCGCCAAATGGGGACTGCCTGGCGATGTTGATCAGAACGCCCAGAAAGCGTTCCAGATCATCCTCGTCCAGGGCATGCTTGCGGCTGGCCAGCAGCGCTGTGGCCAGCAGATTGATCGGGTTGACGTGGGCGGCGCGATTGATGTTGACCATGATCCGCTGGGCGAGATCATCGATCAGGCCTTGAAGCCAGCTCGGCTTGCCGTTCAGGCTATCCGGGTCTTCGGCCCAGTTCGGCTGGTATTTGTCGAGCAGGTGGTTGAGCAACACCGGTTCGCCGAAGCTGACCGTGACCTCGCCGTAATTTTTGCGCAGGATGTTGATGATGTTGCGGAAGTCAGCCAGCGACTCAGGCTTTTTCTGGTGCCCCGACAGCTCGTGAATATAGGAGCTGCCTTCGGCCAGGCGCTCGTAGCCGATGTAGACCGGCTGAAACAGGATTGGCCGGCTGCGGTAGCGCATGAACGCCCTGACCGTGATTGACAGCATGCCGGCGCGCGGCGGCAGCAGGCGTCCGGTACGCGAACGGGTGCCCTCGATAAAATATTCCAGGGCCACGCCCTTGCTCAGGATCAGCGACACGTATTCATTAAAAACGGCCGCATACAGTGGTTGGGAGCGGAAGGAACGGCGCAGGAAGAACGCACCGCCGCGGCGCAGAATCGGACCGACCAGCGGCAGGTTCAGATTGACCCCCGCGGCGATATGGGGTGGTACAAAACCGCGGTAGTAGAGTAGGTAGGACATCAGCAGGTAGTCGATATGACTGCGATGGCAAGGCACGTAGACCACCTCGTGACCGGGTGCCACATCGCGGAAGCTGCTGAAATGCTGGACCTTGACGCCGCGATAAATGCGGTTCCAGAACCAGGTCAAAATCAGATCACAGATTCGCACGACGGTGTAGGAGTAGTCGGCAGCGATCTCGAGCGCGTAGCCGCGTGCAACCGCGGTCGATTTTTCAACGGTGATATTGTCGCGTCGAGCCTTCGCGGCGATCGCCTGCTGCACCGATTCGGTGCGAATCACTTTTTCGACCAGGGTTCGGTGGTGTGAGCGGTCCGGGCCGATGGCCGCGGTGCGCACGCGCTTGAAATGTACCCGCAGAACGCGGCTGAGCCGGCCCAGTGCCTGCTCCCGGTCTTCGGTTTCTTCCAGCAGCCGGCCCAGCAGCAGCGGCTTGCCAAACTGCACCATGGTGGCGCGGCCGTTGACCAGGGTAGAAAACAGGCGGCGGAATCGGCCGCCCAAATCCCAGTTCTCGGAAAACAGGATCTTGAAGAAGCTGTCCTCGTTTTGGGGCGCTCGCCCGATCAGCACGGTGACAGGCACGATCTGAACATCGGCCAGGTGCTCGGGGTCCGTTTCCAGCAGCAGCTGGCGCAGAATGGGCGAGTGGCGCCGCTTTTCCGGGCGACGGATGAACAGCCCGGTGGGGCGCCGGTTGGAGGCGAAGCTTCTTTTGAGCGCGGTATCACCTATAAACACCGGCTTGCGCAGTCGCGGCCAGTCCAGGTCGCGGCAAATCTTGTCCACGATCAATAACGAGGTCAGGGCATAGGTGTCGAGGACGTAGATGATAGGCCGGTCCGGATCGATTTCCAGCTCGTCGAGATGCTCCGGAAGCACGTTGCTGCGCACCCAAAGATGCAGCAGCCAACGCAGGAAGCCCAGCCAGGTGGCATACAACCGTTGCAACAGGGAAGGAGAGCGACCGGCCTCGGACATGAGCGGCTACGACGGCGAGAAGATAGCCATTTTAGCATTGCGCCATCGTGACCCACCAAGGGCTTCACTGCTCATGCCTGGTTTTGTCTTGAGCATGGCGAAAAAAACCGGGCACGATCCCAAGGGTTCGGCCCGGTGCAGGACTGCTTGTGGGCGCGGGGCGCCTTTGTTGTTGATTGTGTAGCTCGAGAGTTACATCCGCGTGCAAAACTCAAGCGAAATAATAGCCTAACAACCCAAAGATTACAAGTATGTTTATAAACCCCTGATAACCGCCTGATAAAAAACAATAAATAAGCTTTTTCTCTCCCCGGCCTTATCCCAAGGCCCTTTCAATCTCCTGCTGCAACCCCATCGCCGCTGCCTTGGGATCGGCCGCGTCCCGAATCGGCCGGCCAACCACGATGTAATCGGCGCCAGCAGCAAAGGCATCGGCGGCCGACAGGGTGCGCTTCTGATCGTCAATGTTGTCGACCGGACGGATGCCGGGGCAGATCACAGTCAGGGCGTGGTTAACCTCGCGGCGAAGTGCTGCGGCTTCCAGGCCAGATGAGATCACCCCGGCACAACCCAGTTTCAGCGCGCGGCGGGCCCGCGACAGGACCAGGGCTTCGATATCGCAGGCAAATCCCAGGTCATCGAGATCGCCGCGGTCCAGGCTGGTCAGGGCGGTGACGGCCAGGATGCCAGTCTTGCCGCTGTTTTCAACGGCGGCCTGGAGGATGCTGTCGTTGCCGTGCACGGTCAGAAAATCGACTTCGTGACGTGCGAGTTGGGCGGTGGCGCGCCCGACCGTGGGCGGGATGTCGAACAGCTTCAGGTCGGCAAAGATGCGCTTGCCCTGTTCCTTGAGTTCGGCGGCCAGGGCGAAGTAATGGCCGCTCAAGAAAAACTCCAGGCCCAGCTTGTAGAACTGGACCGAGTCACCGAGCAGATTGATCAACCGGCGGGCCTGGTCCAGGTCGGGCACGTCCAGGGCGAAGATCAGGCGCTCGTTGGCGGGGATGGGCTTGTGCCAGTCAAATGTGGTGCTCATGAAAAAACTCCTTGATCGCGGGCGCCAGCGCGCCGGGGTGCTGCATGTGCAGGTGATGGCCGCCGGGGTGAACAAGCAGGTGCTTCCGACGCAGCGCGGCCAGGCGCCGTTCGATCGAAGCCCGGCTCAGAATGCCGCTGACCGGGTCTGCGTAGATGTTCAGGACGGGGGCTTCGATGGCGGCCAGCAGTTCCAGGATCTGCGGTTCGGTGTAGCGATGCGGCGAGGGCCAGGTCAGGCGCTTATCGTGCGACCAGCAGAAACCGCCGTCAACCTCGGTCAGTCCGCGCTCGGCCAGACATTCGGCTTCGGCCTGGCCCAGGTCGCCGCTGGCAACCCGGGCCTGAATGGCACTGGCCCGGTCGGGATGCACGCGCCGCGAACGCGGCTTGCTGCGCTCGATGGCGCGGCGCCATGCGTTCACGGTCTGGTCGATCGGCGTGGTCAGCGGGCCCAAGCCTTCGATCAGGGCCATGGCAATCACCCGGTTCGGACAGGCCGCGGCCACCAGACTGGAGACGGCTCCGCCCAGGGAATGGCCGAGCAGGTGAAACCGTTCCCAGCCCAGCGCATCGGCAGCCGCCAGCACGTCGAACACGTAATCATCGAACAGGTAGCGGCAGCCAGCCGGGCGGGGTCGCGACTGGCCGTGGCCGGGAAAGTCCAGCGCGACCAGGTCCAGCGCGTCGAGTTGTTCGCCCAGTGGCAGGAACGAATTCGCGTTGTCCAGCCAGCCGTGCAGGGCGAGGACCGGAATATCACCGTTTTGCCAGCGCAGGCCGGCCAGGCCGGGGCCGTCCAGGAACAGCGGCGTCAACCCAGTCGCTCCAGGTTGGCATAGCCCATCACCAGCCATTTCGGCCCGGCCGATTCGAAGTTGATCTGCAGTCTGGCCGCATCACCCTGGCCTTCGATATTGATCACCGTGCCGATGCCGAAGCGGGCGTGACGCACGGTCGCACCCAGGTTCAAGGAGCCGGCATCGTTGGGTGTTGAGCCCAGGCCGCGCGCCGGCGTGGTCTTCAGGCCCGGGCGCAGGTTTTCGGTCAGCTCGTTCGGGATTTCGGCGAGGAAGCGCGAGGGGCGCGAAAACGAGGTCTGGCCGCGCAGCATCCGTGATTCGGCATGGCAGATGTAGAGCTGGCGCATCGCCCGGGTCATGCCGACGTAGCACAGTCGTCTTTCTTCGGCCAGGCGCTCGGGTTCTTCGATCGATTTCTGGTGCGGGAACAAGCCCTCTTCCATCCCGGCCATGAACACCAGCGGGAATTCCAGGCCCTTGGCCGAATGCAGGGTCATCAGCTGCACGCAGTCCTGCCAGCGCTCGCCCTGGTGCTCGCCGGCCTCGAGCGCGGCCTGGGCCAGGAACGAGGCCATCGCGCTCAAGCCCGCTTGTTCGTCTTCGAACGGCTGGGTGAAGCTGTCGGCGGCGCGGATCAGTTCGGCCAGGTTTTCCTCGCGCGCCTCGGCCCGGTCGGCCGGCTCGCGGCTCTGGTACCAGGCGACCAGTTCGGCTTGTTCGATCACGGCCGCCATGGCCTCGCCCAAGTGGCTTTCGCGGTGGTCGGCTTCGAACTGGTTGATCAGTTTGAGAAAAGCGCGCATGGCATTGCCGGCGCGAGCGGTAAAGCCGCCGGCGGTAACCAGGGCCGAGGCGGCCTCGTACAGCGACTGGCCGTGACCCTTCGCCTGATCGCGCACCAGGGCAACGGTGCGCTCGCCAATGCCGCGCGCCGGCAGGTTGACCACGCGCTCGAAGGCCGGGTCATCGTGCGGGTTGTGCAGCAGGCGCAGGTAAGCCATCGCGTCCTTGACCTCGGCGCGCTCGAAAAAGCGCA
>SKKV01000057.1 GCA_007123575.1 Wenzhouxiangella sp.
CGAAAACCGAAAACCGAAAACCGAAAACCGAAAACCGAAAACCGAAAACCGCCTTAATCCTTGACACCCCACCCATTCCCCACTATCGTGCCCATAAGTGGTAAATTGTGGGAAATAGTGGATGTTGGGTGGTCAGGAGTAGTGAGCGGTGTTTTTCGGTGAGACGGCGATCAATCTGGATGCGAAGGGTCGCATGGCCGTGCCGACACGGTATCGCGAGGATCTCGAGTCCGCCTGTGCCAACAAGCTGGTGCTGACCTATTCCGCTTTTGACGCCGGCTGTCTGTGGTTGTATCCGGAGCCGGAGTGGGAGCGGGTGCGCGAGCAGGTGATGGCGCTGTCCACGTTCAACGCCAGCCACCGCAGCCTGCAGCGGCGCCTGGTCGGTTCGGCCAACCAGGTTGAGCCGGACGGCAATGGTCGCCTGTTGTTGCCTGTGACTCTTAGACAGGTGGCCGGGCTGGAGAAGCGCGTGGTCATGATGGGTATGGGTCAGCGCTTTGAAATCTGGAACGAAAACGTACTGAATCAGCGTCGAATCGAGGAAGAAAAAGAGATCCAGGAGCAAGCCTCGAGCGAAATGGCGCAATTGGTCCTATAGCCCGAATAATTGATGAACATACGCACGCCCTCGCTAGTCTATTGTCCGCACAGCGGATTTTCCTCAGTCGGCCGTATGACCCGATACGGCACTCCCTCGGAAAATCCCCTGTGCGAACAATATCCTGCGCGATCATCGTGCGAGTTCATAAATTATCCGGACTAGCCAGATCATGGCGACGGGGACACAACATGTGCCGGTGCTACTGAAGCCGGCGCTGGATGGATTGGCTATTGCCGCGGGCGACATCGCAGTTGATGGCACCTACGGTCGTGGCGGTCACAGCCGGGCCCTGCTGGAAAGACTGGGTCCGCATGGCCGCCTGGTGGTGGTGGATCAGGATCCTGACGCCATCGCCCATGCGCAGGAGCATTTTGGGGGTGACCGCCGGGTCACGATCTGGCAAGGCAGCTTTGCCGAGCTGGAGCGGATGGCCAGGGAAACCGGTTGCCTGGGTCGGGTTCGAGCGCTGTTGCTCGATTTGGGGGTGTCATCGCCGCAGCTGGATACCCCGGAGCGGGGCTTCAGCTTTCGCGAAGACGGACCGCTGGATATGCGGATGGATCCAACTAAGGGTGAATCGGCTGCTTCGTGGCTGGCGCGCGCGGACCAAGCCGATATCGCCCGGGTCATCAAGGACTACGGGGAGGAAAGACATGCGCGCCGGATTGCAAGGAGCATCGTCATGGCCAGAGCGGAAGCGCCGCTGACGCGCACCGCCCAACTTGCCGCCATCGTTGCCCGGGCCGCGGGACCTGCTCCCGCGGACCGCCATCCCGCTACGCGCACTTTCCAGGCCATTCGCATTCATATCAATGACGAACTGGGCGCCCTGGACCAGGCCCTGGAGCAGGCCATCGACATCATGCGGCCGGGTGGGCGCCTGGCCGTGATCAGTTTTCACTCGCTCGAAGACCGCCGGGTCAAGCAGTTCATCAAGCGCCACGCCTCGCCGCCGCCGGCCAACCGCCGCCTGCCCGTGCAGCCGGATTTCACCCCAACCCTGAAAGCCGTTGGCAGCATGATTCGACCAACGTCGGAAGAAGAAGCGGCCAATCCGCGGGCCCGCAGCGCCTGCCTGCGCATCGCTGAAAAGCTGGGGGCGGGCTCATGATCCGCTGGCTGTTGTTTACCGTGCTGCTGGTCTCGCTGCTGGCAACGTCGATCGGCGTGGTCATGCTGCGGCATGAATCGCGCCAGTTGTTCACCGCCCTGCAGCGCGCCGAGGCCGAGCGTGACCAGGCCCAGGTGGAATGGAGTCGCCTGCAGTTGGAGCAGGCCTGGCTGGCCGAGGCTGGGCGAATCGAGCGCGAGGCCCGCGAGCAACTTGGCATGGGCCGCCCGCCCAAGGTCGGGATTTTGCCGAAGCTGGGCAATACGGGGGAGTCGCCATGAAAGCGCAGAACCCACCGGTGCGCGGTTTGATTCGGCTCTGGGTGACCGCCGGCCTGATGCTGTTGGCCGGCTTGGCCGTGCTGGCCCAGGCGATCAAGCTGCAGGTGATGGAAACGGAGTTCCTGCAGGGCCAGGGCGAGGCCCGCTTTCTGCGCCAGGTCGCCATTCCCACCGTGCGCGGCAATATTGTTGATCGCAACGGCGAGCCGCTGGCGGTGTCGACCCCGGTTGACTCGGTCTGGGCCCATCCGGGTGAGCTGCTGCAGGCGGCCGATCGCATTCCGATGCTGGCCGCCGCGCTGGATACCTCGGCCGAAGAAATGGAACGGCGCCTGACCCAGCGCGCCGGCCGCGAGTTTGTCTGGCTGCAGCGTCGCATTCATCCGGAAACCGCCGAGCGCATTCGCGAAATGGAGATTCCGGGCGTATTCATGCGCCGCGAATATCGCCGCTTCTATCCGACCGGAGAGGTCAGCGCCCAGCTACTGGGTTTTACCAACATCGACGACATCGGCCAGGAAGGCCTGGAGCTGACCTACAACAGCTGGCTGCAGGGCGAGCCAGGTGCGAAGCGGGTAATCAAGGACCGCCTCGGGCGCACCGTTCAGAACGTCGAGCTGGTCCGCGAGGCTCGCGCCGGGCGGACCCTGGAGCTGACCATCGACCGGCGCCTGCAGTACCTGGCTTTCCGCGAGCTCAAGGCCGGCGTGGTCGAGTTTGGCGCACGCTCCGGTTCGGTAGTGATCATGGATATCCCCACCGGCGAAGTGCTGGCCATGGTCAACTTCCCGTCCTACAACCCCAATGCGACCAGCCGGACTGCTGCAGAAGGCTTGCGCAACCGCGCCTTGACCGACGTGATCGAACCCGGTTCGGTGATCAAGCCCTTCGCCCTGGCCGCGGCCATGGAAGCCGGGATGGTCGATGAGTCCATGATGGTCAACACCGCGCCGGGCTACCGGGTGGTGGCCGGCCACACCATCCGCGACATCCGCAACTTCGGCGAGCTCAGCGTGATCGAAATGCTGGCCCGCTCGTCCAACGTCGGCATGGTCGATCTGGTGATGAACATGGACGCGCGCCATCTTTGGGGCCTGTATTCCAGGTTCGGATTCGGCAGCGTGACCGGCTCGGGTTTCCCCGGCGAGTCGGCCGGCGTGCTGCGAGACTACGAGCGCTGGCGGCGGCTGGAACAGGCCACGCTGGCCTATGGCTATGGCTTGTCGGTGACCCCAATGCAGCTGGTTCGGGCCATGGCCGCGATTGCCGATGACGGGCGTCTGCGCCAGCCGGTGTTTGTCAAGGGCAGTGAAAGCCCGCCGCAGTCGGTGCTCGATCCCAGCGTGGCCCGTGAACTGGTGAACATGCTGGAAGCCGCCACGGTGGGTGTTGGCACCGGCACGCGTGCCCAGGTGGCCGGCTACCGGATTGGAGGCAAGACCGGGACGACGCGCAAGGTGGCTGCCGGTGGTTACAGCGATCGCTACGTGGCCTCGTTTGCCGGCTTTGCGCCGGTTTCGCGGCCGCGCCTGGCGGCCGTGGTTGTAATCAACGACCCCGCCGGCGAGGCCTATTACGGCGGCCAGGTGGCAGCCCCGATTTTTGGCCGGGTGATGGACTCGGCCCTGCGCCTGATGGCCGTTCCCCCGGATCAGGTCGACAGCCTGATGACCCAGGTGGAGGTGCGGCCATGAGCGAAACCAAGCGCCGTAGCCGTCTGGCCGACTTGCTGCACGGTCTGGCCGAGCCCGGTGAACAGGCCGATCTGGCCGTGCGTGGACTCGCCATCGACAGCCGATGTCTGCGCCCGGGCGACCTGTTCGTGGCCCTGGCCGGCGGCAGCGGGCACGGTCTGGACCACGTGAAATCGGCATTGGATGCCGGCGCTGTCGCCATTTTGTGCGAACCGCAAGACCTGTCCCGAGCGCCTGGCGATCTGCCCGTGATCGGCGTTGAAGATTTGCGCGCCCGTTTGCCTGAACTGGCCCGGCGCCTGTGGGGCGACCCGGCCGGCATGGACCTGGTCGCCGTGACCGGCACCAACGGCAAGACTTCCCTGGCCTGGCTGCTGGCCCAGGCCCTGGACGGGGCCATGATCGGCACCTTGGGCGCGGGCAAGCCGGGCGGCCAGGTCAGCACCGGGCTGACCACGCCGGACGTGCTCAGCGTCTACCGCGCCCTGGCCGAACTGCGCGAGGCCGGGGTCAACACGGTCATCCTCGAAGCCTCGTCCCACGCCCTGGACCAGGGCAGGCTCGAGGGCCTGAGCTTTTCCAGCGTGATCTTTACCACCCTGGGCCATGACCACCTTGATTACCACGGCGATCGCGCCCGCTACGGCGCGGCCAAGGCCCGCTTGTTCAGCGATTACCCCAGCCGCCGCCAACTGGTCAATATTGATGATGACTTTGGCGCGGGCCTGGGCGAGCGCCTGTCCGCCTCACCGGGCCTGCTGACTTACGGCTGCAACGCGGCCCGGCATCCTGACGTGGCCGGCCGGCATCTCACATGCGAGCGCACCGGCTTGCGCGGCACGGTATCGCTGCCGCGCGACAGCATTGAAGTGCAATCAAGCCTGCTGGGCCGGATCAATTTCATGAACCTGCTGGTGGTGGCCGCCGAGCTTGATGCGCGCGGCCTGACCGGCGCTGAAATTCAGGGCCGGATTGGCGCGCTGAAACCCGTGCCGGGCCGGATGCAGGCCCTGGCCGAGGGCAGGGTGGTAATTGACTATGCACACACGCCCGATGCCCTGGAAAGCGTGCTCTCCAGCCTGCGCGAGCTCACGCCCGGCGAGCTGTGGTGCGTGTTCGGCTGCGGCGGCGATCGTGATCGTGCCAAGCGCCCGCTGATGGGCCGCATCGCCGAATCACTAGCCGACCGCGTGGTCCTGACCGACGACAACCCGCGCAATGAAAGTTCGCTGGCCATCATTCGCGAAATCCAGTCCGGCATGCGCCATCCCAACCGCTGCCAGGTCGTACCCGATCGGGCAAAGGCGATTGCCCAGGCGCTGCGCGCGGCGGCCGAGGACGACGTGGTGCTGATTGCCGGCAAGGGCCATGAAACCGACCAGGTGGTGGGCGAGCAGCGCCTGCCGTTTTCCGACGAGCAAGTCGCCCGGGCGGCCCTGGAGGAAGCGGCATGATGCGCGTCGAGCTGACCACCATTGCCGACTGGGCCGGCGGTCGCCTGCGCGGTGAATCCGTGGCCGTGGCCGGCATGATTCATGACAGCCGCCTGGTTCAGCCGGGCATGCTGTTCGTGGCCCTGACCGGCGAGCGGGTCGATGGCCATGACTACCTCGATGCCGCCGCCGAGCGCGGCGCGGCCGCCGCCCTGGTGACCCGGCCCGTCGAGCACGCCTTGCCCCAGGTGATCGTCGATGACGCGGTCACGGCCATGGGCCGAATCGCCGCTGGCCTTCGCCGCCAGCTCGGCCTCACCGTCATCGGCATTACCGGCAGCAACGGCAAGACCACGGTCAAGGAAATGATTACCGCAATCCTTGCCGGCACGGCACCGACCCTGGCCACGGCCGGCAACTACAACAACGAAATCGGCTTGCCGCTGACCCTGGCCCGGCTGACCCCGGAACACCGCTACGCCGTGCTCGAGATGGGCGCGGGCAAGCCGGGCGATATTGCCTACCTGGCCGAACTTGCCGCGCCCGACGTGGCCGTGGTGACCAATGCAGGTCCCGCCCACCTGGAAAGGCTGGGCACGGTTGAAGGCGTGGCCCGGACCAAGGGCGCCCTGTTCGAGGCCTTGAAGCCAGATGGCGTGGCCGTGATCAATGCCGATGATGACTACGCCGGGCTTTGGGCAGACATGGCCGGCCACTGCCGCCGGCTTCGCTTTGGCTTGAGCGAAAACGCCGATATCCGCGGCCAGGCGCTTAACGGCAGCGTGCGAATCGACACGCCGGCCGGCTCGATCGAGACCGCGCTGGCCCTGCCGGGCCGGCACAACCTGATGAACGCGCTGGCCGCCACCGCCGTGGCCGTGGCCCTGGATATTCCCCTGGCCCGGATCGGCCAGGCCCTGGCCGGCCTGCGCAGCCTGCCCGGCAGACTGCACATGCAGCGCCATCCCAGCGGCTGGCAAATGATTGATGACACCTACAACGCCAACCCGGCCTCGCTGTATGCCGGCCTGCAGGTGCTGACCGGGCTGGAAGGCGAGCCCTGGCTGGTACTGGGGGACATGGCCGAACTGGGTCCGGACAGCGTCAAGCTGCACCGCGAAATGGGCCGCAACGCCGCCGATCTGGGCGTCAAGCGGCTGTTTGCCGTTGGCCCGGCCAGTGCCGCCAGCGTGGCCGCCTTCGGCGCCGGTGCGCAGCACTTCGAGACCCACGATGCCTTGCAGTCGGCCCTCAAGGGCGCGCTGCACGAGCGGGTCAATTGTCTGGTCAAGGGCTCGCGCTCCATGGCCATGGAGCAGGTGGTCAACGCACTGCTGAGGGAGAGCATCTGATGCTGGTCTGGTTGATCGAAGAATGGCTGGCGCTGGATATCGCGCTGTTTGGCTTCATCACTTTCCGCACCATCATGGCGGCGATGACGGCGATGGTGATCTCGCTGCTGATCGGCCCGTACTTCATCCGCTACATGACCGAGCGCCGCGCCGGCCAGCCGATTCGCGAGCTGGGCCCGGAATCGCACCTGTCCAAGGCCGGCACGCCGACCATGGGCGGAATCATGATCCTGATCGCGCTGGCCTTGTCGACCCTGTTGTGGTCAGACCTGGGCAACCGCTACGTCTGGACGGTGTTGTTCGTGACCCTGGCCTTCGGCGCGATCGGCTTTGTCGACGACTACCTGAAAATCAAGGCGCGCAGCAGCGACGGCCTGTCGGCCAAATCGAAATACTTGCTGCAGTCGCTCGCCGCCATCGCCGTGGGCGTATTCCTCTACTACACCGCCGACGTGCCGGCCAATACCCAGCTGTTCGTGCCGTTCTTCAAGGACGTGGCCATTCCCTTGGGGCTGGGCTTTATCGTCCTGACTTACTTCGTGATCGTAGGCTCGTCAAACGCGGTCAATCTCACCGACGGCCTGGACGGCCTGGCGATCATGCCAGCGGTGTTTGTCGCCGCCGGTCTGGGCATCTTTGCCTATGCCACCAGCCATACCGTGTTTGCCAACTACCTGGGCCTGCCGTTTGTGCCCGGGGTGGGCGAGTTGACCATCTTCTGCGCCGCCCTGGCCGGCGCCGGCTTAGGGTTCCTGTGGTTCAACACCTACCCGGCCCAGGTCTTCATGGGCGATATCGGCGCGCTCAGCGTCGGTGCGGCCTTAGGGCTAATTGCCGTGGCCGTGCGCCAGGAAATCGTGTTCGTGGTCATGGCCGGGATTTTCGTGATTGAAACCCTGTCGGTGATCCTGCAGGTGACTTCTTTCAAGCTCACCGGCAGGCGAATTTTCCGCATGGCTCCCATTCACCATCACTTCGAGAAAAAGGGCTGGCCCGAGCCCAAGGTGATCGTGCGTTTCTGGATCATTGCCGTCATGCTCGTGCTTGCCGGCCTGGCCACCATGAAGATTCGTTGAGCGAGGACCATGCCTGCAGCCACCCGCACCAATAAACGACAGGCCTACCGCTGGCGCGATGCCCCGCGCACCGCGGCGCTGGACACCACCC
>SKKV01000169.1 GCA_007123575.1 Wenzhouxiangella sp.
GGAGAAACGGCGGGGAGAAAGCGGACGACCTGATCGAGGCGACGCGCTTTCGCGCTGCCGCACTGATCGCGCTTGAGCGCTACCATGAGGCTCGCACAGCCTATCGGCAGGCACAGCAGCTGACCGATCAGGCAGGCATCAATGCCGGACAGGCTGGCATGAAGCTGCTCGCCGACCATGCCGGATTTCTTGCCGCACAGAACGCCCCCGAGGCCAAGGGGCTTGCATCCCGGGCACTGGAGGCCCATCAGGGTTTCTACGGCGCCGACAATATCGCCACTCGGCGTATGCAGGCCTTGCTCGATCAAATAGAAACACCGAGGTGAGCGGCTGGTAACCAACTCCCAATCGTTGCTGCATGCTTTACCATGCAAGCCATGTCATCGTCAGAGGCACATATCACAAAGCTGCTGGACTCCGATAGTCCTGACCTGTCGGAGCTGTTCGAGCACCTTTACCCCGAGCTAAGAAAACTGGCCGTGGCCCGTTTGGCATCGCTTGCGCCTGGCAGAACGGTCACGCCAACCGTGTTGGTGCACGAGGCCTACATGAAACTGGTCAAGTCTGAAAGTCTGGACCTCAAGAGCCGACGCTACTTCTTTGCCTGTGCCGGTCGCGTCATGCATGATGTCTTGATTGACCACCTGCGGGCCGGCAATGCGGTCAAGCGCGGTGGGCAACTGCTGAGGGTAACCTTTTCCGAAGAGCTTCCCGTTGCAAACCCGGAGAGAGGCTTGCTGGATCTGGAACGTGCACTTCAAGAGCTGGAGCAGATTGATCAGCAGCAGCGTGAGCTAGTCGATATGCGTTTTTTCGCCGGATTGACGCTCAAGGACATTTCTGAACTGACAGACACTCCATACCGTACCGTTCAGCGTCGTTGGGAACGAGCGCGTGCTTTTCTTCACTTACGCCTGGATTCCGCTTGAAGTTCGGCCTCCTCCCCTAAAATCTGTGAATAAAGCAGGTCTTCTAGCACCGCCAGGCGATCCGACAGCTCACGGCGCTCCTGTTCCATGTTCGCGCGCAGGTTGGCCAGCTCGCGATCTTTTTCTTCGCGCAGCTCACGCAATGCCTCGGCCACCAAACCCTCGAATCCGGCCACTGACAAGGTCTTGTAGCCGGCCGCGTCGACACCAACCCAGTGAGGGAAAACCGTTTCTACCTGCTGCGCGATCAATCCCATCTGCTGGCCATCGAGACCGCCTTGCAACTGCGGATCGCGCCAGCGGAAGCTGACCCCTTGCAGGGCGAGCAGCTTGTCCAATGCGCCGTTGAGCACTTCGATATCTGTTTTCAGACGTTCATCGGAACTGGTGGTCCAGGTATTGCTGCCCGGCTTGAAGGCGGAATCAGTGGCCAGCTGCAGTTGAAAGGTCGGTGCGGTCACGCCAAGGCCCACATTCCCGGCGTTGGTGACGGTCAGTCGAGTCGAGCCTGCCAAGCGGGTAATCAAGGTGCCGTTGGCCGCCAGCGCGATATAGTTTTGTGAAACAAACGGGTCAACACCCGGACGAAAGAAACTAACTCGCGGCGATCCACCTTCGAGCAAAAAGTCACCGTCCCCGGCGACATGCAGGGCAGCCGCCGGCTGATTGGTGTTGATGCCCATGCCATTGCTGGCGCGCACCAGAAACTGCCCCGGGCCGGTCGAGACGAAGTCTTCGTCGGTATTGTCTGCCCAGATGAAAGTGCCCGCGTCGCCGTCGCCGCCGGGGTAGCCAAGATCAGTGCAACCGCCGAACTCGGGCTCTGATCCCGGGCGAACCACCGCGCGATGGCCGCCGGCCCAGGAGCGCAGTGCGCCGGCGCAGTTGTATCGTCCCCCGCCGACAAAGGCTTCGGAACCCAGCGCCCGGTTATAGCGCCCACCGCCAGCGAAGCTGCGGGGACCTTCGGCCCGGTTATCGCGACCACCGCCAGCGAAGCTGCTGGACCCCGACGCTTCATTGTCAAGCCCACCGCCGACGAAGCTCTGATGACCTAAGGCATTCAGACGGATTCCGCCACCGGTGAAGCTCTGATTGCCAGTTGAGACGGCACCCAACCCGCCAGCGATGAAATTCTGCGAATCGCCAATCTCAACATTCTGGAAGCCAAACGCCGCCGAGCCAATGACCTGCAGCGGGGCCACCGGCGTCGCGGTGCCGATGCCGACTCGACCCTGAGAGTAGTGGATGTTGCCTGAGGCCATTGTCCATCGACTGGTAAACGGTGCGTTGAGTGCGTTGACCGCCAGCGGTGCGGCGGTGATGCGCTGGCGCGGTTGCAGCACCTGACCATCGACCTCGATCTCCAGCCACTTGGCTTCCGCGGCATAGATCGCGCCGAAATTCAGATTGACCTGGAACAGACCATCAATGACTTCTACGTTCAGGCCTATATCATCCCCGCTCTGGCTGCCACCGACCGCCTGGTTCATCAAACGAAAGCTCATCGGCACACTGCCACTGAAGAATTCAGCGCCTTGCTGCAGGTGGCCCTGGTAGCTGATCTGCTGGCTCACCGGGTTGACGAATCCGGCATGAACGAGCGGACAGATTGCGGCAATCATCACCGCCACCAGCAGCCATGAGCGAAAGATCGGCTTTGGAATGGTCGTGGACATGTTATTCAAGCGCTCCTTGGCTTCGGATTTCATTGGGTACTGAACCGATCGCTGAAAATCTGATCGACGATGCGGATCGGCAAGCCGGCGGCCACGCCGCGCTGGCTGTCAAGCTCGACCGTGCGCTGGCCATCAAACAGACCCGGCGGCAGACTGGCCTGCAGGCTGTAACTGCCCGGGTTGACGTTGAGGAAGTGGTAGTGGCCGTGCGCATCGGTGTAAGTGCTGCCGACCCCGTCGAGAGTGACCTCGATGCCGGCCAGCGGCACTTTCCAGGGCTGGCGGACACCGTCGCCATTGCTGTCCAGCCAAAGCACGCCACGCACCACACCCGGACTGACCTGGGGCAACAACACCGCGTTCGCGCTGCCAGCGCCAACATCCACTTCGACGGGCGCGACCCCGGTCCAGCGTGCGCTGATCTCTCGAGTCCCGAAGGCCGCCTGGGTGAAACCGAAGCGCCCACCGATCAACGCCGTTTCTTCCTGCGCGTCCAGATCGATGATGACACTATCGATCAGCAGGTCTTCATCGGCGCTGCGCTGACCGTCGCCATCATGATCCCGATACACCGCGCCGCTGATCATGCCGGTGGGCACCAGCGGAATACTCAATAGCGCGCCGTCGCTGACCGCCAGCGCGACCGCTTCGGTGTCGGCATAGCCGGACGGTGCCGTGACCGTGACCGTGTAATCGCCGTTGGGCAGATCGGCCAGAAGGATTCTGCCCGAAGGACCGGTGCTGGCGCTGGCCTGAACCGGACCCTGAAGCTCGATGCTGACGCCGGACACGCCGCTCTCGTCGCCGGACTGGCGACCGTCGCCGTCGAAGTCTTCGAACACCTGGATGACCGTGCCGCCGGCCGGGCGCAGGGCAATGGCCGGGAGCTCAAGCGGCGCGCCGCTGATCAGCACTGGCCGCACCGTGGGGCCGATGACCCGGTAGCCCGGGGGCGGCGTGATGACCATGCTGTGCAGGCCCTGCGGCACATCGCTCAGCAGACCGCCACCATCGTTGCCGGTGCTGCCGGTCTGTCCGGCGACACTCAGGTTCAGGCCGGCCAACAGGGTTTCGTTGGCCTCCCGGCTGCCGTTGCCGTTGTCGTCGCGGAAGGCGCTGAAGCGCAGTTCGGCCCCCGAACCGGAACGCGGACTCGTGCTGGCCACGACGGGAATATCGTGCTGGCGAGAGCCTGCTTGCAGAACGAAACCATTGGGGCTCTGATAGCCGCCCCAGCTTTTTACGATCGCGGCCTGTTGCTGCTCGATGCCCGGCGTATCCACGACCTTCAGACACTGGTAGAAATTCATCGAAACAGGCCCGGCGAACAGATAGAAATGGCCGTTGGCGTCGGTAAAGCCCTCGGCCAGCACCTGCGGATTGGCCTGGTCACAGCCGGGAGCCGCCGGGTGGGACTGCTGCCACTGGTAGGAAATCACCCGTGCCCCTGCCACCGGCACGCGACTGTGCCACGGCCCCAGATAGACCTGGCCGTGGAAGCGGTTGCGAGATTCCGGACCCTCCACCGGCGGTACCGCAGCAACGCCAAAGTGCAGCGCTTGCGGCTGGCTGCCGAGGCTGAACCAGCCCGGCGTCTCGGTGATCGCAATGCCGAGGAAGCTGACGTTGCCGGGCTCGGCAGTCAACGCATAGCGTGTGCCGGCATTGAGATCGTTCAGGCTGAACTGGCCATTGGTCGAGGGCTGGATGGTCCGAACCGGCTCGCCGCTGTCATTGACCAGCTGAAGAACGAAATCGCCGGTGCCCGGCTCGCCGCTGTCGCGCTGGCCGTTGAAGTTGCCGTCCAGGTACACCTGGCCGCTGATCGAACCGGCCGGCTGCAGGAGCAGATTGCGCACCACGGTCGAGTTGCCGGCCAGCTGGATCATCGGCTGCTCAGGCGCAAGGTAGCCGGCTGGCGGCTGCTGCAGACGCAACCGGTAGCCGCCCGGCGGCAGCTGCCGGAAGGCAAACGATCCGGCCGCTGGACACGGGCTGACCTGGCAATTGCCGTTCAGCGGCGCGCTGTCGATCACCGCGTCAGTCGCCAGGTCGAGCAGCTCGACCACGCCCGCGGTCCAGGTCGCGCCGTTGCCGGCGAACTGGACCTCACCCTGAATGGCGGCGGCATAGTTCAGCGGCACCCGCAGCACCTTGGGCAGTTCACCGCCGACATAGACCGACAGCGGCTGATCGGCATTCACTTGCCACTGGGAAGCGCCTGCCAGGGTGACCGAATGGAGCTGGTTCGGGGTCACCAGGAAGCTTGCCCCTTGCGGGCCACTGGTGCCCGTCTGGCCATCGACGGACACGGTCACGCCCGGCACGATCGGTTCGCCGGCGTTGCGCAGGCCGTTGCCGTTGTAGTCGATAAAGGGCTCCACGGTGAGTGTGCCAAGGGTCTGCACCGGCAGCCACACCATCGGCCACGCCTTGAGTACCCCGACGCCGTTGCCCTGCACGGCAGCCAGACCCGGCGGCAGGTTGACCACGCGCGCACAACCCAGCGGATTGTTGAGCGCAAAACCCGACTGGGCCACGCCGCTGGCGTTGGTGGTCAGGGTGTAGGTCGGTGTGGTCGCGGCATGACAGGGCGCATCGAACAACTGCACCTGCACGCCGGCCAGGCGCTGCTCCTGGGCATCGGGCTGGCCGTTGCCGTTGCCATCGACAAACACCAGGATGCGCGGCCGGCTATCGTTGAAGGTCAAGGCAAAGTTCTCCGTCGCCGATACCCCGTCGTAAGGCAGATTGACCGAGCGCTGCAGCTGAGCGAAGTGATTGGCCGGCGGGTCAAGTAGCTGAACCTGGTAGGCACCGGGCAACAGCTGGGTAAAGCTGTACTGGCCCTGGGTCTGAGTCAAGCGCTCATCCAGCAGCGTGCCGTCAGCATCGAACAGCCGAACCGTGGCCCCGGACACGGGATTGTCATGAGCCGGATCGAAGCTGCCGTTGCCGACTGCATCGATGAAAACCCGGCCATTGATCGAGGTCTGGCCAAAGCGTCTGTAGCCAATATGGATGGCCTGCAGCGGCACCGTCAGCGTCACCACGACCGGATGAATCTGCTGACCACGCGGGGTGAACCCGACCGGCAGCTCCGGCCGCACCTCGTAGTTGCCCGGCACCAGGCCGGGGAAAACGAAGTGGCCGGTCTGAACCGGGTGCCACTGATCGTTGACCGCGACCGATTCAGTCACCGTGGTCGCGACCACCTGGCCCGACGCATCGAACAGACGAACCGTGATGCCGTTGGCGTCGGGATCATCGCAGTCACCGGCAGCGCACTGCCGAACGCCGTTGTTTTGCCGGTCGTGATAAATAAAGCCACGCAGGTCGGCATTGCCGGGCGTTGGATTCCAGGGGTAGTTGACCAGTACATGCGAACTGGCATTCAGGGCCACGCTCCGGCTGAACTCGGGCCAGGCCGGGTTGTCCGGAATCAGGGTCACCTCGTAGCTGCCGGCGTCCAGGCCCAGCACCATGTGGTTGCCGGCCACGCCGCTGGCGGTATAGACCAGGCTACCCGGCGTCGAGCCTTCGCCATCGGCCATCACCCGCACATCCACCGTGCAGCCGAAGGCCGACCCGCCGACCGGGTCGGCCCCGGTCGCGCAGCGGGCGCGAATCGACTGGGCCGGATCGATCACGAACTGCCCGATGGCCTGAGCGTTGGCCGCTACGGTAAGCGTACGGCTGGCCGGGGTGATACTGGTCGCCGCCGGCAGACTGGCCAGCACAGGCGCTGCCTGCCACACGCCTTCGGCCAGCCCGTCCAGCACGACCCGACCGTCGACGCCGGTGACCGGGTAGCTCAAGGTCCCATCCGGGGCGCTCAGTTCGAATTCGATACCGCCAACCGGCGTCGGCTGATTGCCCTGCCACTGGCTGCTGGCGCGAAGCTCCAGCCGGCCCGGCCGATGGAGGACAAAATCGGCCGTGGTCTGACCAGCATCGATGACATACAAACGTTCGAGCTCGCCATCGGCGGTGAAATATGGCGGCGGCGGCTCGATGCGAACGATATAGTCACCCGGCGCCAGCGGGCCGAACTGAAAGCTGCCGCCACTGCCTGTGGTGCGCGTATCCAGCACCACGCCACCGGATTGCTCCAGCGCGACCACCACGCTGCCGATCCCGTTGCCCTGGGCCTGGCAGCGATTGTCGACGTCCGGCACCGCGCCGGCGGCCGCGCAAACCCGCCCGGCAATGGTGCCGCCCGGGCTGAAACCGATCGGCACACCCAGCACCTGGTCGGTATCGAGCAACAGGTCCTCGATCACGGCCAGGAGCGGAAAATGCCCGACCGGCGCCGGCGCCTGGAGGCTGTAGGTGCCTCCCGGCAGATCGTCAAACACATAAATGCCGTCAGCGCCAGACGCCGTGCTGGCCACCTCGGCACCGCCCTGCCGCAGGCTGATCGGGCGTCCGGCCAGGGCCTGCTGGACCGGATCGACCAGACCCTGACCTTGGTTGACGAACACGCGTCCCGTAATCCGGCCCAGCCCCGGTGCGGGCGCCTCGATCAGCCCGAAATCGGTCAGCGCGCTGCCCTGCTCGGGCAAGGGCTGCTCCAGCGGCGCGTCGGTGGTCGGCACATGGCCGGCCAGGAACACATCCAGTCCCCACCAGCCAGGATCGGTGGCGGCAATGCGCCAATGGCCCTGGGCCGTGCTGGTATCGCTCAACAAGCCGCCGGGACCGTCGGCGCTGACCAACGCCCCGCCCAGCCAGGGCTCGTCGCTGCTGCGCCGGCCGTCGGCATCCCGATCCAGCCAGACCCGGCCGGCGAAGCTGGGTCGCTCCAGGACTTCGACGCTGACCGTGGTGCTGACGCTGCCGCCGGGATTGGCGGCGGTGACCTCGGCCTGATAAATGCCCGGGGCTGAGTAGACATGCTCGACGTGCGAGCCGATGGCCGTGTTGCCGTCACCGAAAGTCCAGAACCAGTACAGGTTCGGCCCGGCACCGGGTGCCACGCTGGCGCTCAGGTTGACCGCCTGCCCCTCATAGACCGGCC
>SKKV01000164.1 GCA_007123575.1 Wenzhouxiangella sp.
AGACCTGACAGACCCTATCTGTAATGCATATTGTGAGATTCTAGGGATGAAAATTCCCGCTCCCGGTAACATTCCAGATGAGGCAGCTGGGTAACCGAATTATGTGAGGCAACACGACCGGCCAAAGTAATTGTCGCTCAATAACCGGAGATTCTCGATCACAGTGAATTTCTCGCGGCGCAAGGGCTTCGATCACAGAAAGAAATTGAGCGTTGGTTCCTTGATTGGGAGCTTGCTCACTGTGATGCACCTCTAGAGCTTGATCAGTTCGGCTTGGAGCATTTGAAGTGGTACGAAAGCAGTCAGGAGCCAGTTGCCCTCCTGCTTCTGCCTACGCGGAACGGCTGGGAGACATTGGCATATATCAACTGGTTCGCCTCTCAAGGCCGCAACAGTCAAATGCTTGTGGCCCTGTTGCGCGACTGGAATTGGAACTATGGGGCTGAGCTGGTAGCCCATTATGGAACCATGCTTCAACTTATTGTCGACAAGCCGCCCAGATCGATTGAAAAAGCATTCGAGCTTGCCTGGCAACAGCACGCCGTTGCGCAATGTACAACGATACTGCCGGGCGTCTCGCCACGTGACCATGCCCGAGCGCTTTTGCAGACTGACAGATGGTTTCTTCACGAGCGGCCGTAATCAGCTCAACGACTAAGGTCTCAATCTGGTCTTTTAGACACCGAAAACGTGAGCTCGGATTGATCGTTCCGTCTGGGAGCAAAAGAGAATCTATGCGAATCAGTGGGCTCTGCCTACTCATACTTTAGTTCGCATAATGTATATTATGTATAATTAAAGGTGTGCATAGATGTTTGGCTTGGGGGCCTTTCAACCTGAGTGAGTGAATCAGCCTGCCCCGTCAGGAGCAGGCTTAGGGGGTTTACGGCTCAGGGGGTTTCCAGGCTCAGCCGCATTTTGAATAGCCGCAGGCCAGGCAGGTTTGGCAGCCGTCCAGCAGGATCATGGCTTTGGTGTTGCATTTGAAGCAAACGGTGGCCGAGGCCGGGTAGCTGGCCTCGCCTGGTTGGCTGACTGCGGCCGCTCCGTTTTCCGGGTTGTCTGAATCAGTCAGGTTTTTTTTTTCCGCCGACTGCTGCTGTTCGCGGGCTTCGAATTCAGCGCGCTTTTGCTCCAGCATGAGCTGCTGTTGCTCGCTCATTTCGTCGGGCTCCAGCAAGCCGATGCGCTTGAGGTGGTGTTCGACCACCGCGCCGATATCGGCGACGATGGATGGCACGAAGCGTCCGCCGGGCTTGAAATACCCACCCTTGGGATCGAACACGGCTTGCAGCTCTTCCGACAGGAACGTGACATCACCGCCCTTCCGAAACACGGCGGACATGACCCGGGTCAGGGCCACGATCCACTGGAAGTGGTCCATGTTCTTGGAGTTGATGAAGATTTCGAACGGGCGTCGCTGCTCGTGCTCGGTACCGGCGTTGAGGATGATGTCGTTGATGGTGACATACAGGGCGTGGTCGTCCAGCGGCGTACGGATCTTGTAGGTGGCACCTTCCAGACACTCCATGCCTTCGGGCCGCTCGAGCTTTTCATGCATGCGGATGATCTCAGCCTTTTTGCTGACATTTTTCTCCGCCTTGGCAGCTTCTTCCTTTTTGGCGTCGCGGACCTGGTAGCCGACGATTTTCTTGTCAATGCGTACAGTCATGATCAAAACTTCCCGTAGTAGCCTTCTTTAAGGGCGTCAAACAGATTGGCCGCGGTGTGGGTTTCGCCGTCGTACTCGACTTCCTCGTTACCCTTCAGCTCCATGGTTGAACCGTCTTCCAGTTCGAACACGTAAGTGGTCGACTCAAGGTCTTTATCAGTGACCAGTACGCCCTGGAAGGCTTCGGGGTTGAAGCGGAAGGTGGTGCAGCCTTTCAGCCCTTGCTCCCAGGCAAACATGTAGATGTTCTTGAAGTCTTCGTAGGGGTAGTCGGTGGGCACGTTGGCGGTCTTGGAAATGGATGAATCGATCCACTTCTGCGCGGCGGCCTGGATGGCAACGTGCTCCTTGGGCGTGATGTTTTCAGCCGTGATGAAATAGTCCGGCAGCTGTTCTTCCGGATTTTCCGAATACGGCATGGCGGCAGGATTGACCAGGGTTCGGTAAGCCAGCAGCTCGTAGGAGTAGACACTGACTTTCTCTTTACTCTTGCGCCCTTCCCTGATCACGTTGCGGTTGTAGTGATGGGCAAAGCTGGGCTCGATGCCGTTGGATGCGTTGTTGGCCAGCGACAGCGAGATGGTGCCGGTAGGCGCAATGGAGGTGTGGTGGGAGAAGCGGGCACCGGTTTCGGCCAGTCGGTCGACCAGCTCGGGCGCTACTTCGGCCACTTTCTGCATGTAGCGGCTGTAGCGCGCGTGCAGGATGCGGCCTGGTACGCGATCACCCGGCTTGTAGCCGTCGCGCGCCATTTCCGGGCGCAGCCTGAGCATTTGCGGCGTGACTTCGAAATCGTCGTTCATGATCGGTGCCGGGCCCTTCTCTTCGGCAAGTTCAAGCGCTACTTCCCATCCGGCCACGGCCATTTCGCGGGCCACGCGTTCAGTGAACTCCAGAGAATCACCGCGCCCGTACTGCTTGCGCAGCATGGTCAGGGTTGAGCCTAAGCCTAAGAAACCCATGCCGTGGCGGCGTTTGTACTCGATTTCACGGCGCTGCTGTTCAAGCGGCAAGCCGTTGATTTCAACCACGTTGTCGAGCATGCGGGTAAAGATCTTGACCGTGCGCCGGTATTCGTCCCAGTTGAACCGGGCCTTCTCGGTGAATGGCTCTTCCACGAACCGGGTCAGATTGACTGAACCGAGCAGGCAAGCGCCGTAGGCCGGAAGCGGCTGTTCGCCACAGTTGTGGGCATGCAGGCCGTTACCGTCAAAGGTGTTGATGCCGGGGATCTGGACGTCGTACACGTCTTCCACACCATCGTTTTCGATGCTGACGACACGGGCGACGAACCGCTCGCGATTCAGGCGTCGGACGTATCCACCGAGCAAGCCCTCAAGACGAGCCTGCTTGGCGCTGTCGTTAAAGCCGATTCTATCAAGGAAACGCTCAAGGTTTTCGCCGCTGATGACCAGTTCATGCTGAGCGCGGGTGGCGTAGTGACGCTGACCGCCCTGCCCGTCTGGTAGCAGCGCGGAGCCTGCAGCTCTGCGATCGCGGTAAATGCTTGAGGCAATGCCCAGGCGCAGCAGCATGCGCTGGACGGCTTCCAGGCAATCAAGGTTGGACTGGGACAGGCGAACACTCACGCCCTTGGTTTGCGTGCCTTGAACGCTGCCATCGGCATCGAACAGGCCGCGCAGGAAACCGCGATAAGCATTTGATGAGGCCTGTTCCAGCGCCGGGGTGATCGTTTTGTTGCCCGGCGAAATGCCCATGTCGGTGGCCAGATCACGCAAGGCGGCGGTTGACAGGCGAAACTCGTCTCGACCGGCAACATGCTGCCAGCCACGGAAATCGGCGCGGTGTGGCATGCTGCGCGCGGCCGTTTCGGCGGCAGCCATGACCGAATCAGCACCTGTGGCAATGGGATCTCCATTGACAGTCTTCGCCTCCTGCCAGACCGACAGCACGGCCTTATCAGCATTCAAGGTTCCGTCACCGACCAGCAGGCCGAGCAGGTAACCCTGGTTCTCATCCAGCGCTCCGTCCCAGTTCAGATCGGCACCATGATTGTTCAGCAATACCCGGTCGCCTGCTTGCAGCTGTCCGGCCTCGCACCACTCGGTATCCGTGCGGTAGCGGCTGAAATGGCTGACCCGTCGCACGCGGTGGTCGTGGGTCAGACGGATCTTGTAGCCTTCGGCCGTTTGCAAACGCACTACTACGGACTTGGTTGCCGTGCGGAAAAAGCCCTGCGGGCCGCTGAGATGGGCCTTGCCGTCCACGATTGCGCTGAACGGCTGGCCCAGCAGCGAGCTGACCTGGCGCGGGCCTCCGACGGTCTGGACCCAGGTATCGGCGGTTACGCACGGATTGGTCGCGCGGATGTTTTCGCACCACCAGTTGTTGTTTTGTTCGTTGATGCGGTCGACCAGGACGAACCCGGGTTCGGCAAAGTCATAGGTCGAGGTCATGATCATGTTCCACAGCCGCCGGGCTGGCACGGTCTTGTAGACGCGGCAAGCGACCAGGCCTTGTTCGTTTTCGACGTAGCCTGAGGTCGTTGGCCAGTCGCGCCAGATGATCTTGGCCGGATCTGACAGGTCCAGTTCGTCGACCTCGCTTTCCAGGACAGGAAAGACCAGCGGCCAGTCTTTATCGTCGCGGACGGCGCGCAGGAAGTCGTCGGTGATCAGCAGCGAGCAGTTGAACTGGCGCAAGACACCGTTCTCGCGCTTGGCGCGGATAAAGTCGACGACGTCCGGGTGCGAGATGTCGAAGGTGGCCATCTGTGCGCCGCGGCGGCCACCGGCCGACGAAACCGTGAAGCACATCTTGTCGTAGATGTCCATGAACGACAGCGGGCCGGAGGTGTAGGCACCGGCACCGGAGACGTAAGCGCCCTTGGGCCGCAAGGTGGAAAACTCGTAGCCGATGCCGCAGCCGGCTTTCAGGGTCAGGCCCGCTTCGTGGACCTTGCCCAGAATGTCGTTCATCGAGTCACCGATGGTGCCCGACACGGTGCAGTTGATGGTCGAGGTGGCCGGCTTGTGGGCCAGGGCGCCGGCATTGGAGGTGATTCGCCCGGCCGGAATGGCACCGCGGCGCAGCGCCCAGAGAAACTCGCGATACCAGTGTTCTCGGGCATCACCGCCCTCCTCCACTTCGGCTAGCGCCCTGGCGACGCGCTTGTAAGTGTCGTCGATCTCGACGTCGATGATTTCCCCCGTTTTTGACTTGAGGCGGTACTTCTTGTCCCAGATATCCAGCGATGCTTCCTGGAAAGCAATCTCGGGGAGTGCCTCAGTCAAGGCTTGTGCCGAAACGCTCATGCCGCAACCTCTTGAAATTGGATGTTTGTTATAAGTTATCCACAGGTTGCTCAGTCACTTACCCACAACCTGTTGTGCCCGATGCTAACACTAGGCACAATATCTTGTGCCCGCAGCATACGATACGCGCTTGCGCACCGGGATTCAAGCAGACATGACTCAGACCCACGAATTTGCAACGCAGGCAACGGCTGACAGCTCGGATCAGGTCCCTGCCCTGCTCCATATCGTTCTTTACGAGCCGGAAATTCCGCCCAACACCGGCAATATCATTCGCCTGTGTGCCAACCTGCCGGCGCGGCTGCACCTGGTCGGCCCGCTGGGGTTTGTTCTTGACGACAAACGCCTGCGCCGCGCCGGGCTGGACCATACGGAGCGGAGTCGGGTGCACCAGTACAAGGCGCTGGATGACTGCATGGCAGCACTGGAGGGCTCGCGCTGGCTGGCATTTTCCACCCGCGCCGAGCGCTGCTACAGCGAATGTCAGTTCCAGGCTGGTGATGCGCTGTTGTTCGGGCCGGAAACGCGTGGCTTGCCGGGGGCGGTGTTGCAGCGCTTTGCGGCGGAATGCAGGCTGCGCATCCCGCAGCAGCCCAGTTCAAGAAGCCTGAATCTGTCGAATGCGGTGGCGGTCGCCGCCTTTGAGGCCTGGCGACAGATGAAGTTTGTCTTGCCCCCTACTCCGTCTCGCGCTTGATATCGCGTTCCATCAGCTTGGTAACGCCGGTGCGGGCGCTCCAGCCCTTGAACAGGATGCCATGAACCTGTTCGGTAATTGGCATTTCCACGCCCATGCGCTCGGCCAGACGCATGGTTTCCTCGGCAGTCTTGATGCCCTCGACCACTTGGCCAATCTCGGCCACGGCTTGTTCGATGGTTTGACCGCGCCCCAGGGCCAGCCCCAGTCGGCGATTGCGTGACAGGTCGCCGGTGCAGGTCAGAACCAGATCGCCGATGCCGGCCAGGCCCATCAGGGTGCGCGGGTCGGCCTTGAGTGCCTTGCCCAGGCGCATGGTTTCGGCCAGCCCACGGGTGATCAGGGCGGCCCGGGTGTTCGCACCAAGCGACATGCCGTCGGCCATGCCGCAGGCCACCGCCAGCACGTTCTTGATCGCTCCACCCAGTTCGGCGCCGACCAGGTCGGCGGTGTAGTAGGCGCGAAAGCCGGAGCCGTGCAACAATGCGGCCCAGGTGGCGCCAAAATCCGGCGTGCTGGCGGCCACGGTGACCGCAGTTGGCAGTCCGGCAGCAACATCCCTGGCAAAAGAAGGCCCGGTAACCAGGGCCAGCGGCATGTCGGATCCCAGGTGTTCTTCGACCACCTCGTGCAGCAGGCGACCGTTGCCGGGCTCAAAACCCTTGGTCGCCCAGGCCAGGCCGCTATCCTCGCTGACGTAGGGCTGAATTTGCTTCAGCGTTTCCGGAAAGGCGTGCGAGGGCGTGACGATCAAGAATCGCTGCGCGTTGGCAAGTGCCGCGTCGAGATCAGCGGTGACGGTGATGTTGCTGGCCAGTGGGAATTCCGGCAGATAGCGCCGGTTGAGGCGTTGCCGCTGCATTTGCCCGGCCTGTTCGGCATCGCGTGCCCACAGGCTGACCTCGTGGTTCAGGCGGGCAAGTTGCATGGCCAGGGCGGTCCCCCAGGAACCGGCCCCGAGCACGGCAACGCGCGAGCTCACTGCTCGCTTTCTCCGGCATTCTGCTGCCTGGCCTGCGCTTCAGCCATGCGCTGGCGGAATACGGCTTCGAAATTGATCGGCTGAATCGGCGGCAGGTAAAAGCCACCGGCCTGGACCATATTTGATACCTGGGTGCGGTTGTAGGGGAACAGCACGTTCGGGCACAGTACGTTGATGACGTAGGGCATCTGGTCGTTGCTGAATCCGGCGAACTGGAACAGACCGCCATACTGCACTTCGCAGATGAACGCGGTCTTGTCGGCCTGCTTGGCGGTCACGGTGACGGTGAGCACCACTTCCCAGCGGTCGTCGCTGATCTGGTTGGTGCGCTGGCCCAGGTTGAGGTTGATGTCGGGCTGGCCCTGGGACTGCTCGAGTTCGGTGGGCGAAAGGGCTTCGAAGGAAGCATCCTTCAGAAACACGTGCTGTACCACCATCTGCGCGCCCTGCTGCTGCTCGCCAGGTTGTGCGGCGGCTTCCGGGGTTTGGTTTTCGTCTGCCATGTCTTGGTCAATCCTGTTTGGTCAAAAGTTGTAAATGATTAAGGTGATTGTTCTTCGCTAGCTTGTTCGGCACTTGCCTTTTCTTTCTTGCGCGGCTTGCCGGCAGGTGTCTTGCGGTCTTTCTTCTTGGCCGAGCCTTTGTGGCGGCTGACCGGCTGCTGGTCAGCTACCCACTGGGTCAGTCCGCCGGCCAGCACGTAAACCTGGGTAAAGCCGAGCCCAACCAGCTTGTTGGCGATGGCCGGCGAAGCCTGGCCATTCTTGCAGTACACCAGCACCGGGCGCTCGCGCTGCTTGAGCAGTTCCTTGTTGCCGGCCTCGACCCGCGACAAGGTGATATTGACCGCGTTGATGATGTGGCCCTTGGCATAGTCACCGCTGCTGGAGGCATCGATGATCAGCGGGTCTTCGCGATTGATCAGGCGCACGGCTTCGGCGCTGCTCAGCTCTTTCCATTTGCGGGCCAGCCGGGCAAATTCCCAAGCCAGCCAGGCGATGAGCACGGCAACGAACAGGCCGGACAGAATCAGATTGTTGCCGATGAACTCGAGGAACTGTTCCATGTGAGGATGTAGCAAACCAAAGCCCGCCATTATCCAAGAATTCGGCTGCTGATGCCAGCCGCGCTACCAACATCAGCGATCAGTTAATATTGCGGCGTGTGTTTGATGTGTTTTGTGGCTCCCAGGAACTGAATGTTTCACTTTTAATAGCTCCTTTAGCCTCCTGATTTACCAGTATTTCCTTCTTGAGATCAACCCCGGTATGGATGCCATGAGTCGAAAAAATCCGCTTACTCTTCTGATTCTGGATGGCTGGGGCCATCGCGAAGCCGCTGCCGACAACGCCATCAGCACTGGCAACACGCCGAACTGGGATCGGCTCTGGGCTCAGTGTCCGCACGGCCTTTTGCAGACATCCGGCGAAGCCGTTGGACTGCCGGAGGGGCAGATGGGCAACTCCGAGGTTGGTCACATGAATATCGGGGCCGGACGGATCGTCTACCAGGAGCTGACCCGGATCAGCAAGGCCGTTAAAAGCGAGGAATTGCCTGACAACCCGGCCCTGCTGGAAGGTTTGTCGGCAGTCGCCTCATCAGGCGGCAGGGTTCATGTCATGGGGCTGCTGTCGCCAGGCGGCGTGCACAGCCATGAAGATCATTTCCTGGCCATCGTTGACATGGCCGCAAAAAGTACGGCGCGAGAAGTGCTGGTGCACGCTTTTCTGGATGGTCGCGATACGCCGCCGCGCAGTGCCGAGCCATCGATGAAGCGTCTCGAAGCGTTATTGGCCGACTTGCCCAAGGCCAGCCTGGCCTCGGTCAGCGGTCGTTATTACGCGATGGATCGAGACCAGCGCTGGGACCGGGTGGAGCGGGCCTGGCATGCCATTGTCGACAGTAAGGCAGACTATCAAGCTGATTCAGGCTCGGAAGCCCTGTCTGCCGCCTACGAACGCGGTGAAGACGATGAGTTCGTGCAGCCAACGTTGGTCGGCGCGCCCAGCCCGATGGAAGATGGCGACGTCGTGATCTTCATCAACTTCCGCGCGGATCGGGCCCGACAGCTTGGCCAAGCCCTGGCAGCGCTCGACTTTGATGGTTTCCAGGCGCGGCGCCCGCAGCTTGCGGCACTGGTGACCATGACCAGCTACCAGGATGATTTGCCGGCCCTGGTTGCTTTTCCGCCGACGCGCATGCAGGATCTGTTCGGCGAGGTTCTTGCCCGCAACAATCTCAAGCAGCTGCGCATTGCCGAAACGGAAAAGTACGCCCACGTCACCTATTTCTTCAACGGCGGCGAGGAAACCGTGTTTGATGGCGAGGAACGGGTGCTGATCCCCTCCCCCAAAGTGGCGACTTACGATCTCAAGCCGGAGATGAGCGCGCCGGACCTGACCAAACGTTTGGTGGAGTCGATCGAAGGTGGCGAGTTCGACGTGATCGTGGCCAACGTGGCCAACCCGGACATGGTCGGCCACTCGGGCAAGTTCGAAGCCGCTGTGGCCGCCGTCGAGGCGGTGGATGAGCTGCTTGGGGCCGTGGTCGAGGCGACCGGCAAGGTCGATGGCGAGCTACTGATCACCGCCGATCATGGCAACGTCGAGCAAATGACCGATCCGAGCAATGGTCAGGCGCATACGGCCCACACCACCAACCCGGTGCCGCTGGTCTACGTCGGCTCGCGCGAGCTGCAGTTGGCCGAACAGGGCAGCCTGCGCGACCTGGCACCCACCATGCTGTATCTGCTTGGCCTGGATGCGCCGGAGGCAATGAGCGGTCGGTCGCTGGTGAACTGACTTAGCTGGCCGGCGTGGGCAAACTCGGTCTTGCATTGTCACTGGCGGCCGCTGCCTGGCTGGCGGCCTGGCCAGTGCCCGTCGTGCTGGCCGACACCCCTGATCGCGAAGAACTGGAGGTGCAACTCGAGGAAATGCGCGATCAGATCGAAGCCATTCGCCAGCGCCTGGGCGCGGCGTTGGGCGAGCGCGATGAGGTGCTCGATCAGCTGGCCGACAGCGAACGCGCGGTCTCAGCTGCCGAGCGCGCGCGCCGGCAGACCCTGACCCTGATCGAAAACCAGCGCTCGGAACTGGCGCGTCTGAATGCCGAACAGGAAGCATTGCAGGCCGAGGTCGAGTCCAACAGCCAGATTCTGGCCAGCCAGCTGGCCATCGCCTATCGCCAGGGCAACCCTTCCCGTCTGCGCCTGGTGCTGGGCCAGGACGACCCGCGTCCGATCACGCGCAGCCTGTCCTACCACGGCTACCTGACCCGTTCGCGGTTGCGGGCTATCGATCAACTAATCAGCACGGTCGATGCGCTGGAAGTCAACCGCCAGGCGGTGATCGAGCGCCAGGCCGAACTTGAACTATTGGCCGATCGCCAGCAGCAGGATATTGACCGGATGGAGCAGGCCCGGAATGAAAGGCAACAGGCGCTGGCCCGGCTGGAACAGAGAATTCGCACGCGTCAGGAGGAGTTGGCGGCACTCGAGAGCGCGGCGGCGGAACTGGCCGAGCTGATAGGCGAGCTGGCCCAGGCTCTGGCCGATATTCCGCCCGAGGTCGAAGTGACACCCATTGCCGACTTGCGCGGGCAACTGCCGCCGCCGCTGCAGACCGCCCGGGTTCGGCGCCGCTTCGGAGAGCGCCGCACCGGCGACCTGGTCTGGAACGGCTGGCTGTTCGAAGCCCCGGCCGGCACCGAGGTGCTGGCCGTGGCATACGGGCGGGTTGCCTATGCCGATTGGCTGCGTGGCTACGGCCTGATCCTGATCCTTGAGCACGGCGATGGTTTCATGTCGCTGTACGCCCACAACGAGGCGCTGCTGCGCGATGTTGGCGACTGGGTGCGGCCTTCAGACGTGATCGCCACGGTGGGTGATTCAGGCGGCACCGGGCAGACCGGCCTGTACTTCGAACTTCGGCGCGATGGCCAGCCGATCAACCCGGCCGGCTGGATTCGACAGTGAATTGAAACCGAAAAAATGGTAGATTCCTCGGTCCGATCTCCGTAACGGCTCCGGCTGATGACTGCCGATCTCTTCCAGGCTGCGCGCACCTTAATGCAGACAACGCTAGCGACCCTGCTCGCCTTGAGCCTGACGCTTGGGGCAGGAACCGCGCGCGCTTCCCAGGTTGGCCTGGAAGACCTGCGCGCCTTCGCCGATGCCTGGGGCTACATCAAGTCTTACCACGTCGATGCCATCGACGACCGCACCCTGCTAGAAGCCGCCATTCGCGGCATGCTCTCTGAGTTGGATGAGCACTCTGCCTGGCTCGGCAACGACGATTTCCGACAGGTCGAAGAGCAGGCTTCCGGCCGCTACGGCGGCCTGGGCATTCGAATCGCCATTCAGGAAGACCACCTGCAGATTGTCGATGCAATGGGCGATTCGCCGGCCAAGCGAGCCGGCCTGCTGCCTGGCGATCGGATTATTGCCATCGACGATGAAGCGCTGGATTCGGCCAATACCGGCCAGGCGAGCAACTGGTTGCGCGGCCGGCCGGGCACTGAAGTGGCCCTGACGGTGGTTCGCGACGGCGAGGATGAACCGCTGCAATTCGCCCTGCGCCGGGAAATCATCCGTCAAAGCAGCGTTACCCTGGACCTGTTGCCCGAGGACTATGCGCTGGTCCGGATTCGCCAGTTCCAGCAGAACACGGCGCGCGAGCTCGACGACATTCTCAGCATGTTGCAGCGCAGTGAGACCCCGCCTGCCGGTCTAGTGCTTGATTTGAGAGATAACCCGGGCGGCATGCTGCAGTCGGCAGTTGCCGTGGCTGACCGGTTCCTGGCCAGCAAGCTGGTGGTTTACACGGAAAGCCGCGACCCTGAAGAAAACATGCAGTTATCGACCAGCCCGGCGCAGCGCCTGGCCGATGTGCCCATGGTGGTGCTGGTTAACCGCGCCTCGGCCTCGGCCTCCGAGATCGTCGCCGGCGCCCTGCAAGACCACGGTCGAGCCGTGGTCCTTGGTGAGTCCACTTACGGCAAAGGCTCGGTCCAGACGGTGTGGCCGCTGCGAAACGGTGGTGGCATTCGGCTGACCACGGCCCGGTATTTCACCCCTTCCGGACGCGCGATCGAAGCTAACGGCATCGAGCCCGACGTGATTGCTGCCGCCAACCGCCAGCCTGACCCGGAAACCGGGCAGGACCCCCTGGTCCAGGAGGCCATCACGCTGTTCCGCAGCGCCCGGCGCCTCAATCGCCTCGGCCAGGATCAATAGATGCGCTTTTACAGGGGGATTGTTGGGCTCATGCTGCTCTGTTTTGGCGCCGCGGCCATGGCCGAGGGGCCGCGCATTGCCATCGTGATGGATGATCTGGGCTACCAGGAATTCCTCGACCAGGCGATCATGGGGCTGGACCGGCGAGTAGTGGTTGCCATTATTCCGGAAGCGCCGGCAGCAAAGCGCTTGGCTCGGCAGGCCAGGTATCAGCAGCGCGAGGTGCTTGTACACCTGCCTCTGGCCGGCATGTACCAGGACAACTGCGAGCCGGCGCTGACCTGCATGGGGCTGGATTGGCCGGCAGAAAAGGTTACTGAACATCTGACCCGGGCGCTGGCCCGAGTCGAGGGCGCGGTAGGCATCAATAACCATCAGGGCAGCCGATTTACCCGTGATCGCCGCGCCGTTGCCGGCTTGATTCACGGGCTTAAGGAAATCAACGAGACCGGCCAGCACAATCTGTTCGTGCTCGATAGCCGAACCGCCCCCGATACGGTGCTGGAAAGAGAGGCGCTGGACGCCGGCCTGGCGGCAACGCGCCGGCACGTATTCCTGGATCACTACGTCGATCCGGTTCAGATTGAACAGGCCTGGAATCAGCTGCTGGCCATGGCCCGGTCCCGCGGCTCGGCGGTGGCTATTGGCCATCCGCACCGCGAAACTATTGCCTTTCTCAAAGAAGCGCTGCCGCAGCTCGAAGAACAGGGCATCGAGCTGGTGCCGGTTTCGTCGCTGACCCGGCGACGCTCACTGGTCACCGGGCTGGACGAACCGGCCTACCCCGCCTCGCGATAGCCGAAAACCGGATCAAGCTGGTCGGCAATTTGCTGGTCTACCCAGGCCAGAATGTCCGGATCCAGGTCGTCCCGGTAGCCGCCGACCTGGGCGCGCCGGACCTTGCGCATTTCCGGGTCACTGGTGCTGCGTAGCTTCAGTGAGTTGTTGCTGAAGTAGTTATTGCTTTCCAGCTTGCGCATGTTGTCGAAATCACCAAAGGCGACCGTGCTGGCAATTTCTTCGTCGGTGAAGGGGGCGCCGATGAAGTCGGCGATGCGCCTCAAGGTTGCCGCGGTATCGTGGCGCAGGTCTTCGTAGCGCACGATCAGGGCATCATCGCGGTCCTTGAGCTGGCCGGCCCAGAAGTTGTGATAGCGAATCAGCCACGGCAGCCCGAAATCGGGATGGCGGATGAAGTCCTCGCGCGTGATGTCCGCTCGGTCGATGGCGTTGGTGGCCTCCCATTCCAGCAGTTCACGCTTGAAGCGCTTGGTGCGCTTGGTGTACTGGATATACCAGCTGACCACGATATCGCCTGGGTGGCGCGCCACGAACAAGGTTTTCTTGCCGGCCAGGCGCGGTGAGTTCTCTTCGAACAGTTCACCAACGACTTTTTCCCAGCTGGCCGTGCCGTTGGTAATGGCCCAGCGCGGCAGCTCGCTGTTCTGACGGGCCAGCTCGTCGGACTTGAACACCCGGCGCTCGGAAATGCCGTAGTGCTGGGCATACAGGTGGGTCAGCATGGCGCGCAACCAGGTGCCGCCGGTTTTTGGATGCCGGATCATCAGCAGATTGGCCTTGTCGAGAAGGCGAAGCTGCAGTTTTTTCAGCCAGCGGTAGCGCAGCTTGACGCGCGGGCCATGGGGCAACGGGGCAGTCAGCACCAGGATGGTCCAGTGCAGACCGCGATCAATACTCAAGACCACGGAAGTTCAGGCTCCATCAAGACAGAGGTTCAGGATCGTGCGGGGGCCGCAAGTGCGGCCCCCGTTAGTATGGAAAGTTAAGCCGGCGGATAGGTATAGCTGGCCTGCAGGCCCAGCGGCAGCCCGATGGTCCAGTACAGCAACAGGAACAGCGTCCAGACGATGGACAGGGCGATCGCATACGGCAGCATCATCGAAATCAGGGTGCCGATGCCGGCATCCTTGAAGTAGCGCTTGCAGAAGACCACGATCAGCGGGAAGTACGGCAGCAAGGGCGTGACGATGTTGGAGGTCGAGTCACCGACTCGGTAAGCGGCCTGGGTCAGCTCCGGCGAAATGCCCAACTGCATCAGCATCGGTACGAAAATCGGGGCAATGATCAGCCACTTGGCCGAGGCCGAGCCAACGAACAGATTGACGAACATGGTCAGGCCGATGATGCCGACGATGGTCAGCTGGGCCGGCAGGTTCAAGGCCTGCAGGAAATCAGCCCCGTTGACCGCCACCAGAATGCCCAGGTTGGAGCTTGAAAAGGCGGCAATGAACTGGGCGGCGAAGAAGGCCATGACAATGTAGTAGCCCATCGATTCCATGGCCTTGGTCATGCCGGCAATGATGTCCTTGTGGCCATCAATGGTTCCGGCCACGTACCCATAGACAATGCCCGGAATCAAGAAAAGGATGAAGATCAGCGGCACGATCGAGCGCATCACCGGGGCACCGAATGAGGTGATGCTCTGGAACATGGTCAGATCCGGATTGGGGTCGCGCAGCGGCGAGCCCGGCAGCCCGACGGCCACGGCCAGCAAAATCAGCGACAGCACGATGCTGGTCATCGCCCAGAACAGGCCGCGGCTTTCTTTGTCGGACAGGGCTTCCATTTTCGGCATGTCCGACATGTCGCCGTCTACCGGCGTGTCTTTCACCAACCGCGGCTCAATCACCTTGTCGGTCAGCCACCAGCCCACGCCAATCACCACCAGGCTGGAGGCAGCCATGAAGAACCAGTTAGCCAGCGGGTTGACGAACAGGCTGGGATCCAGCACGCGGCCGGCTTCCTCGGTAATGCCGGCGAGCATGGGATCAATCGCCGAGGGAATGAAGTTGGCCGAGAAGCCGCCCGAAACCCCGGCAAACGCCGCGGCGATGCCGGCCAGCGGGTGCCTGCCGGCGGCATAGAACAACACCGCGCCCAGTGGGATGACGACCACGTACCCCGCATCGGCCGCGGTGTGACTGATGATGGCCACCAGGATCAGCATCGGCGTCAGCAGCCGGACCGAGGTCATGCCCAGCAGCTTGCGCAGGCCGGCGTTGACAAAGCCTGTGTGTTCGGCCACGCCCACGCCCAGCAGGGCAACCAGAACAATCCCCAGCGGTGCGAAATTGACAAAGACCGAGACCATGTTGACCAGGAAGTCGGCCATCGCCGAGCCAGACAACTGGTTGATGACCTGGATGTTTTCGCCGGTGCTCGGATGCACGGCGCTGAACTGGATCGGCGCCAGGATGGCCGACAGCACCCAGACAACGATCATCAGCAGGAAGAACAGGACGGCCGGGTCAGGCAGCTTGTTGCCAACCACCTCGATCACGTTCAAGGCACGTTCGAGCATGGTCCGCTCGCCTGGCAGTACCTTGTGCAAATCAGGGTTGGGGCTGGATTCGGGAGTGTTGCCCCCGTTGTTTTTTTCGTTCATGAGGTTATCCGTGCCTTGCGGTGGTTGTTATTCGTGACCCCAGGGGGCCGGCGGCGGATCAATTACTTCGATCAAGTTAAACTCGACGCGCAGATGGCGGCCTAGCCGGGTCAGACCATAGGCGAAATGCTCACCCGGCCGAATGTCCATGTACCAGATGTTGGTCACCGAGCCCTCCAGACCGCCGTTGAG
This sequence comes from Wenzhouxiangella sp., assembly GCA_007123575.1. Taxonomy (GTDB): domain Bacteria; phylum Pseudomonadota; class Gammaproteobacteria; order Xanthomonadales; family Wenzhouxiangellaceae; genus Wenzhouxiangella. The sequence goes on from SKKV01000164.1 coordinate 15,461, forward strand.
AAACAGCAGCCGGGAGTAATCGTCGACCGGAAACACCTGGCGCCAAGACCTGCCCGGATCGGTGGTATGGCCGCCATACCAGCTCATTGCTTCCTCTTTGCCGTTGTCATGGCGGTGGTCATGCTTGAGCCGAATGCCGCCGTCGAAACGAGTTAGAACCCAGGTCCGCGAGCGGTTTTCGCCCACGTGCAGCGGGATCTGGATTTCCCGCTCTGAGCATTGACGAACGTGCATGACCAAACGCTCCGGCAGCCAGCCGGCGTCTATCGTTTCGTCATAGGAAACGAGCTGACCGGCAAAGGCCTTGCCGCACAGTTTGGACAAGGCCTGCCAAAAATCGTCCTGAGGTGATTCGGGATAAGTTGCGCCAGCATTGGCGGCAAAAAACAAGAAAATCGCAAAGAAAATCGAACTCAGTTTGCTTGGCATGACTAAGGCCGCTGAACTTGAAACGCGGCCAACCTTAGCACAGCCCCGCCCTGCCGGCCATAGCCTATCCCCGTGGCAATGCGGGTTCAGCGCTTGCGGCGCGGCCCGTCCAGGGGTAGCGGGGTGACTTTTTCGCCCGAGCTTGAGTCCCGGATGACGCAGGTACCGCGCTTTTTGACCTGTTCGACGCGAATCACGGCGTGCATCGGCACGTGCAGGACCTCAACATCGTCAAACTCCTCGCGCAGCTTTTCCTCGGTGGGATCGATGACTACCGAGTCATCAGTCTCGAAAACCAGTTCGGAGATTTCGATAAAGCCGTAGGAAAGATCGCTACCGCTGACCTTTTTGCAGAACAGCTCGTAGACCTTGCCCTGGTTGAGGAAACACACCTTGAACATATTCAATCATCCCTGAATTCATATCGGATGCTGCCGGGTAAAACCCGCAGCAGCATGGCAGCCAGCAGCCCGAGCAGAAAGCCTGCCACGTGCGCCGACCAGGCAACGGTTTCAGACATGGGGCCAAACACGGTGTAGAGCAAATGCAGCGTGAACCATGAGCCTATCACCAGCAGCGCCGGTATCCTGGCAAATTGCAGGTATAGGCCGAGCGGAATCCACAGACCCATGCGGCGAGTGGGGAACAGCCCTAGATAAACGCCGATAATGGCCGAAACACCACCGCTGGCCCCAACCACCAGCAGATCGGAGCCATCCAGGCGCCAAGCGACGTGCAGGTTGGCCAGGCCGCCCAGCAGCAAAAAAAGCAGGGCAAAACGCCAATGTCCAATCGCGCGCTCCACGGCAATACCGAACACCCACAGGTACGCCAAGTTGCCCGTCAGATGCAACCAGTCGGCATGCATGAACAGGGCCGTGACCAGGCCAAAGACATCAGCGTCCAGCCACTCTCGCGGCGGCCGCGAGTCGAGCACACCAATGACGGCATCGGGGCGAAACCCCCAGAAATGCAGCCAGGCTTCGCCACTGGCTGGGCCAAGCAGCACCAGGCTGAGCTTGATCGTCAGGCAGATAAGGCAAAAGGCGACCAGCATCCAAGGCCAGCGCGCCTCGCGGCGACGCCGGAAGCTCTGCAGCCGCAAAGCCTGATTCACGGCTCAAGCAGGAAACGGTAATCCCGAAAATCCACCACGGCGCCTTCGCGCCTGATATCGACCAGTCGGGCACCTTGACCAAGCTGGTCACCAACCACGAAGCGCTCACCGTTGACCAGGACGAACCGCTGCGCCTCATCGGCTGAGTAAACGTGAATGGTCAGGCGCAGCTCCGGCATGTTGCGGCGGATGGATAACGGCAGCTCCCAGGCGCGAACGTACTCGGCCGCTGTTCCGGACGGCCGCCAGGGCTCACCAGGTTCCTGAACGGTTTCCGGTACCGTCGCTGTGGCCGGGGTGCGCTCGGTCGGCGCGGCCCGCTCGCGGACCCGCGCCGCCAATCTCTCGGCTTCGGCCGCTTCTCGCGCCCTGACCTGCTCCGACGTACGCTCGTATTCTCGGCGTTGCGCTTCAGCCTCTGCCACTTGACGTTCAATTTCGGCTACCCGGGCCGGATCGATGGGCACTTGGCGCCGTCGCTGCGGCACGCCGGGTGACCTGGCCTCAGCCTCCGGCGCCGCCTCGGCCACCTCGCCCTCCTGGGCCAGGCGTCGGGCCAGTTCAGCTTCGATTTCATCGGGATCTGAGATGATACGCTCGCGCGGCAGGGCACGGTCCATGGGGGCTTCGTCGGAATCGGCCTGTCGCTCAGGCCGGGATCGTTCTGCCGGTGCGCGAGCTTCCCGCTCCGTGCGACCAACCGACGGCGGCTCAGATACGCCCACCAAGGCCTGGTCGATGAGCGGTGGGGGCACGACCCTGTCGGCCAGCAGCGGACGATCGGCCGAAATGACAGCATCACTCGGCGCTGATCCTGTCCATTGCGCAACCTGGCCGGAGATCAGGTCGCGTCCGATCCAGCCGCAGGCCACCACGACCAGCACTGCCACCACCAGCATGGCGATGCCCAGCCAGCGGCCAGGCCCGAAACCTGGATACCTGGAGCCCTCCCCGCCGCTCGGCGCACGGCTCAGATCCGGGCCCTCGTTACGATGGCGGCGCGCTTCTGACTTTCGCAGTGCATCAAGAATGAATGACACGCTTACTAAACTCCGTCGTGGTTGGTCACAAGGATGGGTCCACCGAGGTGTGGCACCTTGAGAAACAATCGCGTTTCCGGCCCGATCATGCCATCAGCGCCAATCCCGTGGTAGCGCTGAAAGTCAGTAACCCAGCGTTGAAACGCTTCATCATATCGGTCATCGCGCTCACCAGTCCAGCGCGGTTCGGAGACAGCCTCGGCAAGCATTTTCATGCGCTTGACCTCCTCACCGCTGTCACCGCGGCGCAGGATGCTGCCGTCGTCTGGCCAGGCAACCAGGAACTCACCCAGCCAGCGTCGGTCGAGGTGATGCAGCGGCGCGCGGTAGTCCTGGCCTTGGTGGCGCAGAATCAGATGGTTGTTTTCTATCCCGCTGAGGAATACGTAGGTGTCCTCAGGTTCGGACAAACGCAGGATGACCGGCAGTCCAAGCTGTTCTATGTAACCCCAACTTCCGCGCTTGCTCAGGCAGGCGACTCGCTCCCGAGGCTCGCCTTGGCAGGCAGCGCTGATCTCAGCGGTAAACAAACCCGGCCAGGCGCTGGCCATTTCGGTAAAGGCCGAGCGCTGGCTGGCATCCTCCAGCATGGACACCCAGGCCGGAAGCGAAGGTGCCGGATCGGCCTCTTCAGTCTGGATCATCATCCAGCCGAGCAAGCCGCCGCCCAGCAGGACCGCCACCACCACTGAGGCAGCCAGGGCGCTGCGCAGCCAGCCGGTGCCTTCATCCCAGTCGTCACCGGCCACCTCACGGGCTGCAGCGTAGACGGTGTGGCGATCGATCTTTTCAATCTCGTGGGCGTAACCCGCCATCAAGGCGCGGTCGGCGATGATATTGATCAGCCTCGGTACGCCGTCGGATGACCGGTACAAGGCCTTCAAAGCGTTACTAGTAAACGGGCAGCGCGGCGCCCCGGCCACGGCCAGCCGGTGGCGCACATATTGTTCGGTTTCGCTCTCGTTCAAAGGGTCCAGGTGGTAGCGGGCGGTAATGCGCTGGGCTAGCTGGCGCAGTTCCGGCCGGGCCAGGAGCAGCCTGAGCTCGGGCTGGCCGAGAAGTATGATCTGGAGGAGCTTGTCGGTGGCGGTTTCCAGGTTGGTCAGCAGCCGCACCTGCTCCAGGCACTCGCGGCTCATGTTCTGCGCTTCGTCGATGATCAGGACCACCCGTTCGCCTTCGGCATGCTGCTCCAACAGGTAGCGGTTGAGACGGTCCTGCAGCTTTTGCAGACTTTGCCCGGCACCGTCAACCTTGATTTCAAGTTCGACGCAGATCGCCCGCAGCAGCTCGGGCGGGCTGAGCATGGGGTTGAGGATCAGCGCCACCCGAGTTTTGTCGGGCACTTGCTCCAGAACCAGCCGGCACAGGGTGGTCTTGCCGGTGCCCACCTCGCCGGTGAGCTGGACAAAGCCACCGCTGCCGCCGCGACCGACGCCGAACAGCAAATGAGCCAGCGCATCCTGGTGGCGCTGACTCAAGTAAACGAAGCGCGGATTCGGAGTGATCGAAAACGGGCGCTCGTCCAGGCCATAGTAATTCTCATACATGCGCGGCTATCCGACTGCTTTTTCCGGGGGCCTGACGCCTGAAAGAATGGTCATGAACAAGACTGCCTGAGAATTTACCTGTCAGTCTGACAACGCCAGCAAAGAAGCGTTGCCCCCAACTGCGGCGGTATTGACGGTCAGGGTGCGCTCAGTGCACATCCGGTGCAGGTAGTGCGGGCCGCCGGCCTTTGGACCGGTGCCTGACAGGCCCTCGCCGCCAAACGGCTGAACGCCAACCACGGCACCAGTCATGTTGCGGTTGATGTAGGCGTTGCCGACCTTGACCCGGCTGGCGATGTAGTCCTGGACCCGGTCAATGCGGCTGTGCACGCCCAGGGTCAGGCCAAAGCCGGTGCCGTTGATGGCATCGATCAGCGCATCAAGCTGCTTGCTGCGATAGCGCAGCACGTGCAGCACAGGACCGAATACCTCGCCGGTCAGGCGATCGATACTGTCGATCTCATAAGCGCAGGGGGCAAACCAGTGCCCCGGCGGCAGGTCGTCGGGTAATGCTACCCGGGCAATCAGCCTGGCCTCGCGTTCCATGCGTTCGACATGTTCGTTGAGCATGCGCAGCTGCCCGGCATCAATCACCGGGCCAACATCGGTCACCAGCAGTCCGGGATCGCCGAGCTTGATCTCGGCCATGGCGCCGGCCAGCATGGTCAGCACATGATCGGCAATGTCGGACTGCAGGCACAGAATGCGCAGCGCCGAGCAGCGTTGGCCGGCGCTGAAGAAGGCTGACTGGATTACGTCCCTGACAACCTGCTCGGGCAAGGCCGAGGAGTCGACAATCATTGCGTTCTGACCGCCAGTCTCGGCAATCAGGGTGGCCAATGGCGCATCACGCCCGGCCAGGCTGCGGTTGATCAGCCGAGCGGTATCGGTGGAGCCGGTGAAGGCAACGCCGGCCACGCGCGGGTCCCGGGTCAGGGCGGCACCTGTCTTGCCGTCGCCGGGCAGGCAGAACAGGACATTGTCAGGCACGCCAGCCGCGCGCAGCAGCTCGATGGCCCGGTGGGCAATCAGCGGTGTTTGCTCGGCCGGCTTGGCGATGACTGTATTGCCGGTGACCAGGGCGGCGGCCACCTGCCCGGTAAAAATGGCCAGAGGGAAATTCCACGGGCTGATGCAAACAAACAAGCCCTTGCCGTGCAGGCTGATCTGGTTGCGCTCACCGGTGGGTCCGTTGAGGACTTTAGGTTCGCCCATTGATTCGCGGGCACGGGCCGCGTAGTAGCGGCAGAAGTCGGCGGCCTCGCGGACTTCGGCAATGCCGTCCTTGAGCGACTTGCCGGCTTCGCGCACACAAAGGGCCATCAGCTCCGGACCATTTTCTTCGAGCGCATCGGCAAAGCGGTCGAGAATGGCTGCTCTCTCCTCGACGCCACGCTTGTCCCAGGCCGGCTGGGCAGCGTGAGCCGCGGCGATCACCTCGCCAATGCAGTCCGGGTGCGTTGCAAACACCGTCCCGGCTTGGCGGTCGAGATTGGCCGGCTGGGCCAGGCTGGATTTGTCACCGGACCGGACGCAGTCGCCACCGATCGGGGCCGCCTGCCAGGGCTGGCTGCCAAAACTGTCCATCTCGGCCTTCAACTCTGCCATTTGTATCCGATCGGCAAAATTGAGACCGGCAGAATTACGACGGTCTGCGCCATAAAGCGCGCGCGGCAGCGGGATTTGTGGGTGACGGATGCTGTCCAGCGCCTGGACCTGGGCGATCGGATCGTTGACGACCTCCTCTGCCGGCAGCTTTTCATCCACGATCCGGTTCACAAAAGAGGTGTTGGCGCCATTTTCAAGCAGGCGGCGGACCAGGTAAGGCAACAGGTCCTTGTGATTGCCGACCGGCGCATAGACGCGACAGGCATCGTTGTAGCCATCGTTGTCCAGCACCTCTTCATATAACTCCCTGCCCATGCCGTGCAGGCGCTGGTACTCGTAGTCGCGCTGGGCTCCGGCCATTTCCGAGATGGCGGCAATGGTGTGGGCGTTGTGGGTTGCGAACTGCGGATAAAAAGCATCGGCGTTGGCCAGCAGCAGCTTGGCGCAGGCCAGGTAAGACAGGTCGGTGTTGCATTTGCGAGTAAACACCGGGTAATCGTCATGCCCTTCGACCTGGGCGAACTTGATCTCGGTATCCCAGTAGGCGCCCTTGACCAGGCGTATCGGAATTCGGTGGCCACTGCCCCGGGCCCGGTCGGCCAGCCATTCGATCGCCGCCCAGGCCCGTTTCTGGTAAGCCTGCAATGCCAGGCCGAAGCCATCCCAGCCGGCCAGCGCCGGGTCACTCAACACCTGTTCGAACACGCGCAACGACAGGGTCAGACGCTCTGCCTCTTCGGCATCGACAGTCAGCGCAATGCCTTGCGCCTTGGCCAGTTTGGCCAGATCGAGCAGCACGGGTGCCAGTTCGTCGAGCACACGGGTCAGCTTGGCGTGTTCGTAACGCGGATGCAGGGCCGACAGCTTGACCGAGATACTGGGCGCGGCGAACACGTCCGCGTTGTCGGTGCTCTCACCGATGGCTCGAATTGCGTTCTCGTAGGCCCGGCGGTAGCGGGCAGCGTCTTCGGCGGTCAGCGCTGCCTCGCCGAGCATGTCGAACGAATAGCGGTAGCGGCGGTTGCCTTTCTTGCGCGAGCGATCCAGGGCGGCCTTGATATTGCGCCCCATGACGTACTGGTGGCCCATGATGCGCATGGCCTGGCGAATGGCCAGACGCACGACCGGCTCGCCGGATTTGTTGGCAATTCTGGCCAGGGTGGCACCCACATCGCGCTTGGTGCTGCTGCCCACGCGCACCAGCTTGCCGGTCAGCATCAGGCCCCAGGTCGAAGCATTGACGAACAGCGAGTCGCTTTTGCCAAGGTGCGATTCCCAGTTGGCGTCGGACAGCTTGTCGGAAATCAGCTTTTCGGCGGTGTCACTATCAGGAATTCTTAAAAGCGCCTCGGCCAGGCACATCAGGACGACCCCCTCTTCCGACGACAGGTCGTACTCGCGCATGAACGCTTCCATGGCGCCAGCGTCGCGGCTGCGCTGGCGGACCCGTTCCACCAGGCTCAGGGCCTTAGCCTGAATCCGGGACTGCGACTGGTCCTCAAGAGCGCACTGGTCGATCAGAAAGCGAACCTGGTCGGTTTCGTCCACCGACCAGTCTTGCTCGAGTGCCGCGGTTAAGCGATCATCCGCGTCGGCTTGAGTGATGACAAATTGCTGACCCGAGTTGCCCATAATATGGTCCGTGAAAACTTGGCGCTTAGTAAAGGTCGAAAGTGTAACGCAGGCTGCCCTGAGGCGCTGCAAAGTGCGAATGCGTTCGAGCGTGGCCAAGTCAGAATCGGCGCGCACGCTCACCGATCATGTTGGTCCGAGTGAAGGAATTTCTTTGCCGCGATATATCGCCATCGGCTACAATATGCGTTCTTTCGCAGTGCCGATCAAGCATGGCCTACCGCAAAAGTGATCGAAGTTGCGGACAACCCGGAAGCACCGGGCAACAGTATTATCGAAGCCAAGTCAAACCTGTCGATGTCGCTCGATCGACTGGCCGTTTTTTTCCTGTTTTTGAGCTCGGTAACCTTGTTGGCAGCTTTATTCCCGCTCATCATGGGACTGTGGCCGGTGATGTTGATCGCCATCGTGCACCTGCTGATCGTTGGCTGGTGCTTGCGGTTGGCCTGGCGGGGAAACTGGGCGCGGGAACGATTGCTGGTCGGCCCCGACGACTTGATAGTAGAACATTATGAGCTGCGCCGCCGTAGTCGGCGATCCTGGCCGGCGGCGTGGGTACGGGTGGACATAGTACAAGCCGCTCTCGGTGAAGCCCGGGTGGTCTTGCGCTGTAAGGGTGAAGCGCAGCAAATCGGCGCGTTTCTCCCGGTCAATGAGCGGTTGGAACTGGCGCGCGCACTCAGGCAAAGCCTCGCTAAGCTTACCGCGCTGAGAAACTATTGATGACAGGTGATTCGAGGATGAAGAGAACCAACGAACTGATTGTAGCGCTGGCCGTACTGGCCGTCATCACGGTGATAACGTGGGGCGTTTTTGCCGTCGGTGACAACATGCCGCGCGGCGTTACGCCATACAGCCAGGACGTCTACCAATTGCATAACACCATCCTGGCGATCGTGACCGTGATCGGCGTTCTGGTTTTCACCGCCATGTTCACTTCGATTGTGGTGCACCGCAGATCCAAAGGATATGAGCCTGCCCGCTTCAGCCACTCAACCAAGGCTGAAGTCATCTGGACCTCTATTCCCATCCTAATCCTGGTAGTTATGGCAGTGCCGGCAACCCGCGTGCTGATCGATATGGAGGATTCTGGCGGCGCCGAGATGAACATCAAAATCACCGGTTATCAGTGGCTATGGCGTTACGAATACCTGGAAGATGAGATCAGCTTCTTTTCAGCTCTTGACCGGGCCAGCAACCAGGCTCGCCAGATCGGCTCAGGCATCAATCCCCGCGACGTAGACAATTATCTGCTTGAAGTGGATAACCGGCTCGTCGTGCCGGTGAACACCCGGATCCGGTTTCTGCTGACCGCCGACGACGTAATCCATTCCTGGTGGGTGCCGGACCTGGGCTGGAAGCGCGACGCCATCCCCGGGATGGTCAACGAGGCCTGGACCTACATCATGGAAGAAGGCGTCTACCGCGGCCAATGTGCCGAACTGTGCGGCAAGGATCACGGGTTTATGCCGATCGTGGTCGAAGCCGTGTCTCGTGAGGAATACGATGCCTGGGTCGCCAGCCAGCGCCAGGGTATGGCCGATGCTGCCCATGATGCTGCTCGGCTGTGGACCCGGGACGAGCTGATGGATCGCGGTGCCAACGTTTACCAGGCCCAGTGCGCAGCATGCCATCAGCCCGATGGCAGCGGCCTGGAGCCGGCTTTCCCAGCGCTGGCTCGGAATGGGGCGCCCACCGGCGAACTGAATAGTCATCTGGATGTTGTGATGCACGGCCGTGAAGGCACAGCCATGACCGGTTTTGGCAGCCGCTTAGAGCCCCAGGATATTGCCGCAGCACTGACCTACACGCGCAACGCTTGGAGCGAGGAAGAAGGTGAGGTCGTGCAACCGGCGACGATCGCAGAATTGAATCAGGGCTGAACAGAGCAGGCCAAGACAAGGATTTAGACAATGAGTCAAGAAACCACCGCGCATCACGACGACCACCACGCACACCATCCCACCGGCATGGCTCGTTGGGTATTTTCGACCAATCACAAGGAAATCGGGACGATGTACCTGATTTTCTCGCTGGCCATGTTCCTGGTCGGCGGCGCCATGGCGCTGGTGATCCGGGCAGAGCTGTTTGCCCCGGGCCTGCAGCTGGTCAATCCCGAGTTCTTCAACCAGATGACCACCATGCACGCGCTGGTGATGATCTTCGGCGCCGTGATGCCTGCCTTCGTCGGCCTGGCCAACTGGATGGTGCCGCTGATGATCGGCGCGCCGGACATGGCCCTGCCGCGAATGAACAACTGGTCGTTCTGGATCCTGCCGTTCGCCTTTACCCTGCTGTTGATGACCCTGTTCATGCCCTCCGGCGGGCCGGCGTCCGGCTGGACGCTGTATCCGCCGCTGTCGCTGCAGGGTGGCAACAGCCTGGCATTTGTGATTCTCGCTATCCACTTGATGGGAATCTCTTCCATCATGGGCGCGATCAATATCATTGCCACGATCCTGAACATGCGCGCGCCGGGCATGACCCTGCTGCGCATGCCGCTGTTCGTCTGGACCTGGCTGATCACCGCATTCCTGTTGATTGCGGTCATGCCTGTTCTGGCCGGTGCGGTGACCATGCTATTGACGGACCGCTTCTTCGGCACCAGCTTCTTCAACGCCGCCGGTGGCGGCGATCCGGTGCTTTACCAGCATATTTTCTGGTTCTTCGGGCACCCCGAGGTCTACATTCTGATTCTGCCGGCCTTCGGTATTGTTTCCGAAATTATCCCGACCTTCTCGCGCAAGCGGCTGTTTGGCTACACCTCGATGGTCTATGCCACGGCATCAATCGCGTTTTTGTCATTCATTGTCTGGGCCCACCACATGTTCACCGTTGGCATGCCGCTGGGCGCCATGCTGTTTTTCATGTATGCAACAATGGTGATCGCGGTACCGACCGGGGTGAAAATATTCAACTGGATCGCGACCATGTGGCGGGGCTCGATGAGCTTCGAGACGCCGATGCTGTTTGCCCTTGGCTTTGTCGTGCTGTTCACGATTGGCGGTTTGTCGGGCCTGATGCTCGCGATCGTTCCGGCCAACTTCCAGTATCACGACACCTATTTCGTGGTTGCTCATTTCCACTACGTCCTGGTGACCGGCGCGGTCTTCGCGATCATGGCAGCGGTGTACTACTGGCTGCCGAAGTGGACCGGTCACATGTACAACGAGAAGCTGGGCAAGATTCACTTCTGGTGGTCCACGATCTGGGTGAATGTATTGTTCTTCCCGCAGCACTACCTGGGCTTGGCCGGCATGCCGCGCCGTATTCCAGACTATGCGGTGCAGTTCACCGAGTTCAACATGATTTCGTCGATCGGCGGCTTCATGTACGGTTTCGGCCAGCTGTTGTTCGTTTACATCATCTGGCAGTGCGTGCGCGGCGGCGAGACGGCAAACGCCCAGGTCTGGGAAGGCGCGCGTGGCCTGGAATGGACTGTTCCATCACCTGCCCCGCTGCATACCTTCGACACGCCGCCGCTGGTTGATGACAGCGTGGCTGTGCATAAGGACAACCTGAGCTGATCCTGGTTGGCGCTGTGAATCCTGGTGATAAAGAAGGCCGTGGCGATCGACGTCGCGGCGTGTTGCGCACGGCCTTCATTCTCCTGGCCATCGTGGTGGCAATTTATGCCATCTTCGTTGGCCGCGGTGTTTACAACTACTTCATGACATGAGTGAGTCTGTCCGAAAAAGACCCTGGCAAACAGTGGCTGGCCTTTGCATGCTGGCCATGGCGATGTTCGGGTTTGGTTATCTGTTGGTGCCGCTATACGAGAAGTTTTGTGAAATTACCGGCATTGGCGGGCGCACCGGTGGCGCAATGGTCGAGGCCGAACTGAGTAGTGAGATCGACCACGATAGAACCGTGCGCGTTCAATTCGTTTCCACGGTTAACTCGGCCCTGCCCTGGCGCTTCGAGCCAACCGAGCGCTTTATGGATGTGCATCCCGGCAAGCTCTACGAGACAAAATACATCGCCTACAATCGTGCCGATCATGCAGTTGTTGCCCAGGCGGTGCCCAGTGTCTCGCCGGGCCGGGCGGCGCTGTTTTTCAACAAGACCGAGTGTTTCTGTTTCACCGAGCAACTGCTCAGCCCTGGGGAGTCACGTGACATGCCAGTCAGGTTTGTCGTCGATCCCAATCTGCCTGACCGGGTCGACCTGGTCACGCTGTCCTATATCATTTACAAGAACGATGAAGCCACCGCGGTTCTGGCTGCGGTGAACTGATAGCAAGGGAGCTTTCGTAACATGGCACAAAGCAGCTATTTCGTACCCAGTACAGCCAAATGGCCGATTGTCGGTTCGGTTGGCCTGTTCTTTTTTGCCCTCGGTGCGGCCAACTGGCTGAACCAGGGCGCGTCCGGGCCTTGGTTATTTGCCATTGGTGTCGCCATTATTCTGCTGATGATGTTTGGCTGGTTTGCCGATGTAGTTCGGGAGTCACAGGCGGGCCTGTACAATGAGGCGGTCGATACCTCGTTCCGGCACGGCATGATCTGGTTCATCTTCTCCGAGGTGATGTTCTTTGCCGCTTTCTTCGGCGCGCTGTTCTACGCCAGGATGTTCTCGGTGCCATGGTTGGGTGGCGAAGGCACTGGTGCCATGACCAATGCCCTGCTCTATCCCAGCTTCGAGGCCGTCTGGCCAACCCACGGACCGGCCCAGCTGGGCGGCGATTTTCAGACCATTCCGGGCTTTGGCCTGCCGCTGCTTAACACCCTGATTCTGCTGACCTCCGGCGTGACCATCACGATGGCGCACTGGGCCTTGAAGCGCGCCCAACGCGGTGCGCTGATCGTCTGGATGATTGCAACCATCGTGCTGGCCTGCATCTTCCTGAGCATTCAGAGCTACGAGTACGTCCATGCATATCGTGATCTGGGCCTGACCCTGGGCTCGGGTATCTATGGCTCGACTTTCTTCATGCTGACCGGATTCCACGGCCTGCACGTGATTATTGGCACGATCATCCTGATTATCGTCACGCTGCGCTGCGCCTTTGGTCATTTCACCAAGAAGAATCACTTCGCGTTCGAGGCCGGTGCCTGGTACTGGCACTTTGTCGACGTGGTCTGGCTGGGTCTGTTTATCTTTGTCTACGTGGTCTAACCTGCCAAGCGTTAGCTTCCCCTCTTCAGCCCGTGGCCAAGGCTGCGGGCTTTCTTTCTCGCCAGACCATGGCGCCAGCCTGTTCCTGCGTGCAAAGCACGCCCTCGGCACGCAGCTTGGCCAGAGCGGCCGTGGTGCGCGTTGGCGCCAGGCCCAGTTCCACGGCCAGCTTTTCCGCGACCAGTTTGCCGTGCAGGCGGCATCGGCCCAGCAGCAGACGGCTCAAAGCTTCGTCCGGGTCTGCGGCTGGAACAGGTTTCAATCCGACCGGCAATAATGGCTGCAGGCGTGCATCAGGCCAGACCGCCAGCGCCTCGCTCAAACGCTCGATATGTACCCAGAGGCACTTACCTGAGGCCAAGTGCAGGCTGACCGCTGATCGAGATCTGATCAGCTTCATGAATGCCGCGCCCAGGGCCTGACGCTCGGCCTCGGCCGGCAGCAGGTAGCCGGCTGCCAGCAGCTGTTGTTCGAAGCGGTCGCTGCTCAAGACTGGCGCTGCGGCGGAAGTGGACCGTGACGGTCGAGAGGGCGCTCGATCCGGGTGCTGCTCAAAGCTTCGGGTGCGCCGCTCTTCGGCCGCCGCAGGGTCGAGAAAGCTGTTGCGCGGCGCATGCACCAGGGCCATGGCCAGGGGCGAGGGCTGGTCGGTGTCGCGCGCGTGCACATCAACCAGCCCCTGCTCTATATGTCGGTACAAGCGCTCCAGGCCAGCCAGGTCCAGGTATTCATCCAGGCAGTCCTTGAGCGCTTGTTCAACCAGCGGATGGTCGGGCACCCGGCGCTCGCCGCTCAGATTTTCCAGGCAGGCCAGCTGATCGGGAAAGATCCTGGCGATCAGGTTTTCGGTCTGATTGCGTTGCACCTGGGCCGGAATACGGCCCTGGAAGTCGCGTCGCTGGATGGCCATTGCGGTGTTTGCGCACCAGCGCAGCCGGGTCTGGAAAATGGGCGTGTCCAGCATGGCTTGTACCAGCAAATCCTTGAGCTGGCTGGCTTTCAGCCAGCCGATGACCTGGTCGAGGTCAAAGCTGTGCACGGCTCCCAAGGAAATCAGAATGCCGTTGTCGGTGGCCGCGGCCTGCAGTTCGAAATTGAAACCGCGGCAAAACCGCTTGCGCAAGGCCAGGCCCCAGGCCCGATTGAGGCGGGCACCGAACAGGCTGTGAATGACCAGGTGCTGATCGCCGGAGGGGTCGAAGAACCGCTCCAGCACGATGGTCTGGTCATCCGGCAAGCGGCCCAGGCTGGCTCGGCTTAGGGCCAGGCAGTCGGAAAGCTGCGGATCAGGCGGCAGGCGACCGCGATTGGCGGCGCGCAACAGCGCGCTGACTTGGCGGGAGAGACTGTTGCTGCGGCCGTTGCCGTCACCAAACCAGAACGGCAGGTTGGGCGTTTCATCCCCGGCATCTTCAACTTCCACCCTGCCTGGCAGAACGCGCAGAATGCGCCAGTGCTGGCCACCCAGCTGGAGGATTTGTCCGGGCGAGGACTCGAAAGCAAATTCCTCGTCCAGCTTGCCCAGGCGAAGGTGCTGGCGCGGTGCCACGACCTCGTATTCGAACCACTCCGGTATCGTGCCGGCGTTGAGCAGGGCCATGCTGGCGATTCCTGGAGAAGCCGCGATGCGGTCGGGACCTAGCCGGGTAACTGGCCCACGGCCTGTTTCCCGGCCCGGCACGAAGCCGTCGTGGAGCATGGCAACCAGCTTGTCGAGGCTGGCGCGATGCAGCTTGCGCCAGGGATGAGCCCGCGATGCCAGGCGGTGAATTTCGTCCAGGTCCTCATGGCCGGCGGCAGCCATGGCCACGATGTGCTGGCACAGCACGTCCAGCGGCGCCCGGCAGGGAACGAGTGCATCGACCTGGCCCTGGCCCAGAGCGGCGGCCAGGCCCTGCCAGTCAAGCAGGTCGGACAGGGTCAGCGGAAAGGCGTGCAGACGTGGCACGGCATCGGGCCGATGCCGGGCCCTGCCGGCCCGCTGCCGGGCCTGGTTGATGCTGCGCGGCGCGCCAAGCTGGCAAACCCGGTCCAGGATGCCGATGTCGATGCCCAGCTCCAGCGAGGATGAGCAAACCACAACCTTGATCCGGCCCTGTTTCAGCCCCTGCTCGACCGCTTCACGGCGTTCGCGACCAACGCTGCCGTGATGGACGGCCAGGCTGTCCGGCGGCAGCCGCTCGTCGAGCATGGCCGCGACCTGCTCGACCTGGGAGCGGGTGTTGCAGAACACCAGCATGGTCCCGGGCAGTTCGGCCAGCTCGCCCAGGCGGCCGGCGACATGAGCCCAATGGGCACTATGAGCAAACGAACCCAGCGGGCAATCGGGTATTTCCATCCTGAGCTCAGGTGCCACGCCGCCCTGATCGCCGGCAATCTGGCAGGGCCGCCCCGCCCCGGACAGAAAACCGGCCACCAGGCGTCGCGGCCTGGCCGTGGCCGACAGCCCCACCCGCTGCAGCGGCGCGCCGGTCAGATGCTGCAGCCTCTCCAGCGACAGGGCCAGGTGGGCCCCGCGCTTGTTGTCGACCAGGGCATGAATCTCGTCAACGATAACGCCGCGCACCCGCCTGAGCATGCTGCGGCCACCGCGGCTGCCCAGCAGCACATACAAGCTCTCCGGCGTGGTCAGCAGAATGTCGGGCGGTGAACGGCGCTGAGCGGCCCGCTCCCGGGCGCTGGTGTCGCCGGTGCGTAGCCCGATGCGCAGGGTTTGCTGGTCGTCGGGCGCGAGACTGGCCAGCCCGGCGAGACAATCCTCGACGCCGGCCGCCATATCGCGCGACAGCGCCCGCAGCGGCGACACGTAAAGCAGTGACACGGCACCCGGGCAGCCGCCGGCTGGCAAGCGACCAATCAGCGGCAGCCAGGCGGCCAGCGATTTACCGCTGCCCGTGGAGCCCGTCACCAGCACATTGCCGCCTCGGGCAATCAGTGGCCAGGCTTCAGCCTGCACGGTTGTTGGTTGGCCGTAGCGCTCATCGAACCATTGCCTGATTCGCGGCGGCAGAGCGGTTTCCGGCGCCGGCTGCTCGCTGGCCGTTACGCTCACTGGCCGACCACGTCTTCCCAGCTCGCCGAGATCAACATCCAGTCCGAGCCTTCGCGCCGCCAGCCGGTGGAGACGCGGTACCAGCGGCCTCGTTCGGGAATCAGCCCGCTACCGCCGGTAACAATGACCTGGAATTCGGCGCTGGCCCGGTCTTCACCGTGCAGCTCGACCGAAAAGTCGTGAATGCGGGCGCGTAGGCGTTCATGGGCGCGCATTTCGCGCTGCAGCAGCAGTCGTACCCCCCTGGGGTCCAGGTTCCAGGTTTCGGCGCTGAAATCATCGGCCAGGGGCGCCATGACCGCCCGCACGTTGCGGTCGGCCAGCCCTTCTGCCATGTCATCGAGGCGCTGGCGGATCTGTTCTTCGTCGGGTGCGGGTGGTGCGCAGCCGGTCAACACGAGCGCAAGCAAGGCCAGCAGCACGAGCAGGCCGGTGATGGCCGATAAAGGGCCTTGCCAGGGCCGGGCCGTCATTCTTCGGCCAGGTAGCTTTCCAGCAGGCGCCCGGCGACGACAATCAGATCGTATTCGGTCACCAGGCCGACCAGCTTGCCGTCTTCCAGCACTGGCAGACAGCTCAAGCGTTTTTCGCGCATCAGGCGGATGGCCTCGACGGTCGTTGTATCCGGACTGACCGAGACCGGGTTGGGGTGCATGATGTCACGCACCATGGTGCTCTGATCCATCTTGCCGCCGCGGGCAACCAGGCGCAGCAGCTGGCGATGTGAAACCAGGCCCAGCAGCTGGCCGGAGTCATCCTCGACCGGTACGTGTCTGACGTAGCGCCATTCCATCAGGCTGGCGGCGAAGTCAACGATATCGTCGGGGCGCACGGTGAACAGGTCGGTAGCCATGAATTGACCCACGGTGCGATAGCTGTCGCGCCAGTCCTGGCTGCGGCAGAACTCGGCCAACTCCCAGTCGGCAATGGGCTTGCCCGACTGCTGTTGCTCGACCATGCTGCTGGTCAAGGCCCGCAGGCACTCATGCGCGCTGCCCTGCCCGCGCATGTTCTCCAGCGATTCCAGCTGCCAGCGGGCGCCGGTGCGACGCCGCTCGACGCGTTTTTGCACGGCGCCCAGGTACCTGTCGATGTCGTCGCCGTCGATGCCGGCTTCGGCCAGGCCCTCCCGGGCCAACGGCAGGAGGATATCCAGCACCAGCTCCTGGGCGGTCATCTGGCGTTCGTCGAACCAGACCTGCTGGGCGCGGATGCCTTCGCGGGCGGCAGCCATGAAGTTGGATTTCACGTCAGAAAAGTTCAGGTGTTCGCGGATATCCTCGACTGACCGCGACAGCTTGGCCATCATGCCGAAGAAGAACGCCGAATTGCCGATTTCGTCAAGCACGGTCGGGCCGGAGGGAATGACCCGGTTTTCAATCCGCAGGTGCGGTTTGCCGTTGTCGGAAATGCCGTAGCAGGCGCGGTTCCAGCGGTACACGGTGCCGTTGTGCAGGCGCAGGGCATTGAGCTTGGGCACCTCGCCACGAGCCACCATGCCAATCGGGTCTTCTTCGAATTCGGTGGTCAGAATGACCCGGAAGCGGGCAATGTCTTCCTTGAAGATTTCAATGACGGATTCATCG
Organism: Wenzhouxiangella sp.; assembly: GCA_007123575.1. Taxonomy (GTDB): domain Bacteria; phylum Pseudomonadota; class Gammaproteobacteria; order Xanthomonadales; family Wenzhouxiangellaceae; genus Wenzhouxiangella. The sequence goes on from SKKV01000164.1 coordinate 32,593, forward strand.
ATCCAGCTGTCGCCGAAGTGGACCCGGGGCTTGTGGCCGCGCGCCGCATGCGCCTCGGAACGAGCGTCGATGGAGTGTTCGAACACGGCGATCCGGCTTTCGTGCCACAGCCGCTTGCCCAGCAGAATCGGTGAGTTGACCGAGGCGGCAAGCAGCGGGCCGGTTACGGCCTGGGCTATGTTGTACAGGTGGGCGAACTCTTCCGGCCCAACCTGAAAGTGAATCTGGAAGCTGGTATTACAGGCCTCCAGCATCAGGTTGTCATGATTGAAATTGAGCTGGTCGATGCCCTTGATCGAAATCTGGAAATTGCTGCCGCGCAGACGCAGCAGGGCTTCGTTCAGGGCGAAATACCGTGCCGTGGGAACGATCGCATCAAGGCTCAAATGCTCACGGGTCAGGGTCGGCAGAATCCCGACCAGGGCAATCTTGCTGCCTACCTCGCCGGCCTTGGAGCGGGCGATCTGCACGACCTCGTTGGTTTCCGCCTCGAGCTGGCGCAGGCAGTCGCCACCGAGAGCCAGGGGTGACAGGTTGGCCTCGAGGTTGAACAGGCCTAGTTCATGGGTAAATCGCGGATCCTCCATGCGCTCCAGTATCTGCATGGCAGTCAGGGCCGGTCTGGCCGCGCGATCGACCAGGAACATTTCCTGTTCGGCGCCGATTCGACGGACGCCGGATTCGAACATGCCCTTTTGATGCATGTCTTCCAGCGCCCGCACTTCGTCGAGCAAGGCCTTCATGAATGCGCGGCGAGTGTTCTCGTCGCTGGTTTGTTGTACGTTTTGTTCGCCCATCTGGTCCGTCGTCCTGGCCGCGCCATCGGTTTTGGCGATGATATACGTCAAGGGCCCGACGGGCAAACTCCAGGTCTGCTGGCTGAGCCCGCTTGTGTCGGCGCTCAAGCTATGCCAAGCTTGGATTGGTAGTCCTCCAAAGATCAAATACAAGGGTAGAAAAATATGTCCGAAAAGCCGTGGCTTGACCAATATCCGGCCAATGTGCCTGCCGAAGTCGACATGAACGAGTTCGCTTCGGTGGTCGAGGTCATTGAAAAGAGTTGTCGGGAATATGCAGACAAGGTGGCCTACGTCAATTTTGGCGCCACCTTGACCTATGCCCAGGTCGACCAGTACAGCCGGGCCTTTGGCGCCAGGCTGCAGGCCCTGGGCCTGAATCCGGGCGACCGCATCGCCATCATGATGCCGAACGTCCTGCAGTACCCCATCGCCGTGTTTGGTGCCCTGCGAGCCGGGCTGGTGGTCGTGAACACCAACCCGCTCTACACCGCCCGAGAGCTGAAGCACCAGCTCAAGGATTCCGGTGCCCGCGCCATCGTCATCATCGAGAATTTTGCCAACGTCCTCGAAGCCGTGATTGACGATACCGATGTCGAGCACGTCATTCTGACCACCATGGGCGATATGGTCGGCTTTCCGAAGGGCGCGATCATGAATTTCGTCCTGCGTTACGTCAAGAAGATGGTGCCCAAATTCAATCTTCCCGATGCCATCCCGTTCAAGCGTGTACTGGCCGACGGCGGCAATGCCGAGCTGAAGCCAGCCAAGTTGGGCCATGATGACCTGGCCTTTTTGCAATACACCGGCGGTACGACCGGGGTCTCCAAGGGGGCAATGCTGACCCATGGCAACATGGTGGCCAACATGCAGCAGTCCTCGGCCTGGCTGGGCGATCGGGTCAGCCCGGGCAAGGAAACCATCATTACCGCCCTGCCTCTTTATCACATCTTTGCTTTAACAGCTAACTGCCTGGTATTCCTGAAGTTTGGTGGACGCAATGTGCTGATCACCAACCCGCGCGATATGCCGGGCTTTATCAAGGAGCTGTCGAACGTCGATTTCACCGCCATTACCGGGGTGAATACCCTTTTCAATGGCTTGCTCAACACGCCCGGCTTCAATGATCTTGATTTTTCCAACCTGCGCATGACCTTAGGCGGCGGCATGGCCGTGCAGCGCGCGGTAGCGGAGAAATGGAAAAAAGTGACCGGTGTGCCCCTGATCGAGGCCTACGGCTTGACCGAAACCTCGCCGGCGGCGTGCATCAACCCGATGGACCTGACCGACTACAACGGTGCCATTGGCCTGCCGATTTCGTCGACCGAATGCCGGGTCATCGACCCCGATGGCAATCCGCAGCCGGTGGGCGAAACCGGGGAGCTGTGCGTCAAGGGTCCGCAGGTGATGAAGGGCTACTGGAATCGCCCGGAGGAGACGGCCAAGGTGCTCGACGATGAGGGTTGGTTGAAGACCGGCGACATGGCCAAGATGGATGAGCAGGGCTTTTTCTACATCGTTGATCGCAAGAAGGACATGATCCTGGTTTCCGGCTTCAACGTCTATCCGAACGAAATCGAGGATGTGGTCGCTGCCCACCCGAAAGTGCTGGAAGTCGGCGCCATTGGCGCACCCGACGAAAAGTCCGGCGAAGTGGTCAAGGTGGTGGTTGTCCGCAAGGATGAAACCCTGACGGTGAAGGAAGTGCGCGAGCACTGCCGCAAGGAGCTGACCGGCTATAAGGTGCCCAAGTACGTCGAGTTCGTCGACGAACTGCCCAAGACCAACGTCGGCAAGATCCTCAGGCGCGAGCTGCGCGATCAGTTTGGCGAGCCGCGCAGCTCGGAGGGCTAAAAATCTGGCTCATTTCTGCTGCTATCAAGGATGGTTTCCAGGGCCGGCTGGGCGTCGAGGCTGCTGACACCGACGCCAACCAGGCGCACCGCGAAGGCGCTGCGCCATTCGGCCCAGCTTTCCAGGAGTTGGCAGGCAGTGGCGCCAATCAGCTCGGCACTCTGGGTATAGCCCGGTAGCGAACTGCTGCGAGTCAGCGTGGAAAAGTTGCTGGAGCGCAGTTTCAGGGTGACGGTCCGGGCATAAAGGCCCTTGCTTGTCAGCGTTTCTGCCACCTGCCCGGCCTGGGCCTTGAGCACCGGCCGCAGCGATTCCAGCGTGGTGTGGTCCTGGCTGAAGGTGTTTTCCTGGCTGATTGACCGGCGTACCCGGCTTGACTTGACCGGCCGGTCGTCAATGCCGGCCGCGCGCCGGGCAAGCTCTGGCCCTTGTGACCCAAACAGCTCGACCAATAGCTCGTCGGCCGTGCGCCTGAGCTGCCCTGCGGTGTAGATGCCCGCATCATGCAGCTTGCTGGCACTGCGCGGCCCAATGCCCGGTAGACGCCGGATTGGCAGCGGATCAAGAAAGCGCTGGGTATCCTCGAACGGCACCAGGACAAAGCCATCCGGCTTGTCGTAGTCGGAGGCCAACTTGGCCAGTAGCTTGTTATGGGCCATGCCCACCGAAGCTGTCAGACCGCAGACCTGGCCGATTTCCCGCTTGATGGCCCGACCGATCTGCTCCAGCCCGCGGTCAGGACCGACGGCCGCGCTGACATCGAGAAAGGCCTCATCCAGGCTCAGGCCCTCGACCAGCTCGGTATGGCGTCGGAAAATATTGAAGATCTCTGCTGATACTTCACGGTAGCGGGCGAACCGCGATTTGACGAATACGCCCTGCGGGCACAGCCGGCGTGCGACCACGCCGGGCATGGCCGAGCGCACCCCGTATTGACGCGCCTCGTAGCTGGCCGCAGCGACCACGCCGCGATGACTGCCGCCACCCACCATCACCGGACGTCCGCGCAGGGCCGGATCATCGTGCTGCTCGACGCTGGCAAAGAAAGCGTCCATGTCAACATGAATAATGGCGCGCATGCCCGGTCCGAAATAACCTCTTGTTGATTGAAGACAAAAAACCCAAGATCTTTGGTACGCAAAGAACTCAGGCAGCCAAGCAATAGAAGCGCTTCAAAACCTTTGCTGCTTCGCTGCTTTGCGTCCAAAAGGTTTTTATGCTTCGACAGCGGTCACTGGACTGAGCTATACCACCCCACGGATTGTGCCATGCAGTCGGCACGGGGCGGTTAACATGCACCGATGGCATCCAATCCTTTGAATGCGGCAGCGGCGGCCGAGCTGTTTCCGGTTATTCGCCGTCATACCTGGTTGAACCATGCGGCTATTTCGCCCTGGCCCGAGCCGGTCAGCAAGGCCATGCGGGATTTCGTGGCTGACAATGCCAGCCAGGGGCCGCTGGGCTACGGGCGCTGGCTGCAGGTCGAGCAGCGCTTGCGCGAGCGAGCGCCGGGCCTGTTTGCTCAGGAACATCCCGATGACATTGCGCTGCTGCCCAATACCAGCGCCGGCCTTAACCGCGTTGCGCGCGGCCTGGACTGGCGCGAAGGCGACAGCGTCGTATTCATGGCCGATGATTTTCCTTCGAACCGCTTGCCTTGGCAGGGTTTGGGCCGGTTGGGTGTGCAACCGCGCCCGGTCAGCCTGGATGCCCATGACCCGGAACGCTCCCTGATCGCCGCCATGGGCCCCAGCACGCGCCTGCTCGCCGTTTCATCGGTGCACTATGAAACGGGGCTCAGGCTCGATCTGACGCGCCTGGGCGAGGCCTGCAGCCGCCATGGCGTGCTGTTTTGCATTGACGCCATCCAGCATCTCGGTGCCCTGCCGCTGGACGTGGACCAGGTTCAGGCCGATTTCGTGGTGGGTGGTTCGCACAAATGGCTGTTGGCACCGGAAGGACTAGCCGTGTTCTGGAGCCGGCCGGAAGCGCGTGCCCTGCTGGAGGTGGTCGAGCCGGGCTGGCGAATGTTTGCCGATCCGTTCAATTTTGCCCGCGCTGACTGGACCGCGCCGGCTTCGGCCCGACGCTTTGAACCGGGCACGCTCAATACTGCGGCCATTCACGGCCTCGAGGCCTCGATTTCGCTGCTGCTCGAACACGGGCTGGACCAGATCGGTTCGGCACTGCTGGACAGAACCGATCTGCTGACCGAGGCGCTGGAGTCGGTGCCGGGGATCTGGCTGACCAGTCCGGTGGAACGGGAGCGCCGCGCCGGTATCGTCAGCCTGGTCATAGACGGCATGGATTCGGACCGGGCCCTGGCCCAGCTCACGCTCAATGGCATTCATGCGGCTATTCGCGGCCGCTGCCTGCGCCTGTCGCCACATTTCTACACCCCGATCGAGCAGCTCGAAGCCACCATCGAGGTCATCCGGAAACTGGCGAAATAGTTGCTGGGGGTGCTCAGATCGTACGGGTCGGGCGGTCGGACTCCAGCATGCCGGCCAAGAGCGAGCTGATCGTTGCGTTGGCCTGGGTGCCTTCAGGGCTGTCGGTGAACTGAACGCCGACGCCGCTGCTGATGCTGTGCTGGGAGCCGGCCGGGGTGATCCAGGCCACCTTGCCCGGAATGGCGATGCGCTCCTCGCCAAGCAGGCTGAGCAGGATCAACACCTCATCGCCGAGCTTGAAATTCTTCTTCGTTGGCACGAACAGCCCGCCGTTGATCAGAAACGGCATGAAGGCGGCGTACAGCTCTTGCTTGGTTTCGATGTTGTAGGAGAGTATGCCTTTCTGTGCCATCGGTTCAGCGTTCCGGAGTAAAGGAGCGGGCCCATTCTAGCAGCCATTTGCCGATCAACAAGTCATGGCGGACCGCGCTGCTGGCCATGCGGCGGCCGGCCAGCGCCTGCTCCCAGAGTCTGGCCAGCCGTTCCGGGGCCACGGGCCTAGGCAGCCGAAAGCCTTCGGGCAGAGCGTCGCCGCGCATGCCCTGGGCCTGGCGCATGAAGGCTGCCATCCAGGTTGACAGCCAGTGCCAGCTCGACTCCGGCTGGGCATGCCAATCTTCCCCGGCAATGGCCGAGACTGGACCGCCGGAGGCGACCTTGAGCAGGCCGTCGAGAATCTGCTGGCCGTGTTCGAGGCCGTTGTCGGCCAGCAAGGCGCTGGCAGCCAGCGGCGCCCCGGCGGCCAGGGTCAGAATTCGGGCGCGATCGGCCTGGTCAAGCTCAGGGTGGCGTTCGGCCATCCAGGCGGACGCCGCATCCGGTTCGGGTGGCCGAATGACAATCTTCTGACAGCGGCTGCGAATGGTTGCCGGCAGCCGCCCGGGCTGATGGCTGACCAGGATCAGCCAGGCGTTCTCGGCCGGCTCTTCCAGGGTCTTCAAAAGCGCGTTGGCGGCATTGCGGTTCATTGCCTCGGCCGGCTCGATCAGGCCGACCCGGTTGGGCCCGATGCGGGGCGTGAGCTGCAGGCTGGCGATCAGGCCACGTACATTGTCGACCGGAATTTCCTTTTTGTCTTCCGGAATGGCCAGGCGGAAGCTGTCCGGGTGAGAACCGCTCGCCAGCAGCTCGCAGGAGCGGCACTTGCCGCAGGGGGCTTCGCCGGCGGGCGCCAGGCACAGCACGCGTGCCAGCAGCCACTCGGCCAGCGCCCGTTTGCCAAGCCCGGCCGGCCCACAAATTAGCGGGGCATGGCCCAATCGCTCAGTCACGTTGGCCTGTTCCAGGCGTTGCTGAACCGCTTCCATCCAGGGCAGGGTCATGCCAGTCGTTCCTCGAGTATCCGGGTGATCTGTCGATGCACCTCATCAATGTCCTGGCTGGCATCGATGACGGCGAAACGATTCGGTTCAGACCGGGCAAGGTCCAGGTAAGTGCTGCGAACGCGCTCTAGAAAGTCGCTGCGAGTCTGTTCGAATCGGTCAGGGCCATGCCCGCGACCGGCCACGCGCGCCATGCCGATTTCAACCGGCACGTCCAGCACCAGGGTGAGATCGGGTTCGAGGTCGGGATGCACCAGCTTGGCCAGCGCGTTGACCTGGTTCATGCCAAGCTCGCGGCCGCCGCCCTGGTAGGCGCGGCTGGCATCGGTGAAACGATCGCACAGTACATCTTTGCCGGCCGCCAGCGCCGGACGGATGACCCGGGCCAGGTTTTCTGTTCGAGCGGCAAACATCAGCAAGGCCTCGGTGATGGGCTCGATATCGCCTGTGGCCGGATCCAGCAGCACGGCCCGGATCCGTTCGGCGGCAGCCGTACCGCCCGGCTCCCGGGTCCGCACTACTTCGCGTCCGCGGTCGCTGAGCCAGTCGACGATGCAGTTGACCGCGCTGGTCTTGCCCGCGCCCTCCCCGCCTTCCAGGGTAATGAAGCGACCTCGGCTCATCGGCGCCCTCGGATGTAGCGATTGACGGCCCGGTTGTGCTCTTCCAGGGTGTCGGAAAAGTGGTGACTACCGTCTCCCCGGGCAACGAAATACAAGGCCGTGCCGGGCGCCGGGTTGGCGGCTGCCTCCAGCGACGGGCGGCCGGGCAAGGCGATGGCGGTCGGCGGCAAGCCGTGGCGGGTGTAGGTGTTCCAGGGGTGATCGATGCGCAAATGCGCGCGCAGCAGGCGGCCGTCGAAGTCATCGCCCATACCGTAAATCACGGTTGGATCGGTCTGCAGCCGCATCCCCAGTTCGAGGCGGCGAGCAAACACGCCTGATACCTTGGCCCGCTCGCCGGCCTGACCGGTTTCGCGTTCGATGATCGAGGCCATCACCAGCAGCTCCTCGGGGCTGTTCAGCGGCAGGTCCACCTGACGATTGGCCCAGATATCTTCCAGGGCCGCGTTCATGTCGGCGAAAGCTCTTTGCAACAAATCCAGATCCGAGCCAGGCCGGGTGAAAAAGTAAGTTTCCGGCAGGAAGCGGCCCTCGGCAGCACAGTTCTCGCAGCCGAGGCGTTGCATCAGTTCGTCGTCGTCCAGCATCGCGGTAAGCTGGCGCAGGCGTGGATCAGCCGCCAGCGCTTCACGCAGGCGGGCCGTGGTCCAGCCTTCAACGATGGTAAAACGGTGCTCCACCGCCCTGCCCGACTCGAGGACGCGAACCAGCTCTTCCAGCCGCATGCCAGGCGCTATCCGGTACTCGCCAGCGCGCAGTGCAGGGGCGTGCAAGCGCCGCCACAACTGCCAGTGCCAGAGATTTGCGTTGGCCAGGCCCAGGTGCTCAAGCTGGCGTACCAGGCCTGGAAAGCTGGTGCCGCTGGGCAGCCACAGGACCAGCTCGCTGTCCGGATTGACCGGCTGGTCGACGAAGCGTTGCCAGTCTTGCACCAGCCAGGCAGCTGCCAGCGCCAGGCCAATTCCCAGGATCGCGAACAGGGCTAGCAGTTTGCGCATCATTACCAGAAAAGGTCTATCCAGAGTTGCCGCAACGCGCGACAGCGCGATGAGAAGGTCAGCGGCCGGCCATCCAGCGAACGCGCCTGGCGCGGGCCGGCCACGGAGTTTACCACCACGATGGAGCGCGCTGAAGCCAGCAGATCGGCGTCAACTGGCCGCGTCTCAATCCTGATTTCCGGACGCGCCATCAGCCACGCCAGACCAACGCCGTCGACACCGGCATTGGTTTCCGGCGTGACCAAATTTCCGTCGATATCCAAAACCAGATTGGATGCGATTGCCTCGACCAGGCAGCCTTGCGCATTGAACAGCAGCGCTTCGTCGCAGTGCTTGCCAACGCATTCGCGCGCGGCCAGCACCTGTTCCAGGCGGTTGCAATGCTTGAGTCCTGCCAGCGGCGAGTCGGTGGCCAGGCGCAGGCTGGCGGTACACAGACTAAGGCCCTCGCTGCGGACCTGCTCCAGATCGGCCGGCCAGGGCCGGGACTGTACGATCAGGCGGGGCTGGGCGTCTGGATCGGGCCAGTAGGCCCGACCGCCGCTGCCGCGGCTCAGCTGAATGCGCACCACTGCCATATCCTGCCCCGAGCTTGCCTGCCTTGCCTGGGCAAGAACGAAATTCGGGTCCGGACAGGTCAGTCCAAGCACGTCGCAGCCCTTGGCGAAGCGCTGCCAGTGCAGGTCCCACAGCGGTGCCTGGCCATGGCGAAAAGCGACCGTCTCGAACAGACCGTCGCCGTAGAGGAGCGATCGATCGGTGGCTGGAACGGTGTCCTGCGGTTGTCCGTTGACCAGGATGGTGCTCACGCTGACAGCGCCCGTAGTAGGCCGCGCGCCTTGGCTTCGGTTTCGGCCAGCTCGGCGGCCGGCTCGGAATCGGCTACGATGCCGGCACCGGTGCGGAAGCTGAGGCGTGATCCGTTCACGACCATGCTGCGAATCAGGATATTCAGATCCAAATGGCCATCATGGCCCAGGTAGCCCATTGCGCCGGTGTAGAAGCCGCGCCCGTGCTGCTCGAGTTCGGCGATGATTTCCATGCAGCGCACTTTCGGGCAGCCGGTGATGGTGCCGCCGGGAAAGACCGCGGCAATCACGTCGGCCGCGTGTGTGCCCGGCCGCAGACGACCGCGCACGTTGGAAACGATGTGATGAACATGGGCGTAGCTTTCGATCACCATCAGTTCATCAACTTCGACCGATCCAGCCTGGCAGACACGACCGAGGTCGTTGCGTTCCAGGTCAATCAGCATGATGTGCTCGGCGCGCTCCTTGGGATGGGCGATCAGCTCCTCGGAAAGCCCCAGATCCTGGTCAGCGGAGCTGCCGCGCGGACGGGTGCCGGCAATCGGTCGGGTCTGAACCTGGTCGCCGCGGACTTCGACCAGTCGCTCTGGCGAAGAGCTCAGCACTGTGCCACCGGGCAGGCGTGCCAGGCCGGCAAACGGCGCCGGATTGTTCTGGCTGAGCAGTTCGTGAATCGTGGCGGGATCAATCGTCTCGCCAGCCTGCCCTACCCAACCGCGCGACAAGTTGACCTGGAATACATCGCCATCCAGGATCCATTCCTGGATTTGCTCGACACCGCGCATGAAGTCGCTACCCGGCTCGGCCCGCAGCTCAAGGGCCAGCGCCGAGTGACGGGCGGATTGTGGTGACGAGTGGGAGGGAGCGATCGATACGCGGGCGCGCTCCAGCGCTGAATCCGACTCGGCCGCCAACCAGCTCTGCCCAGAGTCGTGATCAATCAGAATGGCGGCCGGGCAGTGCTCCGCCAGTGCGACCGGCAGACCGTCCCGGGCCGGCGGCAGCTTCAGCGTCGGTTCGATTTCGCCGATCAGCTCGTAGCCTAAGTAGATAAACCAGCCGCCGGCAAAAGGCACTTCCAGTGACCGATCAGGCACGGATGGTGGCCCTGTCCAGTCGCGCAGGCGGGCCAGAAAGCGCTCACCGTGGCCGGGACCGTTCAGACCGTTCTGATCGAGCGTCAGGACTGGACCCTCGGCGAACAGCAGTATCGACCAGCGGGCCAGTTGGCCACCACGCGAAGAGCTGGCCAGCAGGTACGGCCAGTTATCCGGCCTGGCCCGGTGAATGGCAACCAGGTCTGGCGTTACCTCAAGCGGAGTCAGGCAAGCCAAGGTCTAAGACGCGAACGGAGGTTCAGCCGAAGCGGCGCATCAACAGAGAGCCGTTGGTGCCCCCAAAGCCGAAGGAATTCGACAGCGCATAATCGACCTGTACTTCGCGCGCCTGATGCGGCACCAGGTCCAACCCCTGACATTCCGGATCGGGCTGGTCCAGATTGATGGTCGGCGGAATGACGCCGTCGCGCAAGGCCAGGACGCTGATCACGGCCTCGATGCCGCCGGCCGCGCCCAGCAGGTGACCGGTCATTGACTTCGTCGAGCTGATCATCAGCTTGTCGCAGTGCTGGCCAAAAACGCTGCGGATGGCTTCGCACTCAGCTCGATCGCCGACCTGGGTCGACGTGCCGTGGGCATTGATATAACCCACATCGCTGGCATCGATGCCCGCATCCTTGATCGCACTGGCCATGCAGCGTGCCGCGCCTTCGCCGCCGTCCGGCGGTGAAGTGATGTGGTAAGCATCGGCACTGCGTCCGTAGCCGACCAATTCGGCGTAGATGCGCGCGCCACGCCTGCGAGCGTGCTCCAGCTCTTCAACGACAACCACGCCGGCACCGTTGCTGAGCACGAATCCATCGCGGTCAACGTCCCAAGGGCGGCTGGCCCGTTCCGGGTCATCGTTTCTGGTCGACAAGGCGCGGGCCGCGGTAAAGCCGCCGTAAGCGGTGGGCGTAGTGCCGTATTCAGCCCCACCGGCAACCATGACATCGGCATCACCGTAGGCGATCATTCGCGCCGCCTCGCCAATGCAATGCGTGGCCGTGGTGCAGGCGGTGACGATAGACAGGTTCGGCCCCTTGAATCCGTAGCGGATCGAGATGTTGCCGGCGATCATGTTGATGATGCAGCCGGGGACGAAGAACGGCGAAATTCGCCGCGGACCACTGTCCAGGTAAATCTGGTAGGTCTTTTCGATGGTTTCAATACCACCGATGCCGGAGCCGACGGCCAGGCCGAAACGCTCCGCGCTGCTGGGCTGGGCTTCCAGCCCGGCATCTTCGATGGCTTGAATGCAAGCCGCCATGCCGTAATGGATAAACGGGTCGGACTTCCGGGCCTCTTTTGGAGACAGGTAGCGGTCCAGGTCAAAATCCCGGACCTCACCGGCAATCCGAGCGCTGAAGCGCTCGGCATCGAAAGCGGTCAAGGGTCCTATGCCACTGCGCCCGTTACGTATGGCGTCCCAGGCGCTGGGCACATCGTTGCCGACGGGCGTGACGCAGCCCAAGCCGGTGACCACGATTCGACGATCACCGCGCATGCTGCCGCTCCGGCCGAGTAATCGACACGATACCCTGGTTCATCGACAAGCGTCCTTTACTGATCGACGTTGCTCTTGATGTAGTCAATCGCCTGCTGAACGCTGGTGATCTTCTCGGCCTCTTCGTCCGGAATCTCGCATTCGAACTCTTCTTCCAGCGCCATCACCAGTTCGACGGTGTCCAAAGAGTCTGCTCCCAGATCATCAACGAAGGAAGCGCTGGGAGTGACTTCCTCTTCCTTGACACCCAGCTGCTCGATAACGATTTTCTTGACGCGATCTTCAATACTGCTCATTGTTGCTTGTCCTCTAGAGAAGGGTTTTTCAAAGCCGCCACATTGTAGTGAAGTCGAGACGGCTTCGCCAGTTTGAACATGAAGCAGGCGAATGGCCCTTGTGCTTCCCGAAATAGTGAAAATGTATTTTTATTAGTATGTTAATAACGACTCATGACAAATCATGTCATGTACATGCCGCCGTTGACATGCACCGTCTGGCCGGTAATGTAGGCCCCGCCCGGTCCAGCCAGAAAGCCGACGCAGGCAGCGATGTCCGATGGCTCACCAAGACGTCCCAGAGGGATTGTACCCTTTAGACGGTCGCGCTGGGTCTCGTCCAGTGCCCGAGTCATATCCGTGTCGATAAATCCGGGCGCAATCACGTTCGCCGTAATGCCGCGCGCCCCCAGTTCGTGAGCCACGGCGCGCGAAAAGCCCGCCAGGCCGGCCTTGGCCGCACAGTAGTTGGCTTGGCCCGGGTTGCCGGCGTAGCCGACCACCGAAGAAATGCCGATGATGCGACCGAAGCGAGCCTTCAGCATGCCGCGCAGGCAGGCCCGGGTCACACGCATCGCGCCGCGCAGGTTGGTATCCAGCACATCATCCCAGTCCTCGTCTTTCATGCGCATCAAGAGCTGGTCGCGAGTGATGGCGGCATTATTGACCAGGATGGCGATCGGGCCGGCCTGGCCGGAGACCTCGGCGACGGTCGCGGCGATGGCTTCGCCGTCGGTCACGTTCAGGACCAGACCGCAACCGGCGCCCAGGGACTCACTGATGGCCTCGGCGCCGCCTTCGGTTGTGGCCGTGCCGAACACCTCGGCCCCGAGTTCTTTCAGCCACAAAGCGGTGGCATGCCCGATGCCGCGGCTGGCGCCTGTCACCAGGGCGCACTTTCCGTCCAGGCGATAGCTGTCAATTGCACTCATCAAGATTCTCCTGTGAAACTGTTGGTGAGACTCAGGCCACCGCCTGCTCAGGACGCCGTCGACTTAAGCTCGCCAACGGCGCTTTCGATCAGGTCGGGCTGCTCCAGCGCCACCCACTTGATGCTGCGGTCGATGCGCCGGCCAAGACCGGACAATACGCGACCCGGCCCGCACTCGGCCATGGCAACCGTGCCCTGCCCAATCAGGGTCTGGATTGATTCGGTCCAGCGTACCGGCGAGTGAAGCTGGGCTACCAGCGCTTGGCGAATGGATTGCGGATCATCGTGCCGCTGCACGTCGGCGTTATGCAGCACGGGAATTTCAGGAGCGCGAACCTCGACCGCGGTCAGCACTTCGGCCAGGGCCTCGGCGGCGCTACGCATTAGCGGACTGTGCGAAGGCACGCTGACCGGCAGGATCATGGCTCGCTTGGCGCCGGCATCGCGGCACTTGTGCATGGCACGCTCGACGGCCGCGGCGTTGCCGGCGATCACGATCTGGCCCGGAGAATTGAAGTTGGCCGGGGCCACGACCTGGTCTTCCGCAGCTTCCCGGCAGATTGCGGCAACGACCTCGTCATCGAGCCCCAGAACGGCGGCCATGGCACCATCGCCCTCAGGCACGGCCTGCTGCATCAGGCGGCCGCGCTCGGCAACCACGCGCACCGCATCCTCGAAGGCCAGTGCGCCGGCTGCGACCAACGCTGAATACTCGCCCAGGCTATGCCCGGCGAGAATGGCAGGCGTAGGACCGTCCAGCGCCTGCCAGACGCGCCAAACGGCAATGCCGCCGGCCAGCATCGCTGGCTGGGTCAGTTCGGTACGGTTGAGTTCTTCGACCGGTCCATCCTTGACCAGTGTCCACAGATCGGTGCCCAGCACCAGGCTGGCTTGATCGAAGGTTTCACGAACCTGACCATGTGACGCTGCCAGATCGGCCAGCATGCCGACCGACTGCGATCCCTGGCCCGGAAACAACAGGGCTAGTTGAGACATGTTCCCTCTGCTTTTCGCTTTATAGTGAGTTTATGGGTTACTCGCGGCGTCAGCTTGATCGTCAGAGAAGATTGAACGTCTCTGAATTCAGTAAACGATAAGGGCTGCGCCCCAGGTAAAGCCGCCACCGAAGGCTTCCAGAAGCAGCTTTTCTCCGCGCTGAACGCGACCGGAGCGAATGGCATGATCCAGCGCCAGCGGCACCGAGGCTGCCGAGGTATTGCCGTGGCGGTCGACGGTGACGATGACCTGGTCCATCGACATCTGCAGTTTCTTGGCGGTGGCCTTGATGATACGCAGGTTGGCCTGGTGCGGAATCAACCAGTCTAAGTCCGTTTTCTCCAACTGGTTCGCCGCCAGGGTTTCGTCGACGATGCGGCCCAGGGTATTGACCGCGACCTTGAACACCTCATTGCCGCGCATGCTGACCCGAACGCCGCCGTCAGGCTCGGCTTTGAAACCGCTGGATACACCAACGTCGGTCTTCAGCAGATCGCCATAGCCGCCGTTGGCGTGGATATGTGTCGACAGAATGCCCGGCTCGTTGTCGGCGCAGAGCACGGCCGCGCCGGCACCATCGCCGAACAACACGCAGGTGCCGCGATCATTCCAGTCGAGAATCCGGGTCAGGGTCTCGGCCCCGACCACCAGTACGCGCTTGGCGGTGCCTGCCCGGATGAACTGATCGGCCACGGAAAGCGCGTAGATAAACCCGGAACAGGCGGCATTGACGTCGAACGCACCGCACTCGCCAAGCCCCAGGCGATGTTGCAACAGGCAGGCCGTGGAGGGGAACACCAGGTCTGGGGTTGTCGTGCCTACGATCAGCAAATCGATCTCGGAAGGCTTGACGCCGGCGGCTTCCAGCGCACGCAATGCAGCCTGTTCGGCCAGATCGCCGGTGGTCTGGCCGTCAGCGGCCACTCGACGCTCGCAGATGCCGGTGCGCTCGCGAATCCACTGGTCCGAGGTGTCGACCATGGTTTCCAGTTCACGATTGGTAAGCACCCTGTCGGGCAAGTAACTTCCGGTACCGGCAATACGTGCGTACATTCCGGTCAAACTCCCATTTGGCGATTGCTTGGTTGCATGATCAAAGCGCTAGAACTGGCGTAGATAGGATCCCGGTTGCTGTTCAGTAGCTCGAGAGCAGCTGTTGCTCCAGGCGGCTGATCATGTCGCCTTTGACCTGAAGCGCGGCCAGTTCGAGCGCCCGGGCAAAGCCTCGGGCGCAGGTGCCACCGTGACTCTTGATCACCGTGCCGCGCACACCCAGCATTGGCGCTCCATTATGCCGTGCCGGCTCCAGGCTGTCATGCAGACCCTTCAGGCGGCCCTTGGCCATCCAGCCGCACAAGCTTCCTTGAAACGTCGACTTGATCCGTGAAAACAGCAGCTTGACCGAGCCTTCCGCGCTTTTCAACAACACGTTACCGGCAAAACCATCGCAGACGACCAGGTCGACGCGGCCGGTAAACACCTGGTCGGCCTCAATGAAGCCGGCATAGTCCAGGCTGCTGTCTTCATCGATCAGGCGCGCTGCTTCGCGAATCACATCTGGGCCCTTGCCGGGCTCGGTGCCCACGTTGAGCAGGCCAATGCGCGGCTTTTCGCCTTCAATGACCGTGCAGGCGACGTTGCCAAGCTGGGCGAATTCGAGCAGCCGGCGAGCATCTACGTGCAGGTTGGCACCCAGGTCCAGCATCCAGACCGGGCGGCCCAGGGAAGGAATGGCGGCCATCAGCGCGGGGCGCTCAACGCCGGGAAGCGTGCCCAGCAAATGGCGCGACAAGGCCATCAGGGCACCGGTGCTGCCGCCGCTCACAACCGCGTCGGCCTCGCCTTCCTTGACCATCTCCAATGCGCGCCACATGGTGCTGCCGCGACCGCGGCGAATCGCGCCGGCAGCGTTCATATCAGCCGGTAAAGCCAGATCGCAAGGGATGATATCGACTGCCCGGTCAGACAGACGGCTGGCTAGATGCCCGGCGGTACTGGCTTCGGCCAGCACCTTCGCGCTCAATTCCGGCTGCCGGGCCAGCGTCTGCTTGATGGCGTCGACAATGACGTCGAAGCCGCCGTCAGTGCCGGCGGCATCGATGGCAATGCTAAGCCGCGCTTGCCCGGTCATGGAAACTCAGGGCTTATCCCTGGACTTCTTCTTCGTCGTCTTCGAACTCAGGGGCCACTTCAATGACCTGACGGCCACGATAGAAGCCTTCCGGCGACACGTGGTGACGACGATGGGTTTCGCCGGTTGCTGCTTCTTCCGACAGTGTCGGGGCCGACAGACTGTCGTGCGAACGACGCATGCCGCGCTTTGACGGGGTTTTACGATTTTGTTGAACAGCCATGATCCGTACTCCAGAACGATCAATTAGGTTTCGCGTTTCTTTCTCAATTCGGCCAGCACTTCAAATGGCCGCTGGGTTTCTTCCTGTATCGCTTCGGCCTGCCCTACCGGGCTTGAATCCGGATCAACCGGAACCAGCGGCAAGCCAAGCAAGACTTCCTCTTCAACCAGGCCGGCCAGTGCCAGACGCTGGTCGGGGCAAAGGACCGGCTCGTAATCATCGGGCAGCGCTTCGGCCTCATTTTCACTCGCCACAACACCGACCACCGATTGACTTTCGAGCGGCTGGGCAAACACCTTCAAGGTCCGCTGACAACGCATCGGCACCGATCCGGAAATTGCCACATCCACTTTGACCTGACGCAATTCGTTGCGCGAAAAGGCCACGGTAAAATCGATTTCGTGATCGTCGTTGGCAACAACCAGGTCGGCAACGCGCGGCATACGCGCTAGCGGCATGGTTCCAGCGAACTCCCGGCGGGCCGAAGCGGCCCGATCCGGATTCACCCAATCGGGAAAGTCTCGCGACATAAGCCGCCCATTATATCATTGACTTACAGCGATCCACAATAACGATGGGCTTTAAAGCCCCAACGTATCAAGGAGTCTTCATGCCAGCCCTGATTCTTGCCTCCGGCTCGGTCTATCGCCGACAGATGCTGACCCGTCTGGACCTGGATTTCGACGTCATCCCGGCCAATATCGACGAATCTGCCCGGCCAGGAGAAGGCGGTCAGGCCCTGGCCGAGCGACTGAGCCTGGAGAAAGCGCTGGCCGTGGCCGGAAACTACCCGGAGGCGGTGGTCATCGGCGCCGATCAGGTCGCCGAGTGCGGCGACAGGCTGCTGGGAAAGCCCGGCACGGCCGAGCGGGCCAGGGAGCAGCTGGCCCTGGTAAGCGGTCAGACAGTGGTCTTCCACAGCGCCATGACAATGGTTCGAGGCACGCAGCGCGCGCAGGCCGTGGTACCGACAACCCTGAAGATGCGGGCGCTCAGCCCAGAGCGCATCGCTGCCTACGTGGCGCGCGACAAGCCGTTTGACTGTGCCGGCGCCATGCGCAGCGAGTCGTTTGGCGTTGCCATGGTCGAAAGCATTGAAAGCGACGACCCCACCGCCTTGATCGGGCTGCCGCTGATCCGCTGCGTGCAGATGCTCGAGCAATTCGGAATCGACTGCCTCGGCGCCGGGTAATGTTAGACTGGAGCGGTATTATTAAACCGGCAACGAAATACCTACGGTATTCGTTGCGCGGCATTTGCGGCGCATGTCCGCAAATGCCTTCGCTTCGCGACCCCGGCCGTTCCGGCCGGGCATTAACCCGGCAACCTGTTTGGTTGCCGGGTTAATAAAACCTCGGGTCCGGTGGAAATTCGGGCCTGACCATACGCACCTGAATGGAGTAATGCTGGATGGCATCGGAAACTGCAGGATCGAACGGCTGGAAACACTGGCGCCTGGAATCCGATATCGACAAGGTCGCCTGGCTGTACATCGACCGCGGCGACGAGAAGGTCAACAGCCTGGGCACGGAAGTGCTGGCCGAATTCGAACAAATCATCAGCCGACTGGAAAGCGAAAAGCCGACCGGCCTGGTCCTGATGTCGGGCAAAGCGCGCAATTTTATCGTCGGCGCCGATGTACGCGAATTCGACGCGACTGACAACGTTGCCGAGCTCGAGGAAAACGTGCGCAAGGTTCACGGCCTGTTTCAGCGCGTCGAGGACCTGCCTTTCCCCACCGTGGTTGCCTTCGAAGGCTACTGCCTGGGAGGCGGGCTGGAGCTGTCGCTGTGCTTCGACTGGCGTATCGCCCTGGACGCGGATCACACCCGGGTCGGGTTCCCCGAAGTCAACCTCGGGATTTTTCCAGGCTTTGGCGGCTCGGGCCGCTCGATCAAGGCCATGGGCGGGCTGAATGCCATGCAGATCATGCTGACCGGCAAGATGCTCAGGGCGCGGCCGGCCAAGGCGATGGGCTTGATCAACCAGACCGTGGACAAGCATGGTTCACTGCGCTGGGCGGCCCGTAACGCGGTGCTCAAGAAAAAGCGTGCCCCGAAGCCGCCGCTGAAGGCGCGCCTGACCACCTTGGGCCCGGTCCGCAAGTTTCTGGCTGGACAGATGCGCAAGCAGGTCGGCCGCAAGGCCAGGCGCGAACACTACCCGGCGCCGTATGAACTGATCGACGCGTTCGAGGCCAGCGGCAACTCGCAGGCCGCGATGATCCGGGCAGAAGGTGACAAGGTGCCGCGCCTGCTGGCCGGCGATACGTCACGCAATCTGAGGCGTGTTTTCCGGTTAATGGAAGAACTCAAGGCCCAGGGCAAGCGCAGCGATTTCAAGGCCCGGCGCGTGCATGTGATCGGCGCCGGCGTGATGGGTGGCGACATTGCTGCCTGGTGCGCGGTGCGCGGCCTGGAGGTCACCCTGCAGGACCGCGAGCTGAAATACATCGAGCCGGCGCTGAAACGCGCCAAGAGCCTGTTCAAGCGTCGCTTGAAGAAACCCGAAGCCGTGGCTGCGGCACAGTCCCGCCTGGTCGCCGATGTCGACGGCCAGGGGGTCAAGCGCGCCGACGTGATCATCGAGGCCATTTACGAAAACCGCGACGCCAAGCGCGAGCTGTTCGAAAAGCTCAAGCCGGACCTGCAGCCCCATACCCTGTTAGCCACCAATACCTCGGCCATCCCGCTGGCCGAGCTGTCCGACGTATTCGACGATCCCAGCCGGCTCATCGGCCTGCACTTTTTCAACCCGGTGGCGCAGATGCCGCTGGTTGAAATTGTCTACGACGAAAAATCCAACCCGGACCGGGTCAACGACGGCTCCAGTTTTGCCACCCAGATCGGCAAGTACGCGTTGCCGGTCACCTCAACTCCCGGATTTCTGGTCAATCGCGTGCTGGCGCCCTACATGCGTAATGCCATGGCCCTGCATCGCGAGGGCACGCCGCGCGAGGCCATCGACAAGGCCGCCGAGCAGTTCGGCATGCCGATGGGCCCGGTTGAGCTGGCCGACACCGTCGGCCTTGACGTGGGCCTGGGCGTGATTGAAACCCTGATGGGTGAAAGTGCGGCCGAGGACAAGAAAGTGCTGGAAAAAATGGTCAAGGCCGGCAAGAAGGGCAAGAAGACCGGCGAAGGCTTTTACCGCTGGAAGAAAGGCAAGCCGCAGCGCGATCCAAAGGCCCACGAAGGCCATGATCTGGATGCACTGGCGGCCAAGCTGATGCAACCCTACTTTGACGAGTGCAAGGCCTGCCTGGCCGACGAGGTCGTCGAGTCCGCCGACCTGCTCGATGCCGGCATGATCTTCGGAACCGGCTTTGCGCCATTCCGGGGCGGCCCCCTGCACTACCTTGAATCCCGTGACGGCACGACCGGCACAACCGACAACGAGGAGTCTTCCTGATGTCTGAGACAAGTCTGCGCAAGATCGCCATCATCGGCGGCAGCCGCATTCCGTTCTGCCGATCCAACTCGCTGTATGCCGATCAGACCAACCTGGACATGCTGTCGGCAGCCATCCAGGGCGTGGTTGACCGGTTCGGTCTGGAAGGCAAGCAGATTGACCAGGTACTGGCCGGTGCGGTCACGACCCATTCCAAGGACTGGAACCTGGCCCGAGAAGCCGTCTTGTCGACCAGCCTGTCGCCGCTGACCTCGGCAATAACCATGCAACAAGCCTGCGGTACCAGCCTGCAGGGTGCCTTGCTTGCGGGCAGCCAGATTGCTGCCGGTGACATCGATTGCGCGATCGTTGGCGGCACCGACACCACCAGCGATGCACCGGTGGTCTTCCAGCGTCGTTTCGCGCAGCGCCTGATCAAGCTCTCTCGCGCCCGTTCCCTGGGACAGAAGCTGGGCGCGTTCAAAGGCTTTTCCTTCGGCGAGTTGAAGCCGCAGCCGCCGCGCAACAGCGAACCGCGCACCGGCTTGTCGATGGGCCAGCACTGCGAGCGCATGGCCAAGGAATGGGAGATCGGCCGCGCCGAGCAGGACGAGTTGGCCCTGGAAAGCCACCAGCGGGCAGCCGCTGCCTGGGAATCCGGGTTTTTTGACGACCTGGTCATCTCTCACGGTGGCGTTGTGCGCGATAACAACGTGCGCCCGGACAGCAGCCTGGACAAGCTTTCCAGCCTGAAGCCGGCTTTCGATCGCAAGCACGGCAGCCTCACCGCCGGTAACTCGTCCAGCCTGACCGACGGTGCCGCCGCGGTGCTGCTGGCCTCCGAGGACTGGGCAAAGAAAAACGACCTGCCGGTCACGGCTTGGCTGACCTTCGGCCGCACGGCTTCAGTGGATTTCGTCAACAAGGATGAAGGCCTGCTGATGGCGCCGGCCGTAGCCGTGGCTGAAATGCTGACCCGGGCCAATCTGAAGCTGCAGGATTTCGACTTCTACGAAATCCACGAAGCTTTTGCCGCCCAGGTGCTGTGCACGCTCAAGGCCTGGGAGTCAGAGCGTTTCTGTCGCGAGCGCCTGGGCCTGGACGGCGCGCTGGGCAGCATCGACCGTTCGAAGATGAACGTCCGCGGCGGCTCGGTGGCCATCGGCCATCCCTTTGCCGCCACCGGCGCGCGCATCCTGTCGACCCTGGCCGCTATCCTCGAAGAAGCCGGCTCCGGCCGCGGTCTGATCTCCATCTGCACCGCCGGCGGCATGGGCGTCTCAGCCATCGTCGAGCGCTGAAGCCCACCTGCCCTTTTGGCGAACAGGCTTCTTTTCGTCGATTGTGGAAAAGATAAAATCTTCATCACGCAAAGACGCCAAGACGCGAAGGAAAAGAACGAGTGGTCCTTCAATCTAATAGTTTAGGGTTCAGTTGGTCTGTCAGCGTTCAGGGCAAGGCGCGGCTCGCAGTGAATGGCCGTAGCCCTTCACAAGAGCCGGAACGCAGCCATGGACGCTGACAGGCCAACCCTTCGGGCGCTCCTGTGGCACTCCGCTGCAGGGCAGGCAACGCAGGCTTTGCGGTTTCGAG
>SKKV01000135.1 GCA_007123575.1 Wenzhouxiangella sp.
CATTCCGCGCAGTTGCATGAAAGCCCAACATGATCGAACCGGGAAAGGGCCAGGGTTGAGACGCCAGGTACCTGACCGAATCAACCTCGATGCCGGACTCTTCAAACACTTCCCGACGAACTGTTTCCTCCAGGCTCTCACCCGGCTCGACAAAGCCGGCCAGGGTGGAGTACATGCCGGGGGGGAAATTCGGCGAGCGCCCGAGCAGACACCGCGGCGGCCCACCGTCGTCTCGAGCGTGTTCGACCAGAACGATAATGGCCGGGTCGGTACGCGGAAAACTGACCTGGCCGCAATCGGCATTGGTGCACTGGCGTCGATGACCGCTGGCGACGCTGGCCGTGGCAGACCCACAGCGGCCGCAGAACAGATGGTTGCGATGCCAGTTCACCATCGCCCGGGCATACGCGAGCAGGTTGGCATCGCGACCGTTGAGCAGCGGCCCGAAGCGCCGCAGATCGACGAAACTGGCCTCGGCCTCCAGCTCCAGTTCGGGGTCGTCCCGGTCCGACAAGTCAACGGCGAACAGCGCCGTGCTTTCTTCCATCCCCAGAAAGACGGGCTCGGCGTGATCGCCCACAAGCTCGGGGTCTAGGCGCGCGGCGCGCGGTTGATCCGGTTCTGCCGTGATCAGCAGGTGCTGGCTGCGCCAGACAACAATGATTTGGGTATCTTGCTGCTTCAGCGCGTTTTTGACCCAGTCTGGATCCTCGCGCAAGGCTGCGGCCCGATCGATGCGGGCGTCGGCATATTTGAGAATCGAATCCTTGGCGGGATGTTGGCTCATGAGTCGCTCGCGGCTTTGAAATGGATGTTATCAATTAATGCAAGCATAATTGGCCGGACAAGGTCATGTTGAGTGAAGCATGGCCAAGCGGGCCGTGCCGCCGGAGTATCCGGTAGTCCACAAAGGCTTTTTGCAACCACCAATGGAGTTGAAACAATGGCTGACAAGACCCTGAAATCAAAATCAATCGTTACCACCGTCGGCACACTGGCGGCACTGTCCTTTTCTGCGGCAAGCTTTGCTGCTCAGCCCAACACCGACGAGCTGTTCGAAGTCCGCGATCTTGATCGTGGCTTCATGGTTGCCAGCGCCGGATTCGGCGAAGGTGCCTGTGGCGAAGGTACTTGCGGTGAGGGGTCCTGCGGTGAAGGTACCTGCGGCGAAGAAGGCGAAGAAGAGGACGAAAAGAGCGAGGAAGAGAAGGGTGAGGAAGGCGCCTGCGGTGAAGGTACCTGCGGCGCTTGATCCTTGCCATGAACCAACCTCAAACACCGTTCCCGGTCAACGGGGCCGGTCTGGGTTTGCGGCGGGCCCTGCTGGGCCCGCTGCAGACTGCCGGCTACCCGGAACTGGGGTTTCTCGAGGTGGCGCCCGAGAACTGGATCGGCGTCGGCGGCAAGCTGGGGCGTCAGTTTCGAGCCTTCACCGAGCGCTACCCCTTTCTCTGTCACGGGCTGTCGCTGTCGTTGGGTTCACCGGACCCACTCGATATGGAGTTCCTGCGACAGTTGCGAGCATTTCTTGACGAGCATGACATCAGGGGGTACTCCGACCACCTCAGTTATTGTTCGGAACAGGGTCATCTCTACGATCTGATGCCGATTCCTTTCACCGAAGAGGCGGTCGACTGGGTGGCAGGGCGCATCGATCGCGCCCAGGAAGTGCTGGGCCGACGGATCGCGGTTGAAAATATCTCCTACTACGCCGCTCCCGAACCCGAAATGAGCGAGCTGGCATTCATCAATGCAGTGCTTGAGAAGTCCGACTGCCTGCTCCTGCTCGATGTCAACAACATTCATGTAAACAGCGTCAACCATCGTTACGATCCGCTGACCTTTCTTGCCGGTTTGCCGGCCGAACGGGTCGCCTACATGCACGTTGCCGGTCATCACCACGAAGCTGAAGATCTGATCGTCGATACCCACGGCGCGGCCGTGATTGATCCTGTCTGGTCGTTGCTGGATGCCGCGTATGCGCGCCTGGGGCCGGTGCCGACGCTGCTCGAGCGCGATTTCAATTTCCCACCGCTGGAGGAGTTGATCGCGGAGACCCGAACCATCAGCAGATTGCAGGCCCGTCATGACAAACAAGCTCTCCGATCCGAATCAACCAGCACCGCCTGAAAGCCTGCTGAAGCTGCAGCGCCGCTTCGCCGACCATATCCGCGATCCTGAGGGCGTCGCGCCGCTGCCGGATATCGAGGAGCGTCGCCTGGCGATCTATCGTCGGCTGTTTTTCAACAACATCGCCAACCTGATGGCGAAGAACTTTCCGGTATTGCGTCGCCTGTGCTCCGATGAAGACTGGCATGACCTGATTCGCGCCTTCCTGCGGGATCATCATGCCGAAACACCGCTGTTTCCGCAGATCGGGCAGGAAATGGTGCACTTCCTGAGCACCCTGCAGGCCAGGGACAAGCTGCCCCAACCGTTTTTTGCCGAGCTGGCCCACTGGGAGCATGTAGAGACCTGCGTGCGTTTCGATCCCGCCGATCCATGCTGGATCGAGCCGACCCCGGAAACCGCCCCCGACCATGCCCGGCCCGTTCTCAACCCGACCTTGCGGGTTGCCATCTATCAATGGCCGGTGCACCGCATCGGTCCCCGCTTTCTGCCCACTGGGCCTGAAGACAAGCAGGTCATTCTGCTGGCCTACCGGCGGCGCGATGACTCGGTGGCGTTCAAGGAAATCAATCCGCTAACCGCTCACTTGATCGAACTGATGCAAGCACATCCTGACTTGACCGGTCTTGATTTGATGAAGCGAGTCGCAGCGCAGCTGCCGCAGGTCGATGCCGAAAGGCTCAAGACCCAGGGATTGACCCTATTGAGCGGCCTGCTGCAAAGCGAAGTCATCCTGGCGATGGTGGACTGAAGCGCACCATCGCTCCAAGTCACGGAGTGTCAAGCACCATGAACCTGTTTATCAATTTCTACGATCATCTGACCGCGCGCTTGAAGGGTGCCGGAGACTGGATTGCCACGCTGGGGCTGCGTCTGCTGCTGGGCTGGGAGTTCTGGTCGGCCGGCACCAACAAGCTGGGTGTGGGCAGCGAAGCACCGGCCTGGTTTGCCAACCAGGATTTCGTTTTTCCGTTCGGCCTGCTGTCGGCCAATGCCAACTGGTTTCTGGTTACCTGGGGTGAAATCCTGGCCAGCCTCGCGCTGCTGCTGGGCCTGTTTACCCGCTTTTTCGCCTTTACCCTGCTGGTCATTACCATCGTGGCCATTGCCGCCGTTCACTGGCCGGCGAGCTGGGACAGCCTGGGCCAGCTCTGGGAGGGCTATTCCGTCTCCCGGGTGATGGACGATGGCGAATTTCGCGGCAATTTCCGCATCCCCTTCCTGTTCCTGGCGATGATCCTGCCCCTGCTGTTCCTCGGTGGCGGCAAGCTCAGCCTCGATCACCTGATCCTGCGCTTCACCGAGCGGATCGACCAGGTCTCTGAACGGCGCCAGGACTTGTTTGCGTTCGCCATTGCCGCTTTCATCATCGGGCTGGCCGCCGTCTATCTGATCGCCTCCTGGGGTATCGTGTTGCTCCTGGTCAGCGCTGCCATGTTTGCTTACGCGACCATTCAGGCACGCGCTGTCGAATGAGGCGGTGATCGACGAGCTTTCAGTGACAGTCAAGGACAGCAAGAAAACCATATCCGGCCAGGTTTTCCTGGCCGATGATGAAGCCGAGGTGCGTGAAGCCATCGGGTTCATGCTGCAGGTCGAAGGCCTGGCGTGCCAGGCCTTCGGCTGTCCGCGAGAGCTGCTGGACTGCCTCGGGCCGGACGATCGCGGCTGCGTCCTGCTGGATGTCAGAATGCCGGGCATGAATGGCCTTGAGCTGCACCGTCTGCTGCAGGACAAGGGCGTTTCCATGCCGGTGATTTTCATTTCCGGTCACGCTGATATCGGCATTGCGGTACGCGCGGTACAAGCTGGCGCCCTGGACTTTCTGGAAAAGCCGTTCAACAACGAGTGCCTGCTGGAAAAGATACACAATGCGCTGGAACTCGATGCCGAGCGCTGGCAAAGCGACAATCGTAAGGCGGATGTAGCAAGCCGTCTCGCCACGCTGACCCCGCGCGAGCGCCAGGTCATGGAAGGGTTGCTCGAAGGCAAGCTCAGTAAGCTGATTGCCGATGATCTGTCGATCAGCGTCCGCACCGTCGAAATCCACCGCGCCAACGTACTCAAAAAGCTTGAAGCACGAAACAGCTCTGAACTCGTCAGGCTGGTGCTGTCCACCGACGCCTATCGTGACTGGTTGCTTTGATTCATCGGGTCAAAGCGCAGGACTGGGCTCGGTTGGCAGGGTGAAGCAGAAGGTGCTGCCCTGGCTGCCGGTTTCAGCCAGCCAGATCCGGCCCGAGTGATTCTCGATGATTGAATGGCACAGTGACAGCCCCAGGCCCAACCCGTCCGGGCGACCGGTGGCGAAGGGTTCGAACAGATGGTCACGGAGTTCATTGCCAATGCCTTCGCCGGTGTCGGCGAGGCAGATCGTGATCTCCTCTGCCTCGGCATCGGCGTGGATGGTGATACTGACGCGGCGCTCGCTGCTTTCACTGCGGTCGATCGCTTCGATGGCATTGCGCGTCAGGTTGAGAATCACTTGCTGGATCAGCACGCTATCGGCGCGCACCATGGGCAACTCAGCGTCGGTAGCCATGTCAAGATCGACCTGGTGATGGCCGGTTTCGGTCTTTAACAGCAAGCGGCAGTCAGCCAGTAGCACGCTGGCCGGGACCAGGCGAGGCCTGATTTCACCGCGCTTGACGAATTCGCGCATCCGCCTGACCACTTGGCTGGCGTGCTCGGCGCTGTTGATCGACCGCTGCAGGGCATCAACCAGCAACGCCTTGTCCAGATCCTCCCGGTCCAGTAGTTTTTCACAGGCACGGCAGTTGGTCAGCACGGCAGTCAGTGGCTGATTGACTTCATGAGCCAGGGCACTCGCCAACTCACCCATGGCGCTCAGGCGCGATGCGTGGGCAAGCTGGCTCAAGTGCTGGCGGGCCCGCTCCTCGCTGTCGCGCAGGGCCCGCTCGGCCTGGGCCCGTTCGATTTCGGCGCCGACCCGGGCGGCGACAATGCGAAACATCGATTCGACGACGGGGCGCTCCGACATCGCCTGACGGTCGTAGACCGCGATATGGCCCACGACCCGGCCATCGGAGGGGGCGAATACCGGGATACCGATGAAGCTCTCGATGCCGCCTTCTTCGCTGGCCCATTCGGGAAACCTTTGCTGCATGCCGCTTTCGATGAAGCAGAACCGGGCGTTGCCGATCACGTCCTGGCAGGGCGTGTCGGCGAGATCGAAAGTGATGTCCTCGACGTGCCTGTTTTCTTCCCAGAAGGCCAGCGTGCGAACGTGATTTTCCGGGTAAGACAGGCACTCGGTAACCAGGGCCTTGTCGACGCCCAGACTGGTTGCAAGGCGCGCCACCAGCGTCCGGAAGTAATCGCCACCGGTTAACGGCGCGGTTGCTTCGTTGATCATGGCGATAAAGTCGCGATCCTCTGTCCGGCCCGCTGCTTGGTCGCCGAAGTCCGGATGTTCCGCGTTGATGTCGAGCTGGGCTTTCATGGGATCAGCTGCTGGCGTGATGACTTCAGTCTACCAAATGCGTTTTTCGCCATCGCCAATTATGGGAAAAGGCAGGCAAATCGCAGGCTGTTGTGCATTGCCAAATCTCGATTTGCGTAGTTTTGCGTATAGGCAGGGCAAGGTCTCGCTGGGACACTGTTACCCAAGCTTTTACGAATGGATTCAGACCATGACAACAACTTGCCAACATGCGCGTTTCAACGACATGGTACTGCCACATCACGATGATCTCCAACGCTTTGCACTATGGTTGACCCGAGATCGCCAGGTAGCCGAAGACGTGGTCCAGGAAACGCTGCTCAGAGCCTGGCGCCATCTGGATCAGCTACGCGACGCGAAAGCCGCCAAGCCCTGGTTGATAACCACCCTCAGGCGCGAAAACGCCAGGCGCTTCGAGCGTCGGCGGCTGGACACGGTCGATATCGAAGACCACACGGTCGCCTCCGATAGCCCGGCGCCTGAGCAGCGCGTGTTTCATCATCAGATCCGTCGCAGCGTCAAGCAACTGCCCAGGAACTACCGCGAGCCCCTGACCATGCAGGCCTTTCTGGACCGCTCGATTGCCGAAGTTGCCGACGACCTGGCGCTCAGCAAGAGCGCGGTCATGACCCGCGTGTTTCGCGCTCGCCAGCAGATTCGCCAGCGCTTCGAAGATACCTTGCCGAGTGCTGCGTAAGCCCATGGCATCTATACTGGGGCCATGTCGACCTGTTATCCCGTTAGTCCGGCCGATCGCCTGGCCCATGACAGCCGTGCCCTGCTGGCCCGGCTGGTTGCTTTCCCGACTATCTCGAGCCAATCCAATCTGGCGTTGATCGACTGGGTCGAAGAGCGGCTCGAAGCGCTAGGCGCGCGCTGCCGGCGGACCTGGAACGAAGAGCGGACCAAGGCCAACCTGTTCGCCGCGATCGGTCCCGACGCACCCGGCGGCGTTGTCTTGTCCGGGCACACCGACGTGGTGCCGGTCGATGGTCAGGACTGGGATACTGATCCGTTCGTTCTGACCGAAAAGGATGGCCGCCTGTACGGTCGCGGCAGTGCAGACATGAAGGCATTTTCGGCCGTTGCCCTGGCTTGCCTGAGTCAAGCCGATCTGTCCAGATTGAACAAGCCGCTTCACCTGGCCTTGAGCTATGACGAGGAGGTCGGCTGCCTGGGCGTGGATCGGATGATTGAAGACGCGCTGGCGAATTTCCAGCCACCTGCGTTCGCCATCATCGGTGAGCCGACCACCCTGCAGATCGTGCGCTCGCACAAGTCGATCAATGTGTTCAAAACCACCGTGACGGGCAAGGCCGCACACTCCAGCCAGCCGCATCGCGGCGCCGGGGCGATCCTGGCGGCTGCGCGCATCATCGAGCGCTTGCGCCAGATCGGCATCAGCCGCCGGGCTGCGGCCAGGCAGGGGGGATTCGAGCCGCCCTGGACGACGGTACAGGTTGGGCAGATTCAGGGCGGCACGGCCGTGAACATCCTGCCGGCCCAGTGCAGCTTCGTCTGGGAATACCGCGCCCTGCCAGACGAGGATGCCGATGCCATAGTCGACGAGGTTAATCGCTTTGTGAGTGATGAAGTGCTACCAAACTTGCGCGAGTTTGCGCCTGAAGCAGACATTTCGACCGAGACCATTGCCCGCGTCCCGGCACTGGTGCCTGATCCCGATGGCCGCTGCGAAAACTGGCTGCGCCAGTTGCCCGGCGTGCAGCCGGACGGACCGGGCGAAGTGTCGTTTGCCACCGAGGCCGGGAGCTTCCAGCGTGCCGGCATCTCCAGCGTGGTCTGCGGCCCTGGCTCGATCGACCAGGCCCACCAGCCCAATGAGTTCATCGAACTCGGCGAGCTCGAACGCTGCGAACAAATGATCAATGGCGTGATCGGCTATCTTCGCCAGTGAACCCGGGCATGACTTGAAAACCTTTTGGTCGCAAAGCAGCCAAG
>SKKV01000145.1 GCA_007123575.1 Wenzhouxiangella sp.
AGAACCTGGACATCCTGGACATTCCTATCGCCGAAATCACCCGGCAGTACACCGGCTATATCGAGATGATGGCCGGCATGAAGCTGGAACTGGCCGCCGAGTACCTGGTCATGGCCGCGATTCTGGCCGAGATCAAGTCGCGCATGTTGCTGCCCCGGATCCAGGCCGAGGAAGAGGAAGAAGACGATCCGAGGGCGGACCTGATTCGGCGCCTGCAGGAATACGAGCGATTCCGCCAGGCGGCTGAAGACTTGGATGAGCTGCCGCGCCTGGAGCGCGACATCAGCGTGGCCTCGGCGGCAGTCGAGGATCATGGCCGCATTCAGCTACCGCCGGAAGTCGACCTGCGTGAGGTACTGCTGGCCCTGCGGGACGTGATGGCACGGGCCGAGATTTTTGCCCACCACCATGTCCAGGCCGAGCCGCTGTCGGTACGCGAACGCATGTCGAGAATCACCGACTTGATCTCGCGCCAGCAGTACGTGGAGTTCAAGGACTGCTTCGACCTGGCCGAAGGCCGAATCGGAGCGGTGGTGACTTTTCTGGCCCTGCTTGAACTGCTGCGCGAGCACCTGGTTGACCTGGTCCAACAGGAATTGTTCGGCGCAATCTACCTGCGCAGTCCGGCCCAGGCAGAAAACTGATTGACGATAATGGATATTGATTACCTGAAAAAAGTGGTTGAAGGCGCCCTGCTCGCCGCCGGCGCGCCGCTGAGCCTGAACCAGCTCAATGCCTTGTTCCCAGACGAGGAAAAGCCCGGCCATGGTCCGCTGAAGGAGGCGCTGGCTGCGCTGGATGCCGACCTGGCCGATCGCGCCGTGGAATTGACCGAGGTGGGCAGCGGCTTCCGGCTGCAGATTCGCACCCAGCTGATGCCGGTCATCTCCCAGCTCTGGACCGAAAAGCCGCCCAGGTACTCGCGCGCCCTGCTCGAAACCCTGGCCATCATTGCCTATCGCCAGCCGATTACGCGTGGTGAAATTGAACAGATTCGCGGTGTTTCCCTGAGCGCCAACATCCTGCGTACGCTGCAGGAACGCGACTGGATCAAGACAGTCGGACACCGTGACGTGCCTGGCCGGCCGGAACTGCTGGGAACAACCCGCGCCTTTCTCGACTATTTCAACCTCAAGAGCCTGGACGAGCTTCCCACCCTGGCCGAGATCAAGGATATCGACAACCTTGAGCCCGAGCTTGAATTGACGCACCCAGAGCCGCCCGAACCCGAACAGGCACCGGCCGATGACGACGCCACCGCCGAACCCGATGGCGGACCGGAGGACAACCGAGATGACTCGCAGCAAGAAGACGCCCGCGCGCAAGACCCTGCGCAAGAAGACCCCGCTCAAAAAGACCAGGAGCACGGCGACAACGAACGCTCGAACTCCGAACCAGACCCAGTCGAAACCACGCCCGAACCAGGGCAAGACAAGCCGGCGCCGGACGAAGAAGAAGGCAAGCCGCGCCAGACAGACTGAAGCCGCGACCGAGGTTGCGTTCAGCGGCAGCGAGCGACTGCAAAAGGTACTGGCCAACGCGGGTCTGGGTTCCCGTCGAGCGCTGGAAAAGCGCATTGAAGCCGGCGAGGTCGAGCTCAACGGCCAGCCGGCCAAGCTCGGCGCCAGCGTGGCCCTGGGCGACCGGGTGCAGATGGATGGCCGCGCCTGGGAGGTAAGCGCCAGCGACACCGATCACCGCACCCTGATCTATCACAAACCCGAAGGCGAGGTAACCACGCGCAGTGACCCGGAGGGTCGGAAGACCGTTTTCGATCGCCTGCCAAGATTGAAAGGTCAGCGCTGGATCGCCATCGGCCGCCTCGACATCAATACTGCCGGCCTGCTGCTGCTGACCACCGACGGCGAGCTGGCCAACCAGATGATGCACCCCTCCGGACAGGTTGACCGCGAATATCTGTGCCGTATCCGCGGCTCAGTCAGCGAAGAGCAGATCGAACAGTTGAGCAAAGGCGTGATGCTGGACGATGGCCCGGCGCGGTTCAGCGACATCGTGCCTGGTGAAGTCACTGCCGGGCACGCCTGGTATACCGTCGCTATCCTGGAAGGACGCAACCGCGAGGTCAGGCGCTTGTGGGAAGCGGTCGGTGTTCAGGTCGCGCGCCTGAAGCGGGTTCGATTTGGCCCGGTCTTTTTGCCGGCGCGAGTGCGCAGCGGCCGCTACGAGGAACTGGGCCCGGAAGATCACCGGGTTCTGCGTGAAGACGTGGGCTTGAGCGCGCACCCCCGCGAACTGACCCTTACCCCTCTCCATCGGAGTCAGTCGTCGCGCTCTTCATCTTCCAGCCAGCGATAAAGGGTGCGGCGCCCCACCCCCAGCAGCGCCGAGGCGCGCCGCTTGTTGCCGTCGACCCGCTTAAGCACGTAGCTGACGTAACTACGCCTGAGCTCATCAAGGCTAGGCAGCAAGTCGCCCTCCAATAGCTCGGCGGGAATGCTCTCGGCGCCGCCGGCAGACAACGCGCCTTCCGTCTGCGGTCGCTGCCTGGCGATTCGCTCGGGCAGATGCGCCGGTCTGATTTCTTCATCCTCGCAGAAGGTCACGGCGCGCTCCATCGCATTTTTCAGCTCGCGCACGTTGCCAGGCCAGGGATAGGCGCGCATGACCGCCTGCGCCTTGGCCGACAAGCGCCTGGCCGGGCGTGATCGCGCAGCGGCAAAGCGGCCCAGGAAGCTCATCGCCAACAGGTCCAGGTCTTCGCCGCGCTCGCGCAGCGGCGGCACCTCCAGCTGGAAGGCTTCGAGGCGATAGTAAAGGTCCTCGCGGAAATCGCCGCTGCTGACTTTCTCGGCCAGGTCGATGTTGGTGGCCGCCACAAGCCTTACATCGACTGAATGCTCGCGATCAGCGCCCACGGGCCGAATCTGGCCGTCCTGCAGCGCGCGCAGCAGCTTGGCCTGGAGGGCAACCGGCATTTCGCCAATCTCGTCCAGGAACAGCGTGCCGCCCTCGGCTTCCCGGAACAATCCCGGGCGTTCCTTGTCGGCGCCGGAAAAGGCGCCAGCGGCGTGACCAAAAAACTCACTCTCAAGCAGATCGGCCGGCACCCCGGCGCAGTTCACGGCCAGAAACGGTCGCTCGGCGCGGGCGCTTTCGGCATGAATGGCCCGGGCAACCAGGTCTTTTCCGGTGCCTGATTCACCGGTAACCAACACCGGGCCATCCGCGCGACCAATCTGCCTGACCCGGTCAAACAACACCCGCATCGGCCGGGAGCTGCCTTCGAGCCCGTGAAAGGATTCCTCGGTCAGGCTGGAGCGATAGCGCTCGACCTGGTGCTGCAGGCGCCGATTGGCCATTAGCCGCTCGACGCTCAACACGAAATGGTCCATATCCAACGGCTTGGTCAGGAAATTGTCGGCACCGGCCTTGAGCGCGGCTACCGCCCGATCAACGGTGCCAAAAGCGCTGATCATCAGCACTGCGGGCGGCGCATGCCGGCCCTGGACCTGCTCCAGCAAAGCCAGTCCATCTGCGCCCGGAAGCTGCAGGTCGCTGACCACGACATCGGGCTCGATTTCATCCATTGCCGACAGCGCGTCCTCGGCGCTGGCGAAGGATTCGGCCAGATAGCCCTCTGCCTGCAACTCCTCGACCAGCAGTTCGGCCAGGCTTTGATCATCCTCGACCACCATGATTCGGTGTCGCTCGCTCATGCCGGACTCCTGAAAACCATTTCGAAGCAACCGCCGTTCAGCTGGCTGCCCTGACCAACGGCTACTTCAGCACCGTGCTCATCGGCCACGGTACGAACAATGGCCAAACCCAGCCCGGTCCCCTGCCCGTCTTCGCGCGAGGACTGAAACGGCTCAAAAATGCTGTCACGTTTGCCGTCGGGCACGCCTGGCCCGTCGTCCTCAACCACCAGGCAAAGCTCGCCGTCCCGGCGCTCAACGCCCAGAAAGACCTCGGAGCGGGCGGCTTGAATGGCGTTCCTGACCAGATTGATCAAGGCATGCTCGAGGCGAATTTCGAAACCCGACAGGACCAGGTCCGAATCGATGTCCCCGGCCTGACATCGGATGCCGCGCGACTCCGCCTGCGGCCCGGTACTGGCCAGCACGCGCCTGAACAGGCGCCTGACCGACACCTCCTGCTTTTCACGCTGATCGCTGCGCACGAACTCCATCAGCTGCCGAATCAGCTGCCGGGTGCGATCGACCTGCTGGCGCATGCGCCGCAGCCGGCGCTGTCCGTCGTCGTCGAGCTGCTCGTATTGCAGCAAGCGCCGGGCATCGCCATCGATGACGCTAAGGGGTGCGCCCAACTCATGGGCCACGCCAGAGGAAAACCGGCCCAGGGCAGCCAGACTTTCCTGCTGGCGCATGCGCTCGGTCATCAGCAGCCGTTCGCGCCGCTGCTGGTCAAGCTCTTGCTGCATCTGCTCGATGGCGTCAAGCATGTTGTTCAGGCCCCGGCCCAGCGCGGCAAGCTCATGCGGCCCTTCTACCCTGGCCCGATGGCCCTGTTCGCCGCGCTCGATCTTGCCCATGCTGTCTAGCAAGTGCTCGATCGGTCGCACAATGGCCAGTCGATGACCCAGCAGCAGGATCGTGAACATCAGGATCAACACCCCGCCCCACAGCCACCATCCACGCTGCCGGACCACGCCCAGGCGCTGGGCGATTTCGCTTTCCTGGCGGACCACCTGCAGCAGGCCGGCAATCTGGCCGGCGGTGGATGTCAGCGGCACAAAGTAGGAATAAACGGGCTCGCCGGCAAGCTCGGCGTAGCGGCCCAACTCCTCGCCAAGTGCGGCGACTTCGACCGCCTCGGCCTGCTCTTGCCAACCCGGCCGGATCTCGCCGGCAACCGTCAGTCGACGACCTTCGGCATCGAATACCGTGGCGCCGTAGATCCGGTCAATATCAAACACTGCCGCCAGGGCCTGGTCGATTCGCGCCCGGTCACCGTCCCTGAGCGCCTGCTGTACCGGCTCGCGCAAGGCCCGGGCGACCAGCTCGATTTCCTTTTCCAGCCGGTGCTCAAGGAGATTTTCTGCAGTTTGGAAGGTCAGCCACAGCACCAGGGTGGCAAGCAGGGCCAGCGGCATGAAAATCTGGGCGATCAGCTGGACTCTTAAACTGTTCATGGACAAATTCAGCGGCCAAGAATGGGCACATGCGCCATTATGACACACTCGAATCAGCCGGCCGCTACGCTCGATTTGCCTAAGGCACTGTTTTTATTGACATGGAAATAAGGGCATGAAACTTGCATTTAGGTGAGCGCAAGTTAAACCACACACGTTAGGAGTGAACCAATGAAAATTCGCAACGCATTCATGCTCGCCATTGCCGCTGCCGCCTTGATGCTGGCGGCCCCGATTGCTGCCCAGGATTACCAGATGGAACAGCAGCAGCAGCCGCAGACGGAAGTGAGTGATCAGCAGCTGCAGCAGTTTGCTCACGCACAGATCCAGATTTCCGAAATCCAGCAGGATTTCTCCGCCCGTCTGCAGGGCGTGGAAGACGCTGAAGAAGCACACGAACTGCAGGTCAAGGCCAATGAGGAGATGACCGATGCAGTGGAAGAAGCTGGGCTGGACGTGCAGTCTTTCAACGAGATTGCAATGGCCATCCAGAACGATCCTGAACTGCAGCAGCGCCTGACTGCCATGCTGCACGATCAGAATTGATCGCGATCTAGCATGCTATAACGGTCGGCACCACTGGTGCTGACCGCCCGAACCGGATGAAACCGGACGTCCTGACGGGCGTCCGGTTTTTTGGTTGAGCTTTCTACTGACCGGGACCGTAGATCGTGTGTCCGCCGCGCGCATACATATCCAGCACGGCTGCGGCTTCCGAGCGCTTCACAGCCAGGCTGACCGCAATTCCGCGCGCCTTGAGCTTGTCGACCCAGGCATCCGGGCGGTCGCCCTCATCGAAGCCGGCGGCTTCGGCGTCTGCCTTGGTCGCGCCGCACAGCACCGACCCCACACCGGACCAGGGGATGGCACCTAGACACATGGCACAGGGCTCACAGGATGTCACTAGCTGCAGGGGCGCGGCCCGGTGCTCGGCCAGGTTCCAGTGACCCGACCCTTGCTGGGCAAGGCTCAGGGCGACGATTTCAGCGTGCGCCGAGGAACAGCTGGCGGGCTCCACCCGGTTCACGCCTAGCGCAATCACTTCGCCGTCTGCCGCACTCACCACCAGCGCCCCGAACGGACCACCGCTGCCGGCAATCACATTCTGCCGGGCCAGACTGATGGCCACTTCCATGCGCTGCTCAATATCGGGCAAGCGTGGCGGCAGCTTGCTGCGAAACCCGGCCAGCCAGGCCGGCAGATCGACCCGCAATACGGGAGGCCGGCTCACGATGTCATCCGCATGCGTCTGGCTTCGAACAAGGCAATGCCGGCGGCAACCGAAACATTCAGACTCTCGATCCCGCCAGCCATGGGAATGCAGGCGAGCTGATCGCAGCGCTCTCGAGTCAGACGGCGCAAACCACGTTCCTCGCCACCCAGGACCAGGGCCATGGGACCATCCAGGTTGGCCTGAAAAAGACTGGTGTCCGATTCACCAACCAGTCCCAAACGCCAGATGCCGTGATCGGCCAGCAAGCCCAGGCTGCGGGCCAGATTGGTGACCTGGACCAAGGCAATGCGCTCGGCTGCGCCGGCAGCGGCCCGTCGCGCTGCCGGCGTCAATCCGGCGGCTCGGTCCTTGGGCACGATCACCGCCAGCGCGCCGGCGGCGGCGGCAGAACGCAGGCAGGCGCCGAGGTTGTGCGGGTCCTGCACCCCGTCCAGGACCAGCAGCAGCGGCAGCTCGGGACTGTCTTCCAGCAAATCGATCAGGCCGCGATCGTCCAGCGGCTGGCGGGCCTGGAATTCGGCCACCACGCCCTGGTGACGCACGCCACCGGCCAGGCGGTCCAGCGCGCGATCGTCAACCACCTCGCTTGGAATGCCAGCCTCGCCCAAGCGCGAGGCCAGCTCGTCTAGCCTTGCATTGCCCCGCTTCAGCCAGGCTCTGACCAGCCGCTCTGGCGCATGCCGCAGCAGGCCGTCGACGGCATTGACCCCCATTGCCAGCTCCCGTTTGGCACTCATGCCTGATCAAGCTCCAGATCAATCTTGCGCTCTTCAATGCTGACGGACAGAACGCGCACTCGAACCTTGTCGGCCAGGCTGAAACTGAAACCGCGGCGCTTTCCGGTCAACTTGTGCCGGACCGGATCGAAGTTGTAATAGTCATTCGGCATGGCCGTGACATGAACCAGACCGCTGACCCCGAAGCGGGTGATTTCGACAAACAGGCCAAAGCTGGTCACGCCGGTGACCACGCCGTCAAACGAATCACCGAGATGGCGCTGCATGAACTGGCACTTGAGCCGATCGTCAACGTCGCGCCCGGCATCCTCAGCCCGCCGCTCGGTCCACGAGCAATGCCGGCCCAGCTCGACCATGCGCGACTCGCTATAGGGAAAACGTTGCTCGGGCTGACGTCGACACAAATGCTTGATCGCCCGGTGCAGGAGCAGATCCGGATAGCGCCGAATCGGCGAGGTAAAGTGGGCGTAGTCGCTCAAGGCAAGGCCGAAATGGCCCTTGTTCTCAGGCTGATAAACGGCCAGGCTCAGGCTCCGCAACAACACGGCGTTGAGCAGTGACTCATTGTCGCGACCGGCGACCTGGCTCTGCAGCGAAGCAAACTGGGCCGGCTCGGGCGCGTCCTTCCAGTTCACTTTCAAGCCCTGAGCGCGAATGAATTCTTCAAGGCCTTCGAGCTTGTCGGCCGGCGGCGGCTCATGCACCCGGTACAGCATGGCCAGGCTGCTGCGGCCGATATAGCGCGCGGCCTCGACGTTGGCCGCAACCATCAGCTCCTCGATCAGGCGATGGGTGTCATGACGCTGGCGACGCCGAATGTCGGCAACCCGCCCCTCTTCATCGAACTGGAAATAGACTTCCTGCGAATCGAAGTCAAGGGCACCGCGCCGCTGACGTCGCTTGTACAAGACCCGAAACGCGTCGAACAAGGCATCCAGATTAGGCAGCACGTGCTCGAATCGCTTTCTCAGCTCGCTGTCGCCGCTGGCCATCATGCGCTGAACCTGGTCATAGGTCAGACGGGCGTGCGAGCGCATGACCGCCTCGTAAAAGCGACTGGACTTGACCTTGCCGCCCTCATCCAGGCGCATCTCGCAGACCACGCACAGTCGATCCTCATCGGGCCTGAGCGAACACAATCCGTTGGACAGGGTCTCCGGCAACATCGGCAAAACGCGATCGGGGAAGTACACCGAGGTGCCGCGGCGGTGGGCCTCCTGGTCCAGGGCCGAATCCGGCTGCACGTACTCAGCCACGTCGGCAATGGCTACCAACACACGCAGGCCCGAATCGGTGCGCTCGGCAAACACCGCATCGTCAAAGTCGCGCGCATCGGCGCCGTCGATGGTCAGCAGGGGCAGGTCGCGCAAGTCACGACGTTTGGCGGCGATCGATGAATCAATACTGTCGCCAAAGCTTTCTGCCTGGGTCAGCACCGGTTCGGGAAACTCTGGCTCCAGGCCGTGGCTGAAGATGGCGACATCCGTGGCCATGCCCGGCTCGTCGGCATGGCCGAGCACGGCAATGATTTCGCCGACAGCCGAGCGCTCCACGGTCGGCGGCTTGTCGATCCTGGCGACAACGATCTGGCCCGGCGAGGCATTGCCGACCCGCTCGAGCGGAATCAGGACGTCGTGGATCAGGCGAGGATCATCGGGAACCACCATGGCCAGGCCGCTCTCCAACAGCAGTCGGCCCACCACTTTCTGGTGGACCCGCTCAACCACTTCGACAATGCCACCCTCGCGCCGTCCGCGCCGGTCCATGCCGGTGACGGCAGCCAGCACCTTGTCGCCATGAAAGACCTGGCGCATCTGCCGTGGCGACAAATAGAGATCATCGCCGCCATCGTCTGGAATGACGAAGCCGAAGCCGTCCGGGTGCGCACTGATCCGGCCCCGGACCAGGTCCATGTCGGCGGCCAGGCCGTAGGCGGCGCGGCGATTGCGCACCACTTCTCCGGCAGCTATCAACTTTTCCAGCACGGGTTTGACCAACGCATCCGACTGCGCCTTGTCCAGGCCCAGCGACTCGGACAGGGCGCGGCGAGTGACGGGTCGGCTGGCTTCGGTCAACAACTGGCGAATCTGCTCGGTAGTGACCGATGGTTTGCTGGCAGACATTTCAGGTTCCGATGAATGGGCAGGCTTCATTGTAGCCTTGGTGGTTTGAAAGCTGTGGCGGCCAGCGCTTGACCTGAGGCCACAGCGCAGGATAATGACGGGTTTGTTTGCCACATCCTTGAAAGATTCAGATGACGTTAAGGCAACTCGCTAGATTCCGTCCCGGCCGGCTCTTGGCGGCACTGCTGCTAGGCAGTTTCCTGGCAGCCTGCGCCACGCTCGACGGTCGCTCCGACAGCCAGACTGTCGACCAAGCACCGGCACCACCGCTGCCGCCCTACTACCTGCGCGCTCAGCTGGACAATCCGTTTCAAACCATAGACGATGCCGTCCGCCGTGTCGGCAGCTTGCGCGCGCCAGCCGCCGACGATGACGATGATGATCTCTGGCAACGGGTGATTCAGCGCTTTGCCTTTGCCGAATGTCCAGACGGCAGCCGTGCCCAGCAGTGGGCGCAGTGGTTCGGTGATCGACCCGACTACATGGAGCGCGTGCTGACCCGAGCCCAGCCCTGGCTCTACGATATCGCCGGCGAAATCGAGGCGCGCGACCTGCCGGGCGAACTGGCCCTGCTGCCAATCGTCGAAAGCGCTTACGACCCCTTTGCCTACTCGCACGGGCGCGCCTCGGGTGCCTGGCAATTCCTGAGCGGCACGGCGCGAGATTACGGCATCGAAATCAACGAGTTCTACGATGGCCGACGCGACGTATACGCGGCCACTCGTGCAGCACTTGACTACATGTCCTACCTGGGCAATCGCTTTGGCGGCGACTGGGAGCTGGCCCTGGCCGCCTATAACGCCGGTCAGGGACGGGTCAATCGTGCCGTTCAGCGCAACCGGGCGCGCGGCCGGCCGACCACGTTCGACGACCTGGTACTGCCTCGCGAAACGCGCGCCTATGTGCCGAAGATGCACGGCCTGGGCTGCCTGTTCCTGGAGCCGGAGCGTTACGGCCTGGCCCTGCCGAAATGGCCGAACCAACCGACTGTGGCCAAGGTGGAACTGGAAGGCCCGACCGATATCGTTGTGCTGTCGGCCCGGGCCGACCTTGACCTGGCCGAACTGTTGGCGCTGAATGCAGGACTCAACCGGCACCTGACCTCGCCTACAGGTCCACACCATTTGATCGTACCGGCGGATCGAGAATCATCCGTAAAGGAAACGCTGCCATCGCTGAACGGCGAACAAACCATCGTCTGGCGCGAAATTTCAGTGCGCCGGGGTGATACCTTGTCCGGCCTTGCCCAGCGCCACAACACCAGCGTGCGCGCCTTGCGCGAAGCCAATAATATCAACGGCGACATGCTGTCCATTGGCCAGGTACTCAAGCTGCCTGGCGAAGGCGTTGTTCCAGAAAATTCGGCTTACGCCGACCGCTACCAGGAACTGGCCAGCTTACAGGAAAGATTGCTACCTACCCGGCGCTTCCAGCACCAGGTCAGGCCGGGCGAAAGCCTGTGGCTGATTGCGCGCAACTATCGGGTCAGCGTTTCGGATATTCAGCGCTGGAACGGCATGGGGTCAAGCAGCCTGATTCGGCCCAGGCAGCGCCTGATGATCCACATGGACAGCCCCGGCAGCCGCGCCAGCGGCAGTCCCGCGCCGGCCTCGGCCAGCCATTACACGGTGCGCAACGGCGACTCGCTGTGGCTGATCGCGCGCCGCCACCAGGTGCGCCTGAATGACCTGATGCGCTGGAACGGTCTGAATGAAACCAGCGTGCTGCGCCCGGGTCAGAGACTGGTAATCCGTCCCGGTGCCTGAACCGATGAAATCCATTGTTCGCCCCGCTTTTCTGACTGTTTTCGCCCTGGCCTGGCTGGCAGCGGCCGCCCTTGCCGAGAAGCCGGACGACAAACCGGCAGTGGTGCTTGACGGCGAGCTGGTTCAGGGGGGACTCGTGTTTGGCCAGGCACCGGCCGGCAGTTCGGTGAAAATGAACGGCCAGGAGCTGATGATCTCCACTGACGGCCATTTCGTTTTCGGCTTCGACCGCGATGATGTCAGCGAACACGAACTGCTGGTCACTTTTCCAGACGGCGAGCAATGGCAGCAGCGCTTTCGTCCGACCGAGCGCGAATTCGATATCCAGCGTATCGATGGCCTGGCCAGCGAACACGTCACCCCGCCCCATTCCGTGCTGGAGCGCATTCGCAACGAAGCGGCCATGACACGCAGGGCCCGCGAGCGGCGAGACTCGCGCACCGACTGGACCGACGGCTGGATCTGGCCGGTTACCGGCCCGATTACCGGAGTCTATGGCAGCCAGCGCATCCTCAACGGCCAGCCGCGCAATCCGCACTGGGGCCTCGACATTGCCGCCCCGACCGGCACGCCGGTCAAGGCACCGGCCGGCGGCATCATCACCCTGACCCATGATGACATGTATTTTTCCGGCGGCACGATTTTCCTCGACCATGGTCACGGCCTGGTGTCCGCCTTTCTCCACTTGAGCGCCATTTCCGTGGAAGAGGGACAGCGCGTGGAACAAGGCGAGCTGATCGGCAAGGTCGGCGCCACTGGCCGCGCCACGGGCCCGCACCTGGACTGGCGAATCAACGTCGGCAATACCCGCGTTGACCCCTACCTGCTCCTGCCCGAACGGAGCGATCCTTGATTCAGCGTCAAGCCCGAACGACTCATGAATTCTTCGGGCTAGCCCTGCCCGCTGCCTTGCTGCTGCTGGCCGGCTGCGCCACGGTGCCCGATGACCGAGCTGCTGACAGACCTTCGGCCGAAGCGCGCGCGCTGATCGAAATCAGCCAGGCGCTGCCCGGCGAATATCTGTCCAGCCGCAATCGTCGTCAGCGCGAAGCCGACGAAGCGCCGCTACGCATCAGCATCGAGACGCTGCCGTCAGATCGGCTTGGCCAGGCCGGGTTCATGCTCAGCCAGCGCCAGGGCGACGGGCCCACCAGGCATTTTCTGGTTGCCATGGATGTCGAAGATCAGGGGCGGATCGGTGGCGCTTTCGCTCCGGTGGATGAGAACGGCCAGGTTCGCCGCCGCTGCGATATGCGTTTTTCCCTGCACAGCAACGGCTTCAGCGGCGAGACCGACCCTCAAACCTGCCGCTTCGGTGCCGACCAAAGCACCGGCCTGCTCAAGGAAATCGCCTTTGACGGAACGCTGCTGGTGATCGCCGACCGCTTGATCGACCTGGAAAGCGGCGAATCGCTTGCCAGCGACCAGGTTCATCGTTTTGTTCGAATTCGGCCCTATGCCGGCTGGGCTGGCCGTCTCGAAGGCAATAACTGGCGCCTGGTCAGGCAACTTGACCTGGCAACAGGAGAGGCAAGAGAGCCTGCCGATGCAGCGAACATGTCACTGGGGCTGCATCTGGAACTTGAAGCCATCGAGCTACAGGAAGGCGAAGAAATCGTGCTCAGGCTGAACGTATCCGACAGCGAAACAGGCGCGGTGCTAGGCCAGGCCTGGGCTGACCCGGATGCCGAATCGCTGGGCCTTGCCCTGCCCGACATTCAGATCGGCCTACGCCTGCTGCGTTAGCAGCAGGCATCCAGACGGGTTTTTTACTCGACCCAGCCCTTGGGGTGACCATCAATCGGCTGGTAGCCACCTTCCACGCCCTTGGTCACGATCGCCACCGCATTATGCGGATGCAGGCTTTCGAAGTGGCTGACCCGGGCCCAGAAATCGGTGATCTTGTCTTCGCCCTGCAACGCCGTCTGCACGCGCCGCGCCGCGTCTTCGCAGAACATCAAGTTCTGACCGTTCAATAGCGCGAACGCCTGCTCGTCTTCGCGCTTGACCGCGGACTGCACCGGCGTTTTCAGCGTGTCTTCGATCAAATCAATGATCTCGACAAAGGGGAAAGCCTCGAACGTGGGCGCCAGCTTGATCCGAATATCGGCAGCGCTGCGCTGACTGTGCGGCGTGGCGACGATTCCTTTTTCGCTGCCCAGCCAGTCGACGACCCTTTGGGCATCAACCGCGTCTCGGTCGCCAAAATCGGCCTTGAACTGCTGCTGGATAAGCTGCCTGGCCAGGGCGGCCGAGCACGGACAGGTGCTGGAGTAAACCACCTGGACGCCCATTTCCAGCTCGAAGGTCTTGCCCTGCAGGCTGGCGATCAGGCTGATCGGGTAGGACTTCCACCCGGTATTGTCACTAACCAGTGACTTGCGGCGGACCATGTATTCAAAATCGAGCCGCACCATGGCACGGTTGCTCAAGTCTTCGTGTGACTGCAGAAAGTCACGCAACAGGTGGCGCAGGGCCAGCGGTGTCACACTATGCTCCGCCAAGGCCCGGTCCAGGTGCAGGTAAAGGCGAGACATGTGGATGCCGCGTTTTTCCGGCACCGCCAGATCAACAAAAGCGCTGACCAGCGCCGGTGCCTGGGTGCGAACGCCCCCCGGCCCGTCCAGAAAGACCGGCAACTCAATATGGTTCATCCCCACCCAATCCAGCTTGCCGGCCACCTGGGCCTTGGCATGACTGGCAATATCGGGCATGTTCACGACTTTACTGGTTTCTTTCATCGACACTCGACTCCGAGTCTGGCTACAGCCGGTGAAGTCCGGCGGAGTGCGTAGTTAAGCTTAAGAGAATAAACAAACCGTGAGCATTTGGCGACTTTTGCCAGACACTCGACGGAACAGGCAAGAAAATGGTCGGAGCGGGGAGATTCGAACTCCCGACCCCCACAACCCCATTGTGGTGCGCTACCAGGCTGCGCTACGCTCCGACCGGAAAACTGCGAGGAATCACGGGCGCTATTGTAGCGTGAAATCAGTCTGGACGTTTGCTGTAATGCGGTCTGAATCAGCGCCTGAGGACGTGCAGGACTTCTTCCAGCTCGGTTCGAATCTGGCGCACGAGCTGCTGCGACCGGGACACGTCATCCTGGGCCTTGGCTCCTTCCAGACGCTGCCGCGCA
Source organism: Wenzhouxiangella sp. (assembly GCA_007123575.1). Taxonomy (GTDB): domain Bacteria; phylum Pseudomonadota; class Gammaproteobacteria; order Xanthomonadales; family Wenzhouxiangellaceae; genus Wenzhouxiangella. The sequence goes on from SKKV01000145.1 coordinate 14,113, forward strand.
CCCAGGATGGTAAATCCCTGCTCATGCAGCAAACTGCGGATCTGACGAATCATCAAAACATCGTGACGCTGATAGTAGCGGCGGTTTCCGCGCCGCTTGACCGGCTTTAGCTGGGGAAATTCCTGCTCCCAATAGCGCAGTACGTGCGGTTTGACGCCGCACAATTCGCTGACCTCACCGATGGTGAAGTAGCGCTTGGCCGGTATGGCCGGAAGTTCCTGGTTACTCCCCGGATCCAGCATAGGCTTCCACTCTTGCTCTCAATTTTTGACCCGGCTTGAACGTCACCACGCGCCGAGCTGAAATCGGAATCTCTTCCCCGGTCTTCGGGTTGCGCCCGGGCCGCTGTCCCTTGTCGCGCAGCTGAAAGTTGCCGAAACCCGACAATTTGACCGCCTCCCCCGCTTCCAGGGCCTCACCAATGGTCTCAAACCACTGGTCAACAAATTCCTTGGCCTCGCGCTTGTTCAGACCCACTTCTTCGAACAAGGTCTCCGCGAGATCCGCTTTGGTCAATGACATCCCCACCTATCCTCTCAACTTCGCATCGAATCTGGACTGCAAGCCAGCGATCACCCTTTCGATGACGGCTTCCACGTCGGCATCCTTAAGAGTGCGCGAAACTTCACGAATAATCAAGCCAATAGACAAGCTTTTGTAATTATTTTCGACGCCAGTGCCACGGTAAAGGTCAAAAACGATGACCCGTCGCACCAATTCTCCACCGCGCAGTTCCATCTCTTCGATCACATCCGCTACCGCGACATCTTCGGCCACGACCAGCGACAGGTCCCGCCGCACCGCCGGAAAACGCGACAGCTCGGTAAACTCGGGCACCTGCCGAATTGCCAGTCGTTCAGCATCGAACTCGCCAACAAAAGCCGATTGCGGCCAGTCGAGCTGACTAACCAGGCTGGGGTGGAGCTGACCCAACCAGCCCACCGCCTCGCCGTCAAGCGCGACTTCGGCGGCCTGCCCCGGGTGAAGCCAAGTACGATTGATCGGTCGGAAACTGACCTTACCCTGGACGCGATTGAACGCGAGCAAATGCTCCAGCTCGCCCTTGAGGTCGAAGAAATCCAGCGCCCGGGGCTTGCCACTGAAATGCTCGGCACGGGCATGCCCGGTCATCAACAGCCCCACCCGCCGCGACTCGGAAAAACCCTGGCCGGTGCTGAAAAAGCAAGTCCCCAGCTCGAACAGGCGAAAATCGTGGTGCTGGCGACGCAAGTTGCCGCCAGCGGTATTCAGCAGGCCCGGCAGCAGGCTGGTTCTGAGCACAGCCATGTCGCGGCTAAGCGGGTTGGCCAGCGGTTGAGCACCATCCAGCAGCTCGAGCCTGGCCAGTTCGTCTTCGCCGACGAAACTCCAGGTCATGATTTCCTGGAAACCGCGCGCGGCAAGCTGGCGACGCAGGCGCTGCTCGGGCAGCTCGCCTTCGCCGGGCAGGCGAATGCTAAGGCGCCCGCCGGGGCTGCGCGCTGGCAGACGGTCGTAGCCATACACGCGTGCCACTTCCTCGATCAGGTCTTCCTCGATCTCGATATCCCGCCTGGCGCTGGGCGCGGTAACACGCCAGCCCTCGTCGCTGGATTCGACCGCCATGTCCAGGCGATGCAGGATCTCGGCAACCTCTTCGCCGGACAAGCGACTGCCCAGCACCCGGTTCAAGCGCGCCAGGCGCAGTTTTACCGGCCGGTTCACCGGCAAATGTGCCGCATCCAGGGCCTCGATAATCGGCCCCGGTTGGCCGCCGGCAATCTCCAGGATCAACTGGGTGGCGCGTTCGGCGGCGCGGCGTTGCAGGGCTGGGTCTACCCCGCGCTCGAAACGATGGGCGGATTCGGTGGCCAGCCCCAGGCGGCGGCCACGGCCGATGATCGTGCCAGGGTTGAACCAGGCCGATTCGAGCAGGATGTCGCTGGTGCTGTCAGTCACGCCCGAGTCTTCTCCACCCATGATGCCGCCAAGCGCCAGGGCGCGATGGTGATCGGCGATCAGCAGCATGTCCGGATCAAGATCAATCTCGCGACCGTCGAGAAGGCACATGCGCTCGCCCCTGCTCGCTTTTCGGACCCGGATTCCGCCCTGGATCCTGGCCAGATCAAACGCATGCATGGGCTGACCCAGCTCTAGCAGGACGTAGTTGGTGACATCAACAATCGGCCCCAGGCTGCGAATGCCGCTACGCCGCAGGCGCTCAACCATCCACAGCGGTGTCGCAGCGCTGACATCCACACCGCGGATGATGCGACCGATATAGCAGGGGCAGTCGGCCGGGTCTAGCAGTTCAATCGGCAGGGTATCGCTGTGGACAGCAGGCACCGGTTCGATCTCGGGACCTATGACCTCGGCATCGATCAGGGCTGCCAGCTCACGGGCCAGGCCACGCGCGGACAGGCAGTCGGCCCGATTCGGCGTCAGATCGATTTCCAGCACCTTGTCGTCAAGCCCCAAGGCCTTGTCCAGCGCCTCGCCGGGCCTGACGCTATCGGGCAGCTCCATCAGCCCGGCACTGTCTTCCCCCAGGCCAAGCTCGGGCTCGGAGCACAACATACCCTCTGAGCGCACGCCCCGAAGCTTGGCTGGCTTGATTTTGAGACCGCCGGGCAACACGGTTCCCAACGTCGCCAGCGGCGCCTTCAGACCAACGCGCGCATTCGGCGCCCCACAAACAATGGTCCGCTCTTCGCTGTCGCCGCGCACGCGGCAAACGCGAAGCCGATCAGCGTCGGGATGAGGTTCGGCAGACAGGATTTCGCCGACCACCACGCCATCCAGCGGCGGCGCTACCGGCTCGACAGCGTCAACTTCGAGGCCGGCCAAGGTAAATTTTTCGGCGATCTGCTCAGCGTCCAGGTCGGTGGCGACCCATCCCTTAAGCCAGCGGTAGCTGATCTTCACAATACACTCCCTGTTGCAGGTCTATCTGAACTGGCGCAGGAAGTTCAGATCATTCTCGAAAAACAGTCGCAAGTCATTGACTCTATAGCGAAGCATGGCGAAGCGCTCGACGCCTAAACCGAAGGCATAGCCGGTATACGTTTCCGGGTCGATATCGCAGTTTTTCAACACGTTCGGATGCACCATGCCGCAGCCCAGCACTTCCAGCCAGCGCCCTGGCGTACCATCGGCATTGCGCCAGCGCACATCCACCTCGGCAGAAGGCTCGGTGAACGGGAAGTAGGAGGGTCGCAGGCGCACCTCGAGCTCATCCTCGAAGAACGCGTTGACAAAGTCGGCCAGCAACCCCTTGAGATCGGCGAAAGTCACATCGCGATCGACCAGCAACCCTTCGACCTGGTGAAACTGCGGGGTATGGGTCTGATCGGAGTCACTGCGAAATACGCGCCCCGGAGCAACGATGCGCACCGGCGGCTGCTGATTCTTCATTACCCGAATCTGCACCGGTGAGGTGTGCGTGCGCAGCAGACGACCGTCGGGAAGATAAAAGGTATCGTGCATCGCCCTGGCCGGGTGATGCTCGGGGAAGTTCAACGCCTCGAAGTTGTAGTAATCGTCTTCGACTTCCGGACCAGTGGCGACAGCAAAACCGAGCTGGTTGAAAATGTCGAGGATGCGATCCAGCGCCCGGTTGACCGGATGCGGACCACCTGGCTCATGACCCCGCCCGGGCAGCGTGACATCAATCTGCTCGGCCTTCAGGCGGCGCTCCAGCGCAATCCGGGTCAGGGCCTGCTCGCGCTCGGCAATGGCCTGCTCCAGCGCCTGCTTGCAGCGATTGACGGCCTGGCCGGCCTCGCGACGCTGATCCGGCGGCAATGCGCCCAGCTGCTTGAGCAGCCCGGTCAGCTCACCCTTTTTGCCAAGAAACCGCACCCGGACTTGGTCCAGGGTGCGGTCGTCGGCAGCATCGGAAACGAGGCCCATGGCCTCGGCGAGGAGACCCTCAGCATCCGCAATCGACATGGTCAATCAATCGCCAATCAGGCCAGGCTGGCCTGGGCCTTGTCCGCCAGCGCCTTGAAGGCAGCCTTGTCATGTACGGCCAAGTCGGCCAGCACCTTGCGATCGATTTCGACCTCGGCCCGCTTCAAACCATTGATGAAACGGCTATAGCTCATGCCGTGCTCGCGCGCGGCAGCGTTGATGCGGGTAATCCAGAGACTGCGGAAATCGCGCTTGCGCTGGCGCCGATCGCGGTAGCTGTACTGGCCGGCCTTGATGACCGCCTGCTTGGCAACTCGGTAGACCTTGCGCCGGGCACCGTAGTAGCCCTTGGCACGATTGAGGATCTTGCGATGGCGGCGACGAGCCACCACGCCACGTTTTACTCTAGCCATGGTTCATCTTCTCCTTGAATTTACAGTTTCGGCAGCATCTGACGAACGGACTTCTCGTCCGACTTCGCCACCAGAACGGTGGACCGCAAACGCCGCTTGCGCTTGGTGTCCTTCTTGGTGAGGATGTGGCTATGGAAGGCGCGCTTGCGCTTGATGCGCCCGCTACCCGTGGCCCGGAAGCGCTTGGCCGCGCCCCGGTTGCTCTTCATTTTCGGCATTGTCATATCTCCTTGTATATCAAGGGTTTGTAATGCCTTCTTGCAGCGTTCTCGAAAGTGCCGACCATCGAGAAACTTGGTTTGGCTGCAGTCCAGCTCGTTGTCCTTGCCGCCGTTTCCGATCGGCAGGTCTTGCCACAGTACGCTGCCTGGATCAGGTCTTCTTTGGAGCCAGCATCATGACCATCTGGCGACCTTCCATGCGTGGGTACTGCTCCACGGTAATCTCATCGGCCATATCGCTCTCGACGCGCTTAAGCAAATCCCGGCCAAGCTCCTGGTGCGCCATTTCGCGGCCGCGAAAGCGCAGCGTCACCTTGACCTTGTTGCCTTCGTCGATAAAACGACGCAGGTTGCGCATCTTGACGTCATAGTCGTGGTCATCGGTTCCCGGACGGAACTTGACTTCCTTGATCTGGATCTGCTTCTGCTTCTTGCGCGCGGCCTGGGCCTTTTTCTGCGCTTCGAAGCGATACTTGCCCCAGTCCATGATCCGGCATACCGGCGGATCGGCCTGAGGCGCGATTTCTACCAGGTCCAAACCCTCTTCTTCGGCCCGGGCCAGGGCATCTCTGATACCCATGACTCCGATTTGTTCCCCGTCGGAGCCAACGACGCGCACTTTGGAAGACGTGATGTCTTCATTGCGCCGGGTCTGCTTTTCACTTGCGATGAGGCTACTCCTTTATTTCAATCAGCCTTGAACAAGCCTTCAATTATCGGCTATTTCTCCCCGACTTGCCACTTCGGCCTGCAATTTCTGCGCAAGTTCGTCAATCGACATGGCACCAAGGTCGGTGCCGTCTCGCCGCCGCACGGCAACTTGCTCGTTTTCGACCTCGCGGTCACCAACCACCAGCAGGTAGGGAATTTTCTCCAGCGTGCGGCCGCGGATTTTATAGCCGATCTTTTCGTTCCTCAAGTCGGTTTCCACCCTGAAACCGCGCTGGCGCAGCGCATCGGCAACCTGCACCACGTAATCCGCCTGGGCATCGGTGATGTTCATGACCACCAGCTGTACCGGCGCAAGCCACAGTGGCAGGTTGCCGGAATGGTGCTCGATCAAGATTCCGGTAAAGCGCTCCAGCGAACCCAGCAGGGCACGGTGCAGCATGACCGGACGCTGTTCGCCACCGTCGGAGGTACGATAGGTGGCATCGAAACGCTCAGGCAAATTCAGGTCCACCTGCAGGGTGCCGCACTGCCAGTCACGGCCAATGGCGTCGCGCAGTACGAATTCAATCTTGGGGCCGTAGAACGCGCCCTCGCCCGGGTTATAGGTGTATTCCAGCCCCATGGCATCGATCGCACCCTTCAGCGCGCCTTCCAGCTTGTCCCAGGTTGCATCATCACCGATCCGACCTTCCGGCCGGTCGGCAAACTTCAGCTTGACATCATCAAAACCGAAGTCGCGATAGACGGACAGGTTGAGCTCGATCACTCGGCGACACTCCTCTTCCATCTGCTCTTCGGTGCAGTAGATGTGGGCATCATCCTGGGTAAAGTGACGCACCCGCATCAGGCCATGCAGGGCGCCGGATGGCTCGTAACGATGGACCTTGCCGAATTCGGCCATGCGAATCGGCAAATCCCGGTAGCTCTTCAAGCCCTGCTTGAACAAGGCCACCGAGCCGGGGCAGTTCATCGGCTTCAGGGCGAATACGCGCTCATCCTCGGTTTGCGTGGTGAACATGTTTTCGCGGTAGTTGCCCCAGTGACCCGAGGTCTCCCACAGGGCGCGGTCCATGACATCGGGCGTGTTGACCTCGACATAGCCGGCCTCTTCCTGGCGTTGGCGAACGTAATCGACCAGCTTCCGAAACAAGGCCCATCCGCGCGGGTGCCAGAACACCGCGCCCGGCGCTTCTTCCTGGAACTGGAACAGGTTGAGCTGCTTGCCGAGGCGACGATGATCGCGCTTCTCGGCCTCCTCCAGGCGCTTCAGATAAGCCTTGAGCTGTTTCTTGTCGGGCCAGGCCGTGCCGTAAATGCGCTGCAGCATTTCATTACGCGAATCACCGCGCCAGTAGGCACCGGCGAGCTTGGTCAGCTTGAAGGAACCCAGTTTGCCGGTTGAAGGAATGTGCGGACCACGGCACAGGTCGATGAAATCGCCCTGGCGATACAGGGAAATCGGCTCATCACTGGGAATATCAGCAATGATTCTGGCCTTGTACTCTTCGCCCTGGTCGCGGAAAAAGCGAATCGCATCGTCACGCTCCATCAGCTCACGGAAAACCGGGATGTCTTCACGGACGATGCGCTCCATTTCCTGCTCGATTTTCTCCAGATCCTCGGGCCGAAATGGCTCTTCGCGGGCAAAATCGTAGTAGAAACCGTTCTCGATCACCGGGCCAATGGTGACCTGGGTTTCCGGATACAAGCGCTTCACCGCCTGGGCCATCAGGTGGGCCGTGGAATGACGGATCAGATCGATACCTTCCTCATCACGCCCGGTAATAATGCGCAGCTCGGCACTGCTGTCGATCTTGTGGGATGCATCGACCAGACGACCATCCACTTCCCCGGCCAAGGTCGCCTTGGCCAGGCCGGGCCCGATCGAGGCGGCGACTTCTTCCACCGTTACAGGCGCGTCAAAGGATTTCTGACTGCCGTCTGGGAGCGTGATTTGAATCATGTGCTGGCACTATCAGGGGTTTTTAGAAGGACCGAAAATTATAAAGAATTTCGACCAGTGCCGGTGAAGGTGCCCAGTTCGGCGACGGCTTCGGCGCCGGAACCAGAGAAGACAGGGAAGTATAAGAGGAGTCCGTGCCAGGCACCAAGCGGGGCAGCCTCAGCGGTGCTGAGCGGAATTCTGGTGGGCGATGCTGGATTCGAACCAGCGACCTCTGCCATGTCAAGACAGCGCTCTAACCAACTGAGCTAATCGCCCACAACAAGCCGCCCAAGATACCCGATTTTCGTCTGCCTGGCAATAGGCAAGCGCGGCAAAATCGCCTGTTCAGCCGCCGGGGTCAAGGCTCGTTCGCGACCCCGTGAGGGACGTGGCCCGTGGCCACTTCGCGGCTGGCCGTCGAGCAATGCATTTGCTGGTCATCGAAGAAGATATCGGCGCCAAACGCGCGCAAAAAAGGCGCCTTGTCGCGGCCGCCCAGAAACAGGGCCTCGTCGACGCGAATGCCCCACGCGCGCAGAGTCAGAATGACGCGCTTGTGGGCCGGCGCCGAGCGCGCCGTGATCAGGGCGGTGCGGATCGGATTTTCCTCCAGCGGATAGGCCGACTGAATGCGCTGAATGCCTTCCAGTACGCGCTTGAATGGCCCGGCCGCCAGCGGTCGCGCAGCAGAGCGCCGCTCGCTGTCGGAAAACGCCGCCAGGCCCTGCTCCTTGTAGACCCGCTCAGCCTCGTCGGAGAAAATAACTGCGTCACCATCAAACGCCAGGCGCAGCTGCCCGGAACGGTTTTCGCGCGTCGCCGACGGCAGGATGGTCGCTGCGGCATAGCCGGCCATCAGCACGCGCCGAACATCGTCATCGTTGGCCGACAGGAACAGCTGCACCCCGGCAGGCTCAATGTACTGCGACGGGCTGGCACCGTTGGTAAACACCGCCCGCTGCACATCCAGACCGTAATGCTCGATCGAGTTAAAAATGCGCAGGCCGGTGTCGGCGCTGTTGCGCGACATCAAGATGACCTCAACACCGGGGTGATCCATGCCGTCGTCGTTCAGGGCCAACAGCTTGGTCGCCAGGTTGTAGGCAACACCGGGCTGCAGCACCTCGTCCTCGCGCTCACGCTGGTAGTCCATGTAAGCCTCCAGGCCACCCTCTTCGTAAACCTTGTGGCTGGCATCAAGGTCAAACAGGGCGCGGGAGGATATCCCGATCATCAGGGGGCCGAGGTTGGCGTCTTGAGTACTCATTTCTTTTGATAGGTTCAAGGATCAAGGCTCAAGGTACAAGAAAAACTTGGCTCCTTGCGCCTTGATCCTTGCGCCTTGATCCTTGCGCCTTGATCCTTGCGCCTTGATCCTTGCGCCTTGATCCTTGCGCCTTGATCCTTGC
>SKKV01000244.1 GCA_007123575.1 Wenzhouxiangella sp.
GCAATGCCGCCCAGGGACATGATATTCAGGGTAATGCCGCCGCCATACATGGCCGCAAAGGTGGCAATGACCGACACCGGAATGGCCACGCCGATGATGACCGTGGCGCGCACGTTCCTCAGGAACAGATAGAGCACGGCGATCGCCAGCAGGCCCCCGAGCACGGCTGCCTGGATCACCTGGATGATGGCGTTGCGGATGAACACGGACTGATCGTAGACCCGGGTCAGGGCCAGGTCCGATGGCATGGCGGCCTCTATCCGGGCCAGGCGGCGCTCAACCGCGCGGGCCACGGCAACCACGTTGGCATCACCCTCGCGGTAGATCGCCAACTCGACCATTTCCTCACCATTCACCCGGGTAATCGCCTCGCGCTCGCGCCAGCCCTGGTGCACCTCGGCAATATCACGCAGGTAAACCGGGCTGGCATCGCGGGTGGCGATGATCACGCCGGCGATCTCGTCAACGCTCTGAAACTCATTGATGGTGCGGACCAGGAATTGGCGCGTACCCTCTTCCAGGCGACCGCCCGACAGATTGACGTTCTCGGCCCGCAGGCGCTGGGCGACTTGCTCCACGCTCAGACCAAGCTGGGCCAGGCGGTACTGATCGACCAGCACCTGAATCTCATCCTCCAAACCACCGGAAATGGTGATCGCGGCCACCCCGGGAATGGCTTCCAGATCTCGCTTTAGCTGCTCATCTGCATGCCGGCGCAGAATGCGCAGCTCCAAGTTGCGGTCCGGATGAGCGACCGGCGGCAGGATGCCGGTTTCTGAGTCCGCTGCGGCATCCGGATTGCGGGCCAGGGCAAAACGCAGCACCGGCTCGGTCGACGGGTCAAAACGCAGCAGCAGCGGTCGTTCGGCCTGCAGCGGAAGGTTCAATCGCTCCAGGCGCTCGCGCACGTCGAGAGCAGCGTGGTCCATATTGCTGCCCCAGGCAAATTCAAGGGTGACGTCGGACTGGCCCGCCCTTGATACCGAAGAAACCCGGCGCACATCGCGGACCACGCCGACCACTTCTTCGACCGGTCGGGTGATCAGGTTCTCGATCTCGGCCGGTGCAGCACCGGTGTAGTCGGTGCGCACGGTCAGGGTCGGATAGGCCAGGTCTGGCAGCAGGCTGATATCCAGCCGTGACAGTGACACCAAACCGAACAGCAGCAGGCCCAGGGTAAACATCGCTACAGTCACCCGCCGCCGGGTCGCCACGCGAATGATATTCATGAGCAGACTTGTGCCTCTCGGTTCCGACACTTTGGAATTGCTCTCGCGAAGGCGCGAAGGCGCAAAGGAAGGAAACGATAAAGACGTTGGAACCACCGAAAGCACCGAAGACACCGAAAGTTGAATGCGGAACTATTTTTCGGTGATCTCGGTGTCTTCGGTGGTTCCTGTCTTTTCATCCCAGCCACCAGCTCAAGAAGCATCTTCGTAGTCCGAACTGTCAGGTGCAGGCTCAGCGGTGTCGCCGAGGATGAGGACTTCGGCGCCGCTGCGCAGGCTGGCCTGGCCAGTGACGACTACTCGCTCGCCCGGCTCCAGGCCTTCGACGATCTCGTATTCGCCGTTGTTGCGATAGCCGACGGTTACGCCGCGACGCTGAGCATCCGAGCTGTTGACCACAAACACTGACTGGCGGCCGTCCTCGCTCATCACCGCGGCCACGGGCACCAGCACGGCCTGCTCGCGGCTGTCATAGACGATATGGAAGCGACCGAACATACCTGGCCGCAAACGCTGGCCGTGGTCGGAAAGCTCCACGGTGACCCGGAAAGTTCCGGAAGCGGCATCGACTACCGGGCTGATGCGGGCAATCTGACCGACAAAGGCTTGTCCCGGCAGGGCATCGACCTGCAGCCTGGCCGGCTGTCCGGGATGGAGACGGGCCAGCTCGCGTTCAGGCACGTGCAACACCGCCTGAATCGGCTCCATGGCGGTGACCACAAAGACCGGATCGGTGGTGTTGACCATATTGCCGACCCTGACCATGCGCTGAGATACCACGCCATCGATCGGCGCGGTAATGTCGGTATAGGACAGTTCCAGGCGAACCAGTTCGACCTGGGTCTGCTGGGCCTGGTACTCGAACTGCAGGCGCTCGAACACCTCGGTAGCAATCAGGTTGCGCTGGTGCATTTCGCGTTGGCGATTGAAGTCCTGGCGTAAACGGCTCAGGTCGGCTTCGGCCCTTGCCAGTTCCAGGCGCACCCGATCATCATCGATCCGTGCCAATACGTCACCGGCCTTGATGCTGTCGCCCTCTTCGGCCACGATCTCGACAATTCGGCCGCTGATGCGCGGCACGATACGGGCCTCGCCATCTGCCTCCAGCGTGGCCGTGGCCGAGTAAAACGCTGAAATCGTGCCCAGCCGGGCGCGTTCGACCTCCACGGGAATTTTGGCCGCGGGCTCGGCCCCGTTAGCCTGCTCCTGGGAATTCCCGCTGCTGCAGGCGGCCAGAACGACCGTCAACAAGACCAGTAAGAACCCGAATTTTCGATCCATCGACTGACTCCGCTTCGCGGCCTGGTGTGTTGGTGAACTATAACACCACCATACCAATGCCCGCCCCTGCCAAAAGTAACGGGAACTGCGGCCGAGGCCGGGTGAAGGGTTCAGTCAGTCTTGAAATCTAGCCAAAAGCCTTAAGGCACTTTTGGAACCACCGAAGACACCGAAGGCACCGAAGAAAGAAAAGCGCGGTTGGTTCTGCTACTTTTGTTCGGTGTATTCGGTGCTTTCGGTGGCTTCAGGTTTTGGACTTTTAGTCGTTGTGGCCGATCAACTCCAGGCTGAGCTCGCGCAGGCGCTGGCGGGCGGCTTCGTCGTAGGCTTGCTCGTGGGCCCGGGTGGGTTTACCGTCGACGAAGTAGTTGCCGCTGCCGACATCGTCGGTAATCAGCTGCATGACCCGGTCGGCGCCCTCATCAACCGTCGCTCTTGGTTCGATGCCGGCCTGACGCACCATGTAGGTGTCCATGAATGTTGCCGGATGCAGAGTGTTGACAATAACCCCGGTGCCTTCCAGGCGCTCGGCCAGGTCGTAAGTGTGGAGAATCTGGGCCAGCTTGCTCTGGGCATAGGGGCGGCCGATCTGGCGGCCATCGGGCTGCCAGTTTTCCAGCATGACATCATCGAAATCAATCGCTGCCTGGGCTCCCGAAGAGACATTGACGATTCTCGCCGGCACGCTGTTGACCAGCAGCGGCATCAATTTTTCGGTAAGCAGAAAATGAGCCAGGTAATTGACCTGAAACACCGGCTCGTAGCCTTCCTCTGAAACCAGCTTGCCGTCCTCATCCGAACCGATACCAGCGTTGTTGACCAGCAGATCCAGATGTTCGAAATCTGTCAGCACACCGTTGGCCAGCTCTCGCACCTGGTCCAGGGACAGGAAATCCGCGCGCCGGAATTCGGCTTGCCCCCCCGCCTCAACAATGGCGCATACCACCGCCTCGCCACGCTCGACATTGCGGCCATGGACAACAACGTGGTAGCCCTTCGCCCCCAGACGGCGGGCCACCTCTTCGCCCAGGCCGCGCGTTGAGCCCGTAACGAGCGCTACCGGAATACGTTCAGCCATTGCTTCATCCTGGGAATGCGCTTCCAGCAGCGTAGAAGTTGTCAGGCAGGCTACGGAGAACAGCGCTGCGAGGAATACCGAAAAGCGTAGTTTCATCAGATCACCTGCGGACTATTGGGAAACGATTGATAGAATGACGATTGGTCACACTTTAGCGAAACAGCGATGACTCGACTGGTCAATTGCGCTCATCTGGGGAAAAAGGCGGAAGGCCTTGATCGGGTGCCACTGCCCGGCGAGCTCGGTCAAAAAATCTACGACAACATCAGTAAGGAGGCTTGGCAAAAGTGGCTTGCCCACCAGACCATGCTGATCAACGAAAAACGCCTAAGCCCGATTGATCCCGAGCATCGCCAGTATCTGTTCGAGCAGGCAGAAGCGTTTCTGTTCGGCGGTGAAGTCGACCAGGCCGAAGGTTATGTGCCGCCTTCAGCTTGAAGGCCGCGGCTGCGGCGCTGGATCCTCTTCGACATCAACCGCTTCTCGGAAGCCGTCATCTTCGCCGTCGCGGTCCTGGCGGTAAGCCTGGAAATCGAACGGGCGAATTCTTTCAATTCGACACCAGCCGTACTCGGATTGGATCTGATCGAAGGTAGTCAAGGCCCGCGGCGTCGTCGTGCGCAGGCTCAAGGTCTGGGCAAAGCGCAGGTCACGCTGACAGGGTGGTCCGACATCCAGCAGAAAGTATCTTCGACCGTTGAATTCCACCAGCACCGCGTTGTCGCCAGCAGGGCGCCATCCGCGAATGTGGGCGTAGTTGACCCGGCTGATCGGCTCGCCTGCATGGCGTTCGAACAGCGCCTGCTCGGCCTCGATTTGCTCTCGTCGATCGTTCGCACAGGCCACCAAGGCCACTGTCACAAGCAGCATTACCAAGATTCTGAAAATTACACTCATGAAATCCACCTCAATCGGTCTCAACAGGCTGTAATATAAGTGGAAATGGGTTAAGCGCACGTAACGATGAGTGGGCGGTGCAGAAATGGTGGTTGACTTCCTTGGGCTGAGCGGTTTTAATAGCGGGCTTCGCGGTGCCCGACGTCGCTTGCAACCGATGGCCAGGTAGCTCAGTTGGTAGAGCAGCGGACTGAAAATCCGCGTGTCGGCAGTTCGATTCTGCCCCTGGCCACCATATTTTTTCCCTCCGGTTCGTCCCTGTCAGAGGGGTCTGTCGTAAATACCGATTCCGACTCAGACACTCAGCGCTGTCTCCGCCTGGCATCCCAACGGCTCGACTCCCGGCTAGAGGCCGAAATTCTGCTTGCCCACACCCTGGGCAGAAACAGAAGCTGGTTGTACGCACACTCGACGAACCGCCTGGGAACGGCTCAGATGCTGGCTTTCAACGAGCTGGTCGAGCGCCGGCTGGCAGGCGAACCGATCGCCTACCTGGTTGGCAAGCGCGAGTTCTTTGGTCGCGATTTTCTGGTCAGCAAGGATGTACTGATTCCGCGACCGGAAACCGAGCATCTTGTAGAAAAAGCACTGGAACTGCCGCTGCCTGCGCGGGCAAGGGTTGTCGATGTCGGTACCGGCAGCGGCTGCATAGCGCTCACCCTGGCCGCCGAACGCCCCGCCTGGCAGGTTATCGGCGCTGACCTGAGCCCTCCCGCCCTGGCAGTAGCCGACCTGAATCGACGGCTACTGGACCTTGAGCGAGTAGAGCTGATCAACAGCGATTTGCTCGCCGAGCTGCAAGACCGGAAGTTTGACCTGATCATCAGCAATCCCCCCTACGTGGCCACCGGCGACCCGCACCTGGATCAGGGCGATCTTCGCTTCGAGCCGGCCATGGCGTTGGCCTGCGATGGCAACGGCCTGGATCTGATCAAGCGGCTGATCGAACAAGCCGCCAAGCGCCTGGCCTCGGGGGGCTGGCTCATCATCGAGCACGGGCATGAGCAAGGCGAGCCTGTCGCCAAGCTGTTCCAGCACGCTGGATTCGGGCAAATCGAGACCGCCACGGACCTGGCCGGCCTGCCGCGCCTGACCCTGGCCCGGATCATTCATGAGCTCGCGTGATGATCGCGAGGGCGCGCCTATGTTCATGAAATATTCGGGCTATTCCAATTCCCGTAGAATCGGTGCAAGCTTTGGCTGACCGGCACGGTCTTCCCTGGCACCACACATCAAAAGACAAGGCGCCATGACCTCCAAGCACCTGCTTCGCCTGCTAATCCTGCTGCTGTTCGCCGCCGGGATTGCCGCGTTCGTGATCTTCGACCTGGGCCAGTACCTGAGCGTGGAAGAACTGCGTCGTCATCGCGATGAGCTGCTCGCCTTCACCGAGCAGAATCTGGCGCTTTCGGTTGCCGTCTATATGCTGGTCTACATCGCCATGGCTGCCCTGTCGGTGCCTGGCGCGGCCATCCTGACCCTGGCCGGCGGTGCCCTGTTCGGCGTGGCGCTGGGTACCATCGCCGTGTCATTCGCCAGCACGATCGGGGCCACCCTGGTTTTCCTGGCTGCCCGATTTCTTTTCCGCGACTTTATCCAGCAGCGCTTCGGACGCCGGCTGAAGGCGATCAACCAGGGCGTCGAGCGCGACGGGGCTTTTTACCTGCTGGCCCTGCGCCTGGTTCCAGCATTCCCGTTCTGGGTGATCAACCTTGTGATGGCGCTTACGCCGATACGCACCTGGACCTTTTTCTGGGTCAGCCAACTAGGCATGCTGCCGGCCACCGTGGTGTACGTGAACGCTGGTACCCAGCTCGCCCGAGTTGATTCCGCCGGTGACATTCTCTCGCCCGGCCTGATCAGCGCTTTCGTGCTGCTCGGCCTGCTGCCCCTGATCCTGCGCTGGGTACTGCGCCTGCTGAAGCGGCGCAAGGTTTATCGGGGCCACAAGCGCCCGCGCCGCTTCGACTACAACCTGATCGTGATTGGCGCTGGTGCAGCCGGCCTGGTGTCGTCGTACATCGGCGCCACGGTCGGTGCCCGCGTTGCCCTGATCGAAAAACATCGCATGGGCGGGGATTGCCTGAACACCGGCTGCGTGCCGTCCAAGGCCCTGATCCGCACGGCCCGCCTGATGGCCGATGTACGTGACAGTCAGAAATATGGCGTCAGTGAAGCCAGCGCGCGGTTGCACTGGCCGGATGTTCAGGCACGCATTCGCCAGGTCATCAAGAAAATCGAGCCCCATGACTCGGTCGAGCGTTACGAGGGCATGGGCGTGGAAGTAATCGATGGCGAAGCACGCCTGATCGATCCCTGGACGGTGCAGGTTGGCGAAAAGCGCCTGACCGGCCGGGCCATCATCCTGGCCACCGGCGCCGAACCGCTGGTACCCGAACTACCCGGACTGGACCAGGTTGACTTCGTGACCAGCGATACGCTCTGGGACATTCCGGACCTGCCCGAACGCCTGGTTGTGATCGGCGGCGGACCGATCGGCTGCGAACTGGCCCAGGCCTTTGCCCGCCTCGGCAGCCAGGTCAGCCTGATCGAGATGGGCGAACGTCTGCTGCCGCGCGAGGACGGGGAAGTCAGTGAGATGCTTGCGGAGCGTTTCAAGAATGAAGGCATCGCACTGAACCTGGGCCAGCGCGCTGTGCGGGTCGAACGCACAGGGGAAGGAGATCGCCTGATATGCGCCGACATGGACGGCAATGAACAGACCGTGACCTTCGACCGCCTGCTAGTAGCCCTGGGCCGGCGCAGCCGCACCACCGGTTTCGGTCTGGACGAACTGGGTGTTGCCCTGGACGAGAGCGGCCGGATCGAGGCTGACGGCCTGCAGCGCACACGGTTCCCGAACATCTACGTCTGCGGCGATGCCAGCGGGCCCTATCAATTCACCCACGTGGCCGCCCACCAGGCCTGGTCGGCCGCGGTCAACGCCTTGATCAGTCCGTTCTGGAGCTTTCGCACCGACTACCGCGTCATCCCCTGGGTCACCTTTACCGACCCGGAGA
>SKKV01000171.1 GCA_007123575.1 Wenzhouxiangella sp.
GTCGATTCCAATCAGTTTATGCTTCATGTGTACGCCTCCTACGTGATCGACTGTGTGGAATACCAGTCTGGCGCAAATCGACGCCGCTGCGAATGATGGAGGCGTCCATCTCATCACACATTATTTTTCCCTTCCTGATCATGCCGCTGCCGATTGCGGTTCGTTGTCCTTCACGCCACCTCCTCAGCACGAATCTTCTCCCGCCACCAGTCCACACTGGCTGCAAATTTCGCAAATCGCGAATTCCGCCCACGCCTAAACCCGGCAGCGCCGGTACAGTTCCGTTTCAGCTTGGGTTTGTGGTTCAGGTAGGTCGTTCGCGCAGGATTTTTCTGGCCACCTCGCTACACACCCCTTTCATCCACGCTTGGCCGAGGGCTTCAGCCTTGGCCATCAGCGCTTCCGTCCCACCCGTCGCCCACTTGAGGCATTTTGCACCTCTTCCCCGCAGCGGCTACACTTGAAGGCCCGAGACCGCACAGCTCGATCATCCAGCATCGCGCGTCGGCACTCCCAGAACGGGAAATCACCGCAGATCCAAGAGGTTTGAGTCATGGGGCGAAACCAGATCAAATCAAAGCGCTGCGCCGGGTTGCGGCGGTTGTGGACGGCTTGAACAACAGCAGGGTTTCCTGTCTAATCACGAAAGCTCACTGAGCGCACTAGAAATTATGGCCACGTTGGAACACATTACCCGCAACCCTACCATCATGGGCGGAAAGCCGTGCATTCGCGGTACCCGAATAACCGTAGAACACATTCTTCGCAAGCTCGGCGAAGGCTTGACAGTCGAACAGATCCTGGCCGAGCACCCCCGCCTGAAGCTTGAGGACATTTACGCGGCCGAGCGTTTTGCCGCCGACTATCTGGCCAATGAAGAAATAGCTTTTAGCTGAACGACCAAAGCTGCTGGCCGATGAGAATATTTCTGCATCGCTGGTTCAACAGCTTCGTAGTGCTAACTGGGACATCACTTACATCGCCGAGCTCGAGCCAGGTCTCAGCGACCAGGATGTACTGGAACTTTCCCGGAGCGACACACGTTGCCTATTGACGCGGTACAAACCAGGACAGCCATGATTTGGATCGCTGACGCAGCATAACTGCGGTTGGCTGGACATCGGAATTTCAGGAGTTTCGCTCGCAATCGCCGAGTTTGGGCGTTTCAAGCCATCGAACGGTCAGGTGAGGCCGAAAGTTTACACGGGTTAGCACCCGGGGAGTTCCGGCAATTCCGGGTCAGATCAGGGTTGGGCTACCAGGGCAACGTTTGTTCCCGCAGCTTCTGGAGTGCGAGTTCTCCGGATACACCTTTCATCCAGCGCTGACCCAGTTCGGCCGCCTTCAGCATCAGTGATTCGGCGGAGCCGGTGGCGCGGTAATAGTTGCTCTCAGTCCCTTGGACACGCCTAATCCACTCGCTTGGATGCTTGGCGACGTTCCGGAGACTTTCCGGCGGCATTCTTTCAGTCGTGGAGAGTTTGCCGCGCTTGTCGGGATGGGCCTGGAGCCCCGCGATGCAGACGCTCGGCCCGTATTTCCTGAAAGCGTGATCGGTGCCAGGCTTGCTGTCAAGCGACGGGATGCCTGGGAGCAAAAGGGCAGGCTGAAAGTCAGGCGTCATGGACGGCCTGATCCTTGTTGTCGATGGGATTGATGAGGTGGGTGAAGCCGAAACCCTGGAAGTCGGCAGTGTTGCGGGTGGCGAATTCGGTGACGCCGTGATGGCGAAGGGTGAGGGCGATGCGGGCGTCGAAGACGGCTCGGCGAGCAATGTCTGGTCGTTGCGCGATAGACCAGATTTTTTCCATGATTGGCGCGTTTTCGATCAGGGCCCAGCTTGGGTTGTTTCGCCAGGCCATGCAGACAGCCGCCGCATCGGGTGCGTTTAGCGGGTTGGCTAGCACGGCCGGATTGCGGAGTAGCTGGTAGAGCTCTACTAAAACGAGTTCGCAGATCGCGACATCTTCGCGCGCAACGCATTGCCCGACGAACGCTCTGGCCGGCTGGTGTTCCACACAATCGCGATTCTGCGCGTAAAGCAGGATGTTGGTGTCTATGGAAAGCAATTCAGGTGTTGCCCAGTTCGCGCCAGCGCTCTTCCGGGGCCTGGAACTCGCCCAGCGCGTCAGGTGCCGGGGGTTGCCACGGGCGATTGCTGGGCCTTGGTGGATAAATTCGCTGCATATGTTCCAGCCCGCGGCGCAGCACTTCGGCCAGGCTGATTTCCTGTTCGGCAGCAATCCGCTTGGCTTCGCGGTATAGCTCGTCAGGCAGTTGAATCTGGGTTCGAATCATGCCTTCAAACTTACATCGATGTAGAAATGATGTCAAGAGTTGAGGTGGTTGCAAGACGGGCCAAGATCGAGGGGATTGATGATGGCGTGGAGCTGGCGACAATGTTGATCGGGGAGTGCCGGCACAAGCCGGGGCGGTCGCGGGGGATGGGGTTTTTGCAGGTGGCGGGTTGAGTATGGTGGGGTGGTGAATCTGGTCGTGTCGATGGATTAATTGTCATCCGTCGGCCGCGTAGGGCCGACCTACATGGTGGCGTCATGTACGTTTGCGATTCGCCCGGATGAAGTGGTTTGCTTGTAGGTCGGGGTTACATCCCCGACGGACGAGGTTGAATGCTTCACCATTGCTTTTGTCTTGCCCTACCCGCTCCGAAGCAGACGCTTGGCCAGGATTCCCTGACAGCGTGGTCGGTGCCGGGCTTGCTGTCAAGCGACGGGATGCTTGGGGGCGAATAGGCAAAAGGGCAGGCTAACGGTCAGGCGTCATGGACGGCCTGATCCTTGTTGTCAATGGGATTGATGAGGTGGGTGAAGCCGAAGCCCTGGAAGTCGGCAGTGTTGCGGGTGGCGAATTCGGTAACGCCATGATGGCGAAGGGTCAGGGCGATACGGGTGTCGAAGATGCCTCGACGAACGATGGGGGCCTGATGTTCCACACAATCGCGATTCTGCGCGTGTGGAGAAGCGCGTCAAGCGATTCCAGGACACGGCATTCGGCCACTCGGCCTCTGAGTTCACTTTAACGAACGCCGATTTGACATTTTGTCGGTCTTACACCAATAATGTCCAATATACTGGACATGAAATGGTTTAAGGTCTATTTAACTGAACTAATAGGTATGCTCCGCCATGAAGCGCACGAGAAGTTACGCGCGCCAGACGCGCCAGGCACTCTCGATCCTGGGGAAGCTGATCCGGATCGGGCGGATGGAGCGCGACATGACGGCACAAGCGCTGGCTGACCGTGCCGGCATCAGCCGCACGACGCTCCATAACATCGAGAGGGGCGCACCAGGAGCGGAGATCGGCGCCGTGTTCGAGGCCGCAATACTCGCCGGTGTGCGCCTTTTCGAAGATGACGAAGCAGCGCTTCGCATCGAGAACGCTCGCGTCGAGGAAAAACTGACGCTGCTGCCGAAGAGTGTCCGCACATCCCGCACGGCGGTCGATGATGACTTCTAGTCGCAAGACACCGCACAGCGTCTTTGTGTGGATCTGGCTGCCGGGTGAGACTCATCCGGTCGTGGCCGGCCGCATCACGATGGATGGCGGCCGCTACATCTTCAATTACGGCGTCAGCTATCTTGAGCGCAACAACGCCATCCCGATCTATGAACCTGAGTTGCCACTGAGGCGCGGCCGGATCGATCCGCTTCCGAACATGGAGATGGCCAGTTGCCTACGTGACGGCTCGCCGGATGCCTGGGGCCGCCGCGTCATCATCAATTGGCTCGTCGGGCCGAAGGCCGCCGATCGGGGTGTGGAGGAGCTGAACGAACTGGCCTACTTGATCGAGTCTGGTTCGGACAGGATCGGTGCACTTGATTTCCAGCACTCGGCCACCGAGTACGTGCCGCGTCTTTCGGCTCAGGCAAGCTACCAGGAGCTGCTCGAGGCAGCCGATCGCGTCGAAAAAGGCCTCCCTCTTACGCCGCCGCTCGACCAGGCGATCCATCACGGCACATCGATCGGGGGCGCGCGACCGAAGGCCCTGATCGATGCTGACGAGCGCAAGCTGATCGCCAAGTTCTCATCGAGCAAAGACGTCTATAACGTTGTGAAGGCCGAGTTCATGGCCATGCGGCTCGCACACCTGTGCGGGCTCCACGTTGCGCCCGTCTCGATCTTCGAGACGGGCGGCAAAGACGTTTTGCTTATCGAGCGCTTCGACAGGATCAAGTCAGACGGCAACTGGCAGCGCCGCGCCATGGTTTCAGGCCTTACCATTCTTAAGCTCAATGAGATGGAAGCGCGCTACGCGTCCTATGAAGACCTTGCCGAGCGGATCCGTCACACTTTCACCAATCCGAAAGAAACGCTCCGCGAGCTTTACGGACGGATTTGCTTCAACGTGCTGTGCGGGAACTCGGACGATCACGCGCGCAACCACGCCGCCTTCTGGGACGGCAAGATGCTGACGCTGACGCCCGCCTACGACATTTGTCCGCAGGGACGCGCCGGCAACGAGGCGACGCAGGCGATGCTCATCAAGGGCGAGAGCCGCATGAGCACGCTCGCCACGTGCCTGTCGGCACGCGCCGATTTTCACATGAGCGAAGACGAGGCCACGGCGATCATTGAAGGTCAGATCGAGACCATTGCGCAAAACTGGGCGTCACTTTGCGATGAGGCGGCGCTGAGCCCTGTCGATGCCAAACTCTTTGCCGGTAGACAGTTCCTGAACCCTTACTGCGTACAAGGCCTCGGCAGGAAGCACAAGGCACTCACAGGGCATTTCGAAAATGCGAGAGCACACATCATTGCCCTGAGTGCGCAGGATGGATAACTGTGCTTTGCAGCCGAGAGTCGTTATTAAGCCGTGCATTCGCGGTACCCGAGTAACCATAGAACACGTTCTTCGCAAGCTAGGCGAAGGCTTGACCGTCGAACAGGTCCTGGCCACCTGCTACAGTGCGCCCATGCCAACCAGATCCACCCGTTTATCCTTCGCCTCTTTGAGTCTGGTGATCGGCGCCCTACTGATCGCGTGCTCGGGCCAGCCTGAGGCGACCTCTATGGCCACCGCCGAACCCACTTCCAAAATTCCCCAGAATCTCACCAATGCTGAGGTCACCATGAGCCACAAGGGCTTTTCTCAGGGGCCTGCCCTGGTCCCGACCGACGCGCTGCTTACCTGGCTGGAAACCAGGGCAGGCACGCGTATCCTGCGCCTTCCGGTGATCGTTGCCGCTTCCCCGCTCGGTGTGACCAGCGCGTTTATCGGGGCTCACACCGGTGCCGACCCTGCCACGATGATTGAGCTTCAGCTTGACCAGGGCGCACTCGGCGTTGCCCTGCATGAGCGCCTCCCCGTTGCTTGCCAGGGCGGCCCCTGTGCGGTCTGGCTTGAAGGCAGCTGGGGAAGCCTGGTGTCCGTTGCGGCGACGCGATCAGGTCCGGCTGGCCCCTCCCTGGACGGATCTGCCACCTCCGAAGCCTCCGACCGCAGGCATTTCACGGTTCGGGACTTGATTGGACCGGTCGAGGGCGCTGCCACGCATATCCTGATCGCAGACCAGGGAACCGGTCTCGTCCCGGCCCCCTCCGGTTCCAGGTGATCGTCCGGATCTGAACGTGTCACTGGTTGCAGGCCGTGTCCGCCGTGGTCCCATTGCTCACTGGCAGCCAGTGGTTCGTCGCGTAGTTGTGAATGCAAATCAGACTAGTGCCGGCCCCGGTGAACTTGAATGAGTTGTTGAATAAGAACAACGCAGAGTGGGTTACCGAAATGAATCCGCTGGCCGTTATTTCGAACATGAATGCACCGGAGCTGCTGCTGACGCGAAGCTCGGAGTGCTGAATTCTGACTTGGCCGTTCTGGAGTAGCGCAACGCTGCGATAGCCTCCACAGATATGGCTGTTACGGATGTCCGGCGTTGATCGGTCGATCTGAATGCCATAGCCGGTGCCGGAATTGTCAGTGCAGTTCTGCACGGTGGAGCTGGCCCCGCCGAGGAAAGTGCTGTTCAGGATCAGCGCTTGCGGAAACCCTCCGGCTTCGGTATGCACTGCCGTCAGGCCCGCGTTGACCGCAGTGCCGAAGCCCGTGGCGCCGTATCCCTTGAATCGACTGTTGTTGATGGTGGGCGCGGAACTGCGCAGGTGGATGCCCGAACGGCCACCGCCAGTTCCACTCCCGGATGCCGTGGCGGTGACATTGTCGATGACGGCATCGCGGCTGGCCAGGAAACTGTAGATCGCGTAGCCGAGGGATCCGGTGCCAGTGTTCTCCACGCTCAAGTCACTGATCCTGGCCAGGTCCCGCAGATAGACGGTTGCCGCCAGCTGGTTTGGCTCGCTGCTGCTGCGATCCGAGGTGATGAGAGTCACTTCCGGGCCGGAACCCCTTACATGGACATGGGCTGGGATATCCACCAGCTCGGTTTCGGAGTATTCGCCCGGCCCAACCCAGACCAGAAATGGATTGGACGGAGAATTGCCGGTGATGCTGGCGAGTGCATCGGCCACCGATGCGAAGTGGCCACCTGATTTGGCTACTGTAATGACGCTCTCGTAGGAGCCGATTCCAGCCCCGCTCAGGGCATACAAGGCAATGGGGGCGGCGGTGATTCGTTGCCGAGGAGTCAGGGACGTGCCTTGTACCCTGGGCTCGAGATACCAGGTCTGCGAAAGATCTAGCCCGTCCATGTCCAGTGCCACCTGGAACATTCCGTCGTTCAGCGAAACGCCGGGCTGCGGCACGACCAGTTCCGCAGCCCCGCCCGTCGGCACGTTGTAGAAGGCAAACTCCATGTCTACGACGCCCGTATGCGGCAGGCCGGACTCGGTGAGTTGGCCCTGGTAGGTGATGGGGGCCTGGGCCAGTGCTGCCAGAGGACAGATCAGGGCGGTGATCAACAGTGCGCGCATGGTGTCACAAACCTTCATGTATTGGACCTCCTTACAGGACCTCGCCATTCCCGGCATAGGCCGGGATTCAGCCCCGACTTCAGGTTCAATTGTCACCACAGCGGCTGCCGAACTCTTGAAGAAAGCTTGAACTTTTCCTGAACTCTTGCCCTACAGGCAAGATCGCTGCTTGGTCATTGAGTCTGCGGCATTGCCTGAATGGACGGTGACCGCAACCGGACAAGCTTGCGATCAGATGCCTTCGCCGAACGACGGGGTTTGCGCTGGCGGCAAGTCGGCTGCTGTTGTTTCTCGACGACGTCTACGAAAGGCTACCCGACAGCAGCCGCCTGCACTTTCGATGGGTGCTCGCACCGACCTCGGCCCCAGTTCGCCCGCCGGGCGCAAGTCCATACTTGAACTGACTTAAAAGCGAACGATTCCAGCGATTCCAGGACAGGCACTAGTTTTCCCTTTCCGCGGGCCTCATCCGAATCAAGCAGCCAATCAAAGTACATAATTTGACTCCCATTGATAGGCCCGCGCCGGCTCCCAGTCCCGCCTTGCCAACTATCAAATCGTTTCCCAAATCAGGAGTTTCATGGCATCAGCGGA
>SKKV01000062.1 GCA_007123575.1 Wenzhouxiangella sp.
ATGCCAAGGTGCTAACAATTGCTAAAAAACCTGTCCACAGTCGGGCGCTCTCCCGGGGCAGCTGCCCGCGTATAACGAACGCGGCAGTTGTTGTTGAGATTTCCCGTACCCTGCCCCGCAAGCCTGAACTGACGAGGGTTGGAGCCACTCGCCGGCGTGACGACATATCCATCCCGGATCAGCAAACGGTCAATTCCTGCTGCCGATGAATTCGGGTAGCCATAATGAAAACTGACGTTCTGCGCCAAGCCGACATTAATGAAAGTCCCCGCCTGCCCGGCCGAGGCATTGGGGTCGCAGGCAGGATTGGTCTGACAGGCAGCAAAGCCGATCGTCATGGCGCTTTCGATCGCCCCGGCCACCGCCTCCATCTTCGCGATGTTGGCTTCCTCGCGTAGATCCAGGTAACGCGGCACCGCCACGGCTGCCAGTATGCCCAAAATGACAATCACGATCACCAGCTCGATCAAGGTAAATCCGGCCAGCACACGCATCGATGGCCCTTGAACACCGCTAGTAGACATAGCATTTCCCCTTGATTTTACTGTCGACGTGATGAGTATGATTCAATCGGCATGCCGTTGTAAACCAGCGCTCGTGACCATAGGCACGCAATGTGCATTACCATTTCCATAGTCAGATACTGGTCTGCCGGCCGGGATTAGGATCATGAATCAATTCATGCAGCAGACAAACCGGATAAACCGAGGGTTCACGCTGCTGGAATTTATTGTTGCGCTGGTGGTGCTTGGCCTGGGCTCGGCGCTACTGGTCAGCTTTGTCACCCCCGCCGCACGCAGCGCCGATCCGATGATCCAGGCCCAGGCGCGGGCGATTGCCACGGCTTACATGGACGAAATTCTCCTGCGCGAATATGACGGTGACTGCCCGGGTGGGCGTGGCGAATGGTCAGGCATCCAGTGCTACGCCGGGCTGAGCGAATCTCCGCGCGATCAGTTTGGCAATGCCATTCCGGCCCTGGCAGACTACCAGGTCGCGGTGGCGGTGGGCAGCGGCAATCCCGCCGAGATCCAGGTTCAGGTCAATCACGCCAGCGGTCGGGGTCGATTCACCCTGGTCAGCGCGCGCGGTGACTACTGATGCGCGCGGCTGGCTTCACCATGACGGAACTGGTGCTGATTCTCGTACTGATCGGCATCCTGGCGGCTTTCGCCGTCCCGCGTCTTAACATCGAAGGCTTTGAGCGCCAGAGCTTTGCCCGCGAACTCACCCTGGCCCTGCGCCATGCCCAGCGCGTCGCCATCACCTCCGGCTGCGCGGTCGATGTGAGCATTCAAAGTGATGGCTTCAGCGTGGCCTGGGCCGGCGGCGACGACTGCCCCAGCGGCGCCCTGCCCCATCCCACTCGCGGCGGCGCATTTTCAGGCACTGGTCAAGTCAGCAACGGTGCCGGCACGGTGCAGTTCGATGGCATGGGCCGCACGGCCAGCGGCGCGGCGATCGTCGTTGCCGATGGACCGACCGTTATCGTGGAGGCGGGCAGTGGCTATATCCATGGTTAAACGAATGGAGCCGCACGGATTCACCCTGATCGAAATGATCATGGTGATCGTGCTGCTGGGCATCCTGTCGACCGTCCTGGTCGTCTTCATTGTCACGCCCTTCCAGGCCGCTCGCGACATGGAGCGCCGCGCCGAACTGGTTGATGCCGCCGACCTGGCTTTGAATCAGATCGCCCGCGAGTTGCGTGCTGCCCTGCCCAACAGCATACGGGTGCATGGCAGTGGCCACATCGAGTTCATTGGCACGGTGACCGGTGGCCGATATCGTCGGCTGCCGGCACCGGGCGGCGGCAGCGACATCTTTGTGCCGGCCCGCAGCAGCGACTCCTTCGACGTGCTCGGCAAGCTGCCTGATTTCGGCCAGGTCGTTACGCGGCCACCCGGCGCCGACTGCGGCACGGCAGCCGGGCATTGCCTGTCGGTGTTCAACACCGGTCAACCGGATTTCAACGTCTACGCCGGCGACAACCTGGCCGCCATTACCGCCGCATCGGAAAACAGCATCAGCTACGACCGCAGCGCGTCCGGCCGAGCTTTCGTTACCCACTCCCCGCAGCAACGCTTCTTTGTCTTCGACAACGTGGTCAGCTATGTATGCAACCCAACAACTGGGGCGCTGAGACGTCACGCAGGATACGGCCTGTCAACTGGAACTCCGAGTTTGCCTCCAGGCGGCGGTGAGCTGGTGGCCACCCGCGTTGTCGACTGCCAGTTCAGCTATTTCCCAGGCACCGCCACCCGACGCGGGCTGGTCAGCCTGCGCCTGGATCTGGAAGATGACGGCGAGCGCGTTTTCCTGCTGGTTCAGGCCCAGGTATTAAACACGCCATGAAAATCTTGCCTCTCAAGCGCTTTTCCGGCCAACGCGGCGCGGCCTTGTTTGTCGCCATTTTCCTGATCACGGTTGTCGTATTGGCTGCCGGCATCGTCGCTATGACCTCGGTCACGCAACAAACCGGCCAAGTCCGGGCCGGTCAGGCCGACCAGGCCTGGTACGCGGCATTGGCGCGGCTGGAAAGCGAGATTCCCGGCATTGTCAATTCGCAAAGCTGTCCGCCAGGCGGTAGCGAGCCTCCAGCGATCGGCATGCCCACCTCATTCACCTGCGAAAGAGTCGAATTCCAGGAAGGCGCAGATGCCTACTTTATTTTCAACCTGGTAGCACAGGCAGCCCTTCCCGGTCCGATCCCGGTCAGGCGCAGCGCGCGCGCGCAGATCATCGTTGAAGATCCAACCTGACAGCAGTGGATTCAATGACAAACCGCAGCCATACTATTGTCGCAATGCTTCTCCTGCCGGCAACATGATGTCCTCACGCGCCTATTGCCATTGCGCCGTTGCGGTGTTCGCAGTCTTGCTGTTTGGACTACCGCTTGCCGCCCTGGCCCAGGTGTCCTGCGCCGACGTGTTCCCGACCGATGCCACTCAAAACGCGCAGCCGCCCAACATCCTCGAACTGCCGACCTTCCCGGTCAACCACGACGGTGCGCTCAACCTGAACAACAACCAGACCGTGACCCTGCAGGCAGGCGACCACTATTTCACCTCGGTGACCACCGGCAACAACGCCAGCATCCTGCTCGACGGCCCGGTGCGCATCTTCGTGCGCGACTTGCTAGACCTGGGCAACGGCGGCAACTTCAACGCGCCTGGATTTGCCGCTGACCTGGTATTCCTTGTCTACGGCACCACCAATATCGGCAACGTCAACAGTTTCAATGGCTTGATCTTTTCTCAGGGCACGGTGAACGTAGGCAACAACACCACCCTGACCGGCGCCATCACATCACAAGGATCAGTCAATTCGCGACCGCAGACCAGCCTGATCTATGCCGAAGACGCAGTGAACGAGGCCGGCTTCGGTGGCCTGTGCGAGCAGCCGCTGCCGGAAGAAAGCCTGATTGCTCACTGGCGCATGGACGAGGCCCAGTGGACAGGGGCAGCCGGTGAAGTGCTGGACAGTTCGCCCAACGCACTGCACGGCACCGCGCGGACATCCGGCTCCGCCAACAGCCTGCCCGACACCGTGCCCGGCAAGGTTTGCAATGCTGGCCGCTTCCGCGGCTGGGGGTTTTCAGTCGATGGCCCGCCCTGGTGGATAGAAGCCCAGCACTACGTGCAAGTACCCCATGATCCCCTTCTTTCGCCACTGGCTGATGTCGGCAGCATGACGATGAGTGGCTGGATCCGCATCCGGCCCGGTGCCGATGCGCAGGACTACACCGTACTGCACAAGGGGCAAGGCCAGGGTCAGCCCCAGAACTCGCAGGAATTTGCCGTCCGCACGCTCAACCAGCGCCTGCACCTGCGGCTTTGGAATCGCTGGGGCAATCCAGACAACAGCAACATGAATATCAGCCCGCACATTCTGCAGGCTGGTCAGTGGTATTTCTTCGCCGCCACGCTGCGCCGACAGCCCGGGACCAATAACGTCCAGGCACGCGGCTACCTGTACGACGAAAGCGGCCGCATCGGCACGCTGCACCAGCAGAACATGATTCTCGACTACACCAACAAACCCATCATCGCGCCGCTTTTCATCGGTGCGTCCAGCTTCGGCCAGGCGCCGACGATCTTCTGGGATGGACTGATCGACGAACTGCGCTTCTACAGCCGAGTGCTGAGCCCTGACCAGGTGGAACAGCTATGGACTCACCAACGTCCCTGCGAAGAGCCGGAAGAGCTCGATCACCTGCGTCTGACCCATCCGACCAGTGGAATTACCTGCTCCGCGCAATCGGTCGGGATCCAGGCCTGCGCCGATCCCGCCTGCTCCGAGCTATTCGAAGATGAGGTCACGGTGACATTTACCTCGCCGGCCGGCAACTGGTCGCCGCAGACGCTGACCTTCACCGGCAGCGCAAGCACCGCACTGCAAGTTACTGCGCCGGGCAGCGTGACCCTGAACGCAGTGGCTAATCAACCAGCAGCGACGGCAGCCACACGCTGTTACAGCGGCGGCAGCCAAACCGACTGCAGTATGGAATGGCAGGACTCCGGCTTCGTGCTCGAGGTTCCCGACCACGTCGCCGGCGCCATGGCCAGCGCAACTATCGCCGCCGTGCGTAGCGACGACGATGCCCTGCGGTGTCTGCCAGCCTTCGGTGACGTCGAGCGGGAAATTCGCTTCTGGTCTGACTACGACAATCCATCTGCCGGCTCGATGACAGTGGTTATCGACAGCCAGGCGGTGGCCACTGCCGGGCCAGGCAGTGGCCACAATCTGTTTTTCGACAACCAGGGCGTGGCCAGCTTCGGCCTGGTCTACCCGGACGTGGGTCGGATGCTTCTGCACGCAGCCTACAGTGGCGAACCGGGCACCCCGGAGCAGGGCCTGGAGATGGCGGGCTCGAACGTTTTCGTCGCCCGCCCCGACCATTTCGTGCTGGCTGCCCCCGGCAACCCGGCCGCGACCAGCGCTGGCGGGCCGATTTTCAGAGCAGCCGGCACGACGTTCCAGCTCGAAGTCGCGGCGCGCAATGCCAGCGGCGGCGTGACCCCCAATTTCGGCAATGAGTTGCCACCGGAAGGCGTAAACCTGCAACTCAGCCTGGTCCAGCCGGCCGGCGGCAACGCGCCGGGCCTAGACGGCGGATTCCCGAGGTTTGGAACCGATTGTGCCGGCAACAACGCGCCCGGCCATGCCTGCGCCAGCGTTTCCTGGCCCGAAGTCGGGATCATCTCTCTGAACCCGCGGCTGGCGAGCGGGGCCTATCTAGGAACCGAGGATGTCGTTGGCGCGGCAATCGATCACGTCGGGCGATTCATCCCGGACCATTTCAGACTGCAAAGCGGTCGGATAGTCAATCGCGTCGGCCTGACTGAGTGCAATAGCCCCTTCACCTATATCGGCGAACGCTTCGATATCGACGCGACGCTCTCCGCACACAATGCTGGCGGAGGTGTCACGACCAACTATCACGGTGACTTTGCCAAGCTCGGTGCTGGCGATCTTGAAGTCGGTGCAAATCCAAGATCTCCAGACATTCTTGATGCAGACATTGACTGGCACTGGGGCATGGGACTGATCGATGCCGGCCTGAGACTTCCCCGCAGCACGCCGGAAGGCGCGTACGCCGACTACACGGTGAGTATTGATCCGACCGATTCTGACGGCGTTGCCTTGAGCGGCAGTGGCGTCGTTGATTCGACCGAACTGCGCTTCGGGCGCCTGGTGATCGACAGCGCCATCGGTTCGGAACTGGGGCCCGTCGACCTGCGCTGGCGCGCCGAATACTGGGATTTCGATACCTGGATGCTCAACCAGGCAGATGACTGCACCGTCATGGAGCTGGCCAACGATGTGACGCTGGAGAGTTCCGGCGGCAGCGTCGGCGACGGTACCGCGTTGATGTCTATAGGGGCAGGCGCAACCATGGTTGACGCTGCCGCCAGTCGCCTTACGCTTGACGGCGGCACCGGTTGGTTTCGTTTTACCGCTCCGGGAGAAACCGGTTGGGTCGACGTGGAGCTTGACCCCGGCGACAATTGGGCTTTTTTGCATGATGATCTTGAGGACGACGATGTCTACCAAGACAATCCAGCAGCCCGGTCTTCCTTTGGACTATTCGACGGTAGCCCGAACCGCATTCTTCTTCGCGAAGTCATGCCCCGCTGACCGATGACCGCCTGAAACTTGATTACCGATCAGGTTTCCCTCAGAATGGGATAGGCTTGGCGAGCATGTTGCCACGTTAGAGGCAGGTGGCACGGCTCAGCCGGGGTTTGTGGACAGGGATAATCATGCTTGGAGCAACGCAAGAAGCACCACCCGGCAAACGCGTCTTGTTCGTGGACGATTCGCGGCTGATGCGTTACGCCGGTAGCAAATTCCTGGCCGAGGAATGTGATCTGGTGATGGCTGAAAATGGGGAGGAGGCCTGGCAGAAAATCAATCGTGACAAAGACATCGAACTGGTTTTCACCGACTTGATGATGCCAATCATGGACGGGCATGAATTGATCCGAACCGTTCGCAATTGCCGGCATCAGCGCATTCGCAAATTGCCCATTCTCGTGGTCACCGGCACCGAGGAGCTCAATGCCCGCGAAATGGCCCTGTCAGCCGGCGCTACCGCGTTTATCCCCAAGCCGTTCAGTGCAGCTGATCTGACGGGTGCTCTGAAAGTGCATCTCGATGGCCAGATTCCGGAGGCCCGGTTGATTACCAATGCAGCCGACTACCCGCCGGAGTCGGGCTTGCTTAGCAATGTGCCAGAGCCGGATTACTATTACCTTCGCATCGAGCAGGCTTTTGCTTTCCATTTGCGCCAGAACCTGGATTTGGCGCTGATGCATATCAAGCTCAATAACTACAGCGAGTTGCAGAAACGGTCAGGCACTGCCTGGGCTGAAGCCATCATGCGCAATCTGCGCTATTTCCTGCATCGCGAACTGCGCCAGGACGATTCTCTGCACCGAACGTCTGACGATTTGTACAGCGTTATTCTGATGGGCACGCACAAGGCCGGCGCGCGCAACCTGGTCAGCCGGCTCAGGCGCTCGCTGGCTGGCGCACGGGTTCGATTCGCTCACCAGGAATTGGAGCTTTCGGTGCGCTTCGGCATCCAGTTCCCGGACCTGGCACTTGACCAGAACCCCGCGCAACTGCTCACCGCCGCCCACGGCCTGTTCGATCTCAGCGGTCGGGTTTCAAGAATTCGCTAGTTTTTCCAGGTCTGCCCACAGGGCCAGCGCCGTTACTTCAGTTCCGGCACCGGGACCGGCCACCGTCAGCGGCAGTTCACCGTAGCAATCAGTGTAGATTTCAACCAGGTTGGCAGCGCCGGTCAGGCCCGCCAACGGGTGATTCGATTCAACCCGCTCCAGGCCGACCCGCGCACCCTTGTCAGCATCAAATCGACCGACATGAACAAACCGGTCACCCTGCCCGGGCGCCCTGCCCGCGCACAGATGCCAGTGGGCATCAAACTCGTCACCGGCAGACAGATAGTCGCCAAGCGGCAGCGCCGCATGCTCGGACGCAACCAGGCTGTCAATCCGGACCTCGCTCAAGTCCAGCTGGTAGCCGGCGGCCCGGGCCAGAATGACCAGCTTGCGGGCAACATCCAGGCCGTCCAGATCCTGGCGTGGATCAGGTTCGGTCAGCCCGGCGCTTAGCGCCTCATTCAGGGCCCAAGAAGGAGCCACACCGGCATTGATCCGGCCACACAGGAAATTCAAACTGCCAGACAAGGCACCGCCGAAGGCGTGGATCGTTTCCCCGCAGCGGCCCAGCCGTGTCAGCGTGGACAGTACAGGCAGTCCGGCACCGACCGTGGCCGAAGCCTGGTAGCCCTCGGGCTGTTGCTGCCAAGCGGCCTTCAACGACTGCCAACGCAGCTCGTCAGCAGCCAGGGCCCACTTGTTCGCGGTCACGACACTCAAGCTTCGTCTTAGCCAGTCGGCGTGGCGATCGGCCACCTCGCGACTGGCCGTCGCATCGATGACAACCGCCTTTGCGCCGGCAAAGCGCTGCAACCAGGCGATCATCTGATCCAGGTCCGTGTCGGATCGTACGTGGGCGCTTTCCCCTGTCCACGCACAGTGATCCAGATCGCTGCCCAGCAGCATTTGTCGCGAGTTGGCAATGGCGACCAGGCGGCGGTCGGCTTGCTGGCGACGAAACTTGGCCAGCAGGGCCTGACCCACCCGACCGGGGCCAACCAGGGCGACTGCGATGGCAGGCTCAGGCAGCGCTTTCAGGCGCCTTGCTTCAGACAGCGGCACGACGACGGCCTCCCGGTTGTTTTCCGATGGCTGCACGCGCCAGTGCCGCGTCGAGCTCGTTTTGCAGATCATCAACGGCCTCCAGGCCGACTGACAGTCTGAGCAGTCCGGGGACCAGCCCGGCCCGGTCCTGGTCTTCCGGGCGCATGGCCGCGTGGGTCATGCTGCGCGGGTGGGCGATCAAGGTTTCCACCCCACCCAGCGACTCGGCCAGGGAAATGATCTGCAATCCGTCAACAAAGCGTCGGGCCGCGGCTTCGCCTCCGGCCAGCTCGAAGCTGATCATGGCGCCGAATCCTGCCTGCTGCCGGCGTGCCACCAGGTGGCCGTCGTGATCGGGCAGGCCCGGGTAGTGCACGCGCGCCACTTCCGGGGCGGCCAGCAGGCGCTGAACCAGGGCTTCGGCATTGCCCTGATGCGCCTGGAGGCGCACCGACAGCGTACGCAGTCCGCGCAAGGTCAGCCAGCTATCGAATGCCGACCCGGTCACGCCGATGCAGTTCGCCCACCAAGCAACTTGCTCGGCCAACTCGGCGTTATCGGCAATCACAGCACCGCCAACTACGTCGCTATGGCCGTTGATGTACTTGGTGGTGGAGTGAACGACGATGTCGGCGCCCAGCGACAGCGGCTGCTGCAGGGCGGGTGACAAGAACGTGTTGTCGGCCACGACCAGTGCCCGATGCGCCTTGGCCTGCTCAGCGACCCGGGCAATGTCGGTAATCCGCAGCAGTGGATTGCTGGGTGTTTCCAGCCAGACCATGCGGGCACCGTCGAGGTGGCGCCGATACTCACGCTCATCGCGAAAGTCAGTCCAGACCAGGTCGAAGGCGCCGCGCTTGGCCCAGGCATCGAACAGGCGGAAGGTGCCGCCGTAGCAGTCCAGCGGTGCAACCAGCTTGTCGCCAGGCTTGAGGAGCTGCAGCACGGCGCTGATTGCACCCATACCGGTCGCCGTCACGACCGCGCCAGCACCACCCTCCAACCTGGCCAGGGCATCGCCCAGCAGATCGCGGGTGGGGTTGCCAGAGCGCGAATAGTCGTGCTGTCGTGGCTGGCCAAACTCGGCGAATGAGAAAGTGCTCGACAGGCAGATCGGCGGCACGACGGCACCGTGCTGGGTGTCGGATTCGATCCCGGCGCGAACGGCCACGGTAGCAGGTCGACGCGTGCTCATGCGATCCCCTCCTCGGCTAACAGACGATGGATGAGCCGATTGAAGCAATCCGGCTCCTTCAGGAATGCGTCATGCCCATATCTGGACTCGATGTGATGCAGGCGAACCGGGCCGGGCAGGCGCGTTGCCAGCGCCTCGATTTGCTCGGGGGGCACCAAGGCATCGGAATCAATGGCAACCAGATCCACGGGAAGGGTGAGTTCGCCCGGGTTCACTTCGTGCTGATCCAGGGAATTCGACAGGCTGTTGTAGTGTTCGGCGCTGAAGTTGCTGCTAAAGCAGCGCCCTACGTGATCCAGATAAGCACTGACCTCGGCCAATGTCTGTGCCGAGCCCTCGGTGGCAAAGCGCTGATCGAACTGCGCCGACGGGCGATAAGTGGTCATGGCCAGCGCCCGGGCCAGGGCAACGGCGCGCTCTCGCTGGCCGGTATCGACGCCAAAACGCAGAATTTCGCGCTGGATATGACGCAAGGCAACACTGGTCGGACGGGACCTATCAGCACCACTGATGGCCAGCAACCGCCCCAGTCGCTGACCATGGCGGGCGGCAAAGCACAACCCCACCATGGCTCCGTAGGATGCACCGATCAGCACATCCAGTTCAGGCAGGCCCAGATGGTCTAGCACAGCAGCCAGGGCATCGGCCTGGGTCTGGGTGCTCACCGTCTCGCCGTGTCCCAACCAGTCCAGGGTAAGGATACGGATTCGATCCGGGTTCAACGCACGCGCGCTACCGTACAGATCGCGCCACCAGCACTGCACCTGGCGATTGGCGCTGATGCCACCCAGCACGCCAACCACCGGCGCAGTGACCGGCCCGTGTAGTCGGTAACGAATGGGCACATGCCTCTCGAGCTGGCCGGGTAACGGCCAATCCAGGTGATCGTCAACCAGTAGCGGCTCGGCAGCTTCTGGGGCGGGGGGCCGGATACAGTCCGGTTCGGTAAAGGCCAGGGCCTGGTTCATGTTGCATGCTCCGTCGATGTTGGTCAGTAAAACCCCAATCCATCGAGCTCTGCGATACATGACCGTGAGGGAGTTTGCTGCGGCCCGGCTGAAGGAAATTTGCAAAAGGCGCCAGGCGCGCGCGTCCTCTCATCTCTCGGTCGCCGACCGCCAAGGTCAGCTTCCGCAGGAATTGGCACCGTCACGATGGACTACCACCCGGAAAGGGCTGAGTTCACCGCAGGTTGCCCCGACGTCAAAGGGCCTGTCCCTCGGTCGGTCTCGATGAGTTGCCATTTCAAGCTAACCCACGGAAAGCAGAGCCGTCAACAAACTTTGCGTTATAAGCCAACTATCTAACGGCTGACGCGTGAATTCATCCAATATTCAGGCTAAACTCGCAGTGGAGCACTCATGGGCAGGCAAATGATGGATCAGTCGCGCTTGTACTTGGCGCCCTCCGACCAGGGAAGTGATGGTAGCCGTTCTTATCCGCTCAGCGACATGCCCTGCATGATCGGTCGCGCCTCCGATTGCGGGGTGCAGCTTGACTTCGATCGAATTTCACGCCATCACGCCCGCTTTGAAAACAGCGAATCCGGCCTGATCCTGCAGGATCTGGAGAGCACCAACGGAACCTTCGTTAATCACCAGCGTATCGCGGAGCCAACGCCCGTCCAAGCGGGAGATACGGTTCACTTCGCTGACCATGGCTTTGTCCTTCAGCAACGGCAATCCAGCGGCTCAACCCTGCTACCCAATGTGGCAACCGGCACTGAGCGCGCAACCGATACCATCGTTGGTTTCACGGCCCTGCCGACTGGTTTCCCGGTCCAGGCTCCCGAGTTTTTCGAGCTGCTCAACGACGAACTCGTCAACGGCATGAGCGAACCTGTAAAAAGCGCCAATGCAAGCTTGTACGGGCATGCGTTGCGCGCGCGCAGCACTCACCCCAAGCTCGCTGCCGAAAGCGGCACGCTGTTTCGTCTCGCCGCCGACCTTGGCGAAGAAGCCAGGCTGGCCCAATTGATTCGGGAGACATGTCTGAAGCAGGCGGCCGATGCCGGCCTGCAGTCCTGCCTGTTTCTGGAAGTTCATCCGGTTGAATGCGAAGACATGGATCTTTTGATCGACGAGCTTCTCGGGCTGGCGTCGCGCTATCGCCACATGTCCCTGGTTTGCGAGTTGCCGATTAACGCGCTTCCAGAGCACGGCAAGCTGGGGCACTGGCAGGGCAAACTGGCCCGTCGTGACATTGAGATCTGCGCCACCCAGGTCGCATTGGACAAGCCGGACCTGCTTTCCGAGATTGCCCGACACATCGACTACCTGCGCCTTTCTTCCGCCCTGGGCGACAGTGCGATTAAGACTTCGGCAGCCGCATTGGACGGTCGCGCACGAATTCTGGCCGACAGCATCAACCAGGCCGAGCTCGTCGATCAACTGGCCGCAGCCGGGGCCGGCCTGTTTCAGGGCCCTGCCATCGGCAAGGCACAACCTATTGCGGGATAGGTCAGCCCGAACCGGCCTTGACTTTCGGGCAGAACACGGCAATATAAGCGCAGCGCCGATTTGAGCCAGCTTGCGGGCGCTTGACAAATTCAGCTAAAGCGGTCGGCCCCCTCCGCCTTCCCCTTTTTGTTGAATCACGCAGCGCAAGCACTCATTCGGCCCCTGTTCAACCCGGAGCCGGCAAAACGCCGCTGATTCAACCATGAAGCTGCAGCAACTCAGATTTCTGGCCGCCGTGGCCGATAACAACCTCAATATCACCAATGCCGCCGAAGCGCTGCATACCTCCCAGCCTGGTGTCAGCAAGCAGATCCGTCTTCTCGAGGATGAACTCGGCCTGAAATTGTTCGTGCGCAAAGGCAAGCGCATCGACGCGCTCACGCCGGCCGGTGACAAGGTGGTTGAGCGCGCGCGCCTGGTGCTGCGCGAAGTCCAGGCCATCAAGGCCCTGGCCGACGAGCTTAGAGGCGAGGTTCGCGGCCTGCTCAGCCTGGCGACGACGCAAACCCAGGCCCGTTACGTGCTGCCACAGGTCATCCGCACTTTTCGCCAGCAGTTTCCTGAAATCAACGTCGAACTGCACCAGGGGACTTCGGAGCAGATTGCCCAGATGATCGGGGAGCGCCAGGCAGATTTCGCCATGGCAACCGGCGGCGAAGACCATTTTCCGGATATGATCAAGTTCCCGGTATACCGCTGGGACCGGGTGGTCGTTGTGCCGCGTGACCATCCCCTGGCAGGCCTCAAGCAGCCACTGACCCTGGCACGCCTGGCGCCCTTTCCGCTGGTCACCTACCTGTTCAGCGACCGCCCCGAGTCGTCGCTGATGACCGCGTTTGGCGAGCAAAACCTGGACCCTCGCATTGCCTTTACCGCCAGGGATTCCGACATCATCAAGACCTACGTAAGAACCGGCCTGGGCGTTGGCATTGTTGCCGGCATGGCGCTGGTACCAGACATCGATGACGATTTGCAGGTACTGGAAGCCAGCCACCTGTTTCCCCGCCTGACCACCTGGATTGGCTGTCGTCGGGATCTACTGCTGAAGAATTTCCATGGCGATTTTCTGCGATTACTGGCCCCGCACCTGGACCCAGGGATTATCGACGATGCCCTGCGCGGTCGTCCCGTGCCAGATTTAAAAACGCTGATCAACAGCACGCCACTTCCGCTTCGCAATGCGTCTGGCCAGTCGGATGCGATTGACGGGCAGCCCAAGCCATGAACCAGCTTGCCGCAGCGATTTTTGACATGGACGGACTGTTGATCGACTCAGAACCGCTCTGGCAGGAAGCCGAAATCAGCTGCCTGCGCCCCCTGTGCGTGCCTCTGACTCGGGATATCTGCCGCGCCCAGGCCGGTCGAAGACTGGACGAAGTTCTGCATGACTGGCAACAGCAGTTTGGCTGGGAAGGCCCTGACCTCAAGGAATTGCACCGACGCATTATCGGCGAGGTTACCCGCCTGATCCTGTTGCGGGGCACGGCCCTACCCGGCGTTCATGAAACGATTGCTGACCTGCGCCAGGCCGGCTTGAGAATCGCAATCGCATCATCCTCGCCACATTCGCTGATTGATGCAGTCGTCGCCAAACTTAAGCTTGAGCCGCTGCTTGACCTGACCCACTCCGGCACCGACGAGGCACGCGGAAAGCCCGACCCTGGAATTTTCCTGACCACGGCCAAACGCCTGGGCACAAGCCCGGAGCAATGCCTGGTGTTTGAAGACGCGCCGGCTGGGGTCACCGCAGCCAACCGAGCCGGCATGCGCGTGATTGCCGTGCCATCAGTGGTGGAACCAGACCACCCCGATTTCCAGGTCGCAGACCAGATCCTGAAGTCCCTGCTCGACTTCCAACTCACCCGATTCCGCTAGACGCCTCCCTGTTCCTTGAACCTTGACCCCCCCGCCCCTCAAACCTCAGGCCCACGCCCTATCCACTGTTCAAACGGCCAGTCACCGCCAGCCCGCATCGCCTCCAGCGCGGCCCCTTCGCGGCGTTCGATGGTATCGAGAAAATGACCGGCCGGACCCATGTGTGCAAAGGCATCCAACCCGCGCTGCAGAAAACCCTGCAAGGCACCGAAGCCGGCCATGACCGCTGGCCCGTGCATGAGTCGAATCAGACGATGAACCATGGGGCGGGAGACGGTTTCATCGAGCAGCTCGCCAAGCTGACGAATCAGCCCTAGCTGCACGGAACGATCATCCCAGGCAGCCTGCTGACGGTAAGCCCAGGCATAGGCAGGTTGATCCAAAGTGGGTCGCTGGGCAAGCAGTTCCGCCAGGCCAAGATCAAACTCCAGGCTCACCGCCTGCAGACGCACAGCATCGCCAACCGCCTGCAGCAGGTGAGCCGGCAAAAAGCGGCGCATGACCGGAACAACGCGGCCAAGCTGTTGATCGCGTTCATGCACATTGCGACCACCATAGAGTTCGTCGAGAAAGAATTCACAGGCAGGTCGATAGCGAGGGTCGTCGCGAAGATCGGCATAGGTCGCATCCAGGCGCGCGCGCTGCCAATGCTGCAACTCATCCAGCCTCTGCCTCAACGCCGAATCGATTGTCCGGATGCGATCGGCAATTCGCTGATTGCGTTCGATCTGGGCCTGGAGGTGAGCGACGGCGTCAGCTTTGCTCATCCCAGCGCCTCGATCGCCTCGATCAGTTCTTCTTTGCTGCGCCGGAACAGGGCGACAGCTTCGACATGGCGATAGCGGATGCGTCCGTCCTCATCAACCAAGAAAACACCTCGCTTCATGCCAATCAATGCCTTGCAACCGTATTTGGTTGCGACCTCAAGCTGCGGGTCGCTCAGCAAGGTAAACGGCAACTGGTGGCGATCACGGAACTCCCGGTGCGATTCGGCACCGTCGGGACTGATGCCGACGACCGTCACGTTCAGGCCGGCAAATGCCTCAATTCCATCACGATAATCACACAATTGGCGCGTGCAAACCGGCGTGTCATCGCCGGGGTAGAACACCAGCAACAGGCGCTGACCGCGTTGTTCAGACAGGCTGAAGGTATTGCCATCAGCATCTTTTAACGAAAAATTTGGCGCAAAATCATTAGGGTCTGCAGGCATTTTAAAAGTACTATAAGGATTAGGGGGTTCTAAAGTTTCGACGGAGATCACGGCACGGGTGTCGCTGCCTCGCCTATAATAAGTGATGGTCGATGGCCTCGATCACAACGCCTACTGACGCTACACAGGACCCAGAAAACACGATGCTCAAACTGACCGCTGCCAACCAGCCAGACAAGGATCGCACTCGCCCCAGGATCGGGCTGGCGATTGCTGGTGGCGGACCGTTGGGTGCAATTTACGAGCTAGGCGCGTTGCAAGCCCTGGACGAGGCCATTGACGGCATTCACATGCACGATCTTGACGTCTATGTTGGCGTCAGTTCCGGATCATTTCTCACCGCCAGCCTGGCCAATCAGGTGACGGCCACTCAAATGAGCCGAATCTTCATCAACAACCCGAATGCCGAATTCGCTTTCCAGCCGGAGCTTTTTCTGAAGCCAGCTTTCGGCGAATACGGCGACAGGCTGCGGAACATCCCGGCGGTGGTTTTCCAAATCCTCGGTGAAGCGATCCGGCATCCGACCAGACTGGCTCAGATCGAGAGCCTAGACGGGCTAGCGAGACTGATCCCTACCGGTCTGTTCGACAATCACATGATCGAGCGATTTCTGGCAAAGGTGCTTTCACGCGACGGGCGCACCAACGATTTTCGAGATCTACAGGGAAAACTGCGCATCGTTGCGGTTGAACTAGACACTGGCCAGGCGGTGCGTTTCGGCGAACCAGGGCTTGACCACGTTCCAATTTCGCGTGCGGTCCAGGCCTCGGCCGCGCTGCCAGGGCTCTATCCACCCGTGGAAATCGAGGGCCGGCTTTACGTCGATGGTGCCTTGCGCCGTACCTTGCATGCGTCGGTAGCCCTGAAGGCAGGGGCAGACTTGCTGATTGCGGTCAATCCACTCGTCCCCTATGATGCCGACGGCGTCAAGGCCAATGGCAAGGCCCAGAGCCGTATGGTTCGCGGCGGTCTTCCCACCGTGCTGTCACAAACTTTCCGCGCGCTGATCCAATCACGGATGCAGGTCGGCATGGCCAAGTACGAAAAAGACTTTCCCAGCGCCGGCATGATGCTGATTGAACCGGATCGCAACGACGAGCAAATGTTCTTCGCCAACATCTTCAGCTACGCATCACGCACCGAGCTGGTCGAGCATGCCTATGCGAGAACCCGCGCAGATCTTCTGGCACGCGCAGATGAGCTGGAGCCATTCCTGGAAACTTACGGCTTGGGCCTTAACCGATCACTGCTGGAAGCCGAACGTAAGTTCGCCGACGCGCTGGCTGCCGAGCCACCGTATCTCGCTCCTGTCGGCAACTCGCTGGCCCGCAACCTGGACCGCCTCGAGCGCTTGATGCGCGACTGACCACCTGATCCGGCGGCGGCCACACACTGGCCGCCACCTTGGCAAAACCAGCCGCCCCCGACCTACCAGTGAATACCACGCATCAGTGAGGCAAACGCCACCTGTTCCTGCGTGGGCTGATCGTCCTTGCCCAGCTTCTCGCCCTTGGCCGCAGCCGAATCGGGGAACATGCGGAAGGCCGAATTCATTACGATTTCCGAGATCTTGGGCGCCACGGCATGCAGGACCTGGGCAAAAATACCCAAGCGCGTGGCAATGCGCTGGGGACGGAAAATAACAGCCTGCTTGACCATATCTGCGGCATCTTCCGGCGTGATGGTCGGCACCGATTCGTAGATCTTGGTTGGCGCAATCATCGGCGTGCGTACCAGCGGCATGTTGATCGTGGTGAAGGAAATGCCGGTATCATTGAACTCCGAGGCAGCGCAGCGCGAAAATGCGTCCAGCGCCGCTTTCGATGCCACGTAAGCCGAAAATCTCGGCGCGTTGGTCAAAACTCCAATTGAAGAAATATTGATCACCTGGCCGCGGCGCTGTTTGCTCATGGCTGGCAAAAAGCCCATGATCATTTTCAAAGCCCCAAAGTAATTGAGCTGCATGCAGCGCTCGAAGTCGTGGAATCGATCGTAGGACAGGGCAATGGAACGGCGGATGGAACGGCCAGCGTTATTGACCAGGACATCAACCGTCCCGCGTTCCTTCAGCACCAGCTCGCACAAGCGCTCGATATCCTTCATGTCGGCCAGATCGCAGGTGTAGGCAAAGGCCTTGCCGCCAGAAGCCTCGATTTCGGCCTTGGTCTCCAGCAGAGCTTCTTCGCCCCGGGCCACGATGATCACGTTCGCGCCCGCCTCGCCCATCATCAATGCCGTGGCCTTCCCGATTCCGGACGATGCCCCGGTAATCAGCACGTTGCGGTCACGCACCTGCCCCGACAGGGAACGGTCGATGAACAGTTCCGGATCCAGATGCCGCTCCCAGTAGTCCCAAAGCACCCAGGCGTAGGTATCCAGGGACGGTACCTTGATGCCCGAGCCCTTCAGAGCGCGTTCGGTTTCCCGGGTATCGAACTTGGTTGGATAGTTGAAAAAGCTGAGCATGTCTTTCGGGATACCGAGATCGCCCAGCACCTGTTTGATGATTCGGCGAACCGGGGGCAGCATTCCCAAACCCTGCTTGACCGGCGCTGGAATGAAGGAAAACAAGCGCGCATCGACTCGCATCGACATCAGCGGCGCATGCGCAGCCTCGGCAAACAGGTTCATCACCTCACCGATCCGCTTGGGATTCGGATCAGTCAGGTGAAAACATTGCCCGTCTAGCTTGGGCTTGTGGGCGATGTGGTCCATGGCTGCAGCCACAAAGTCCACCGGCACCAGGTTGATCCGGCCACCCTCCAGTCCTAGCGTGGGCACCCAGGGCGGCAGCATGCGGCGCATCTTCTGAATCAGCTTGAAAAAGTAGTACGGGCCATCAATCTTGTCGATTTCACCGGTCTTGGAATGACCGACCACGATGCCTGGGCGATAAACCCGCCAGGGAATATTGCACTGCCTGCGCACCAGCCCTTCCGAATCGTGCTTGGTGCGAAAATACGGGTGCTGCAGTCCGGTCGCCTCCTCGAACATGTCCTCTCGGAAAGTGCCCTGGTAGAGTCCAGCCGCCGCAATCGAGGAGGTATGGTGGAAACAGCCAGCCTTGATGGCTTCTGCAAACTGGATCGCGTGCCTTGTGCCATCGATGTTGGCCGCCTGATTGGCATCGGCATCGGCCGAGATGTCATAGATGGCAGCGAGATGGAATAAATGCTTGACCTTGCCGCGAAGTTGCTCAGTGTCAGCCTCGGAAACGCCAAGTTTGACCTTGGTGAGGTCCCCGCTGATCGCGACGATGCGCTTGGCCTGGTCTGACCAGCGCTCGCTGACCAGGGCGTTGAACTTCTTTTTCGACCCCCGTCGCACGAGGACGTAGATCGTTCCCTTGCGCTTGAGCAGATGGTCGATTAGATTCCGCCCGATAAATCCGGTCCCTCCGGTCACGAAATAGCT
This sequence comes from Wenzhouxiangella sp., assembly GCA_007123575.1. Lineage (GTDB taxonomy): Bacteria > Pseudomonadota > Gammaproteobacteria > Xanthomonadales > Wenzhouxiangellaceae > Wenzhouxiangella. Next base: position 18,392 of record SKKV01000062.1, read on the forward strand.
CATGCCTGTTTTCTCCGACAAGTTGATGATCAGCCCATAAGATACCGCCACACGGCCGATAGCGCCACCGGCTTCGACTACTGATTGACCCGTCGGCAGCCCCATGCTAGAAATACGCTCAGACGAAAACCTTAACGACAACGACAAGAGAAAACCACGATGAGTGATTTGAACACCCGCTTCAAACAGGCCGCAGACGATGCCCAACAGTTGCCCGAGCGCCCTGACAACGACACCATGCTTTCCTTGTACGCGCTCTACAAGCAGGGCTCCCAGGGCGACGTTTCCGGAGATAAGCCCGGTTTCTTCGACTTTGTCGGCGTGGCCAAGTACGAAGCCTGGGAAAAGCGCAAGGGCATGGCCGAGGACGAAGCCAAGGAGGAGTACATCAAGCTTGTCGAGTCTCTGAAGGGATAAGCAGCCAGGAGCCGGCTGCCTCATGGCCCGCAATACCCGCGAACGAATCATGGCCATTGCCCTTGCATTGTTCAATGCCGAGGGCGAGCCAAACGTAACCACGAATCGCATCGCAGAAGAGCTGGAAATCAGCCCTGGCAATCTTCATTACCACTTCAGAACAAAATCGGACCTGATCGAGGCGCTGTTTTCCAGCTTCGAGCAGCGCATGCTCGAACTGCTGGCCACGCCCGACGAACGTCAGCCCGATATCGAGGACATCTGGCTTTTTTTGCATCTGTGCTTCGAAACGATCGGTGATTTCCGCTTCATCTACCGTGACCTGACCGACCTTTGCGCCCGCCATCGCGGCCTGCACCAGCGCTTTCGCGGCATCCTCAATCTGTCGATGAACACCGCCAGCGGCCTGATTACCGGACTGGCCGAGGCGGAGCAGCTAGATGCCAACGACCTTGAGGTATCCGCGCTGGTTCGCAATATCGTTCTGATCAGCACCTGCTGGCTGGCATTCGACCAGGTCATCGAGCGCGATGGAGAGGGCCGCCCTGATCGCGCCGTGTGGCAAGTCATGAGCCTGCTCAGCCCTTACTTGAGTGGCGATGCCCGAGATCAACTCACTGCCTTGGCCGCCCAGTATCAATCGGGCATGTAACCTGCCACTGACTTTTCCCCATAAAAAAGGCCCGGATCTTTCGATCCGGGCCAAGGTCGCAGCCTCGCTAGGGCCGAGGGAAGCCCAGGCTGCTTCGGGGTAGTCGTGAGCTGTCAGCTGGCCTTGGACTCAGCCTTGGCAGGTGACGCCTTGGCAGACGCAGGCTTGGCCGCAGCTGCTTCCTGCTTCTTGGCCAGGTCAGCGACGCGCTTGTTCAACTCGGCAACACGCTTGCTCAGCTCGTTGATTTCGTCAGAGGTCGGTACACCCAGGCGCGACAGGGCGCGGGCGACGCGCTGCTCGAACACTTTTTCGAGCTTGTCCCAGTTGGCCTGGGCAGATTCGCGTACCTTGCCAACCCGGCTTTCTACGTCGCCTTTGACGCCGCCGACGGTGTCGGTTGCCATCTTGCGGCCCTTGCTCTCGAGCTTGGAGCCTTCGGCGACCAGCTTCTCGAACAGTTTGGCCGATTCCCCCAGCACCTTGCTGCGGGTGTCGTCGATAGCCTTGGTGCCCTGCTTGACGATCTTGCCGCCTTCATCCTGGGCCAGCGCGAACGCGCCCAGGCCGGCCAGCCAGATTTCGTGGGCGTAGTCCTGAGCCTGGTTAACGGTTGACTTGCTGCTCGCAGTCTTCTTGGTCACTTTTTTCTTCGCGACTTTTTTCTTGGCGGTCTTCTTGCTCATGCTGATGTCTCCTGATGCTTGAATGTTTATGCTGACTCGGTGCTGTTCTTGACAGCTACGAGGGTTAAGATAGTCCCAGGTTCTAGAGCGGTCACACTAATGATGGATACCAGCAACTGGACGGCTTTCCCCCATGACAGCAAGGCTTTTGATTACTCCGGCGCAAAGCTGGCCAAGGCCTGGCCGGATCTGCATCAAGGCGACTGCGAACCGTTTCCGGACGCGGCCCGCATCGCCAGGCTAGATCCTTCGCACGATGATCCAGAGGGTGCGGCCGAAGTGTTCGCCGATGCCTGGCGGGCATACCATGGCGGCGATTTCGCCCGTGCCGTTGACCTGGGCTTGAGCCTGGACCTGATCGGTCACGCGGTAGTGAGCAAGGCCAGCGGCATTTATGCCGATTACCTGGAAGAAGACGACGATACCAAGCTGGCGATTTATTCCGCCGGAATCGAATGGGCAGAATCTGCCTGCAAAGCATTTCCCGATGACGCCAACGCTCACTACTTCCATGCCTTCCTGCTGGGCCGCTACAGCCAGTGCATCTCCGTGGGCAAGGCCTTGGCCCAGGGGGTGGGAGGAAAGATCAAGGCATCGCTGGAGAAAACCCTGAAGCTGGCTCCGCAACATGCCGAGGCACTGACGGCCATGGGGCTGTACCACGCCGAAATCATCGATAAGGTCGGCAAGCTGGTCGGATCAATGACTTACGGCGCCAGCGCCGACAAGGCGCTGGAATGTTTTGAACGGGCACTGGAACTGACGCCTGACGCGCCGATTGCCAACCTGGAATACGGTAATGGCCTGTATCTGCTGTTCGGCGACAAACGCCTCGAAGAATCCAATGAAGCCTACAACCGGGCCGCAGGGATGAAGCCAATCGACGCCATGCAGCTCCTGGACATCGAGTACGCCAAGGCGTCCATGGAATAACGTTTCCGAGAGCTAAAACCCACCGGCTACAGGTCACCGCCGCCGCCCACCCACTGGTGAACCTCATCGACGATGTCGGGGCTGACCCAGCCCTGCTGCGGCCCGATCAGCATGGTCAGGTGCAACAGGTTGTCAAATTCGACGTGGAAGTTCCGCATTACCTGGTCGGGGTCGGGAACCAGCTTGTTGTCGGTGATCAGACCGCAAAACACCTGTCCCTGGTAGCTGATGATGCTGATGCCCATCCCCACCGAACCGGTCTGGGGCACCCAGAACATCATCTCGCGGATCGGCGAGCCGGCCAGGTACAGCGTTTCCTGCGGGCCTGGCACGTTGGTCAGCACCGTGCTGGCCTTGCGGCTAAACAGCTCCAGGGCCGGCTTCTGCAAGGCCGATGGCCCCATCCCCAGCGCAGCCAGCAGGCCGAGCGACATGACCGCCTGCTTGGACTGCTTGAGCTGATGCATGAATTCGGCCACCTGGTACAAGCGCGCCAATGGGTTGGCCTCGGCAATCGGCAAATCCAGGAACACCAGGCCAAAGTGATTGCCGAGATCGCGGGCATGTTCCAGGGGCCTTAGATTGATCGGCACCGTCGCACGCATGGTCAACTCCGATGGATCATCGCCGGACTCGACCAGGTAGCGATGCAGCGCGCCGGTCATGACCGCAATCAGCACGTCGTTAACCGTGCAGCCCAAGGCCTTACCCACGGCCTTGACTTCCTCCAGCGGAATCGGCGCGGCCAGGGCAACCTTCTTGCGCACGCCTATATCGCCCTTGAATCGGGACGGTGGGTCATCTTCCAGCAGCAGCGCAGTCGCCAGCTCGGCCAGGATCTCGCCGGCACCCGAAGCATAGTCCTGGGCCAGGTGCGGTTCCTTGACCAGGTGCAGCGCCTCTTCAAGCACCTTGTAGCTAATGTGCTGAACCGCATCCAGACCCTCTTTGGCTGGCGCCATCAGGCGCCGAAAAATATTCGACTCGGCTGCCCGCCGCTCCTTCCAGCGTTCTTGCGAGACCAGCCGCTCGGAGGCCTCGGCGCTGCGCTCGGTCAGCGACAGCATGACCTGGACCAGGGCGATGCCATCGGCATAGCAGTGGTGAATGCGGGATACCACCGCCGGTCCCTCCTTGTAGTTCTCAACCAAATGAAACTGCCAAAGCGGTTTGGTCTTGTCCAGCGGCGTGGAGGCCAATTCCGACACGAACTCCTCCAGCTCGGCTTTGCCCGCATCACCGGGCAAGGCGATGCGGCGCACGTGAGAGCTGATTTCGAAGTTCTCATCTTCTTCCCACCAGCAGCCGCGAACGTGATCGACGGCCTTTTGACGAAAGCGTGGAAAGGCCAGAAACCGGTTGCTGATAATCTCTTTGAAGTGCTGAAAGTCG
>SKKV01000032.1 GCA_007123575.1 Wenzhouxiangella sp.
AGTGATGCGCGAGACTACCGACGGTTTTGTCATTGCCGAAAAAGACCTCGAACTGCGCGGCCCGGGTGAGGTGCTCGGTACCCGCCAGACCGGCATGCTGCGGTTCCGGATTGCCGATCTGGCCCGCGACGCCGACCTGTTGGATTCCGTGCATGGTCTGGCAGCCAAGCTGGATGCCCGGGCCCAGAACCTGATCATAGAGCGCTGGCTGGGCCAGGCCGAGCAGTTCATCGACGTCTGAAACTTGCCACGAGCCTAGGTTACCGGTCCATAATGTGAGTCTTGAGCTGGCGAGCGTGGCCATGAGCCCCAGTCTTAATCACTTTGCGAGTTGCTTTGATAGCCGAGGCCCTTGGGCGGCTGCGGCGTTGTTCGCTATTGCCTTGGTCTTTCTGGCATTGCCGGCGCAGGCGACCACCCTGTTCGACTTCGAGCGATTTTCCGATCAGCTCGGCGGCCGTCAGTCGACGGTCTACGATGTGTTCGAGGATGCCCAGGGGTTTCTCTGGTTTGCCGGCGATACCGACGGCCTGCTGCGCTACGACGGCTACGAGCTCAAAAGCTGGAGCGAGGGCTTTCTCGCCACCGAAACCCGGCATAACGTCAGCACCCAGATCATTACCCGTAGTGGCCGCCTATGGGTAGGAAGTTGGGGTAATGGTCTGCAGTACTGGGACCGGGAAGAAGGTCGCTTTGTCCAGTTTCTGCATGACCCGGAAACGGCGCATAGCCTGGCCGACAATCGCGTCCAGACCTTTCTTGAAGACCAGCGCGGTCGCCTCTGGATCGGCACCGTGGCCGGCATCAACCGGGTCGACCCGGACCGGCCCGACAGCCTGATTCGGTTCGCTGCCGAACAGCCGGATCATCCGCTGTACCGCCAGCGAATCTGGCGCATGCTCGAATGGAACGACAGCATCTGGCTGGCCACCTCCAACGGCGTTTTCCGCCTCGCCGACGGCGGAGACCAGTGGCAGCGTTTCGAGCTGTCGGACCCGGCGCTGGCCGTTGAGCATGAACGCAGTGAAGAAGTGCGCACGATCACCTTGGCCCATGGCCAGCTCTGGGCCGCCTCCCAGCTTGGTGCATTTGTCTGGCGCCCTGATCAGAATCGCTTTGAAGCCGTGAGCTTCGAGCAGGCTCCCGAGCGCCCGATGCCGCGCATCAACGAACTACTGGAAAGCCGCAACCGGGGTTTGTGGGCCGGCGCCCATGACGGCCTTTATCGCATTGATGCCGAGAGAGCGACATTCGTGCGCCTGGGCGAGCGAGATCAGCTCATTGCCGATGTCGATGTACGCGCCCTGCACGAGGACGAAGAGGGCAACTTGTGGATCGGTACGCGTGACCAGGGCCTGATATTTGGCCGCCGCCAGCAGCAGACCTTCGCGCCGCTGCGCGAGGCCATGCCGGCCCAGTTTGCCGAACTGGGCGGGCGTTTGAGTTCGGCGCTGTTGACCGACCGCCAGGGCCGATTGTGGACCAGTATTCCCGGCGGGATTCTGCGCCGCGACCAGGCTGGACAGGGGCGGTCCTGGCGGTTTGCGGCGCGCCACAACGTGCGCCGGGTCGAGCGCCTGGCCGAAGACGAGCACGGTGCGGTTTGGCTGGCCACCGACGGCGGCCTGTTTGTGATTGATCAGGACGACGACTTGCGCGCCCAGACAGAGGTGTTCGATCGACTCGGGCTGGGGGTGCTGCCGGTCAGCGAGCTGTGGATTGCGCCCGATGGCTGCATCTGGGTTGCGCTGTGGCATCACGGTCTGGCCTGTTGGCGACCGGCGCTGGGCGAAGTTGAGCTGCTGCTGACCGAACTGCAGCAAACGCGCGGTGATTCGATCTATCAGCTCAGCCCCGATGAGCACGGCCGGCTGTGGGCAGCGACTCGCTACGCCGGGCTGTTTTCGGTCAACCTGGCCGACCGGTCGGTTCAGCAATGGCCGCTGCTTGGCGAGGATCGCCACGAGCCGTCCTACTATTGCGCGGTGCCGGACCAGGGCCGCCTCTGGCTGTGCACGGGCGATGGCTTGATCGAATTCGACCCCGACGGCGGCCACAAGCAGCGCTTTGGCACGGAATTGGGGCTGCCAGCCGCCCGCGTCAGCGGCCTGTTCCGACACCCGGACGGCGGTCTTTGGGTGCTGACCCCCAACGGCATGGCCCGGCGGCTGCCCGGCAGCGATCGTTTTGTCAGTTACGGCCTGGCCGATGGTTTGCCCGGGCTGGGCCTGCAGCGCAATGCGGTTACCGTAGACCCATCCGGGCGCCTGCTGGTTGGGACCAACCGAGGCGCTGCCGTGCTCCAGAATCCTGCGTTGCCGGTCGAGTACCGCGCGCCCCAGATCGTGCTGGGCCGGGCATGGATCGGACGCGAAGATCTGACCCGGCGGCTGGATCCGCAGCGGCCCAAAGTGCGCATGGCGCCTGGCGAACGCGATTTACTGCTGCAGTTTGCCGTGCTCGACTTTCATGATCCGGGGCGCAATGTGATGCGCTTGAAGCTGGAGGGTCTTGACCAGGAGTTTGGGCCGTTGACCACCGAGCGCAGCGTGCGCTACGTGAATCTCCCGCCCGGCCGCTACGAGCTTGTCGCCCAAGGCTGGAACAGCCGCGGTGTCCAGGCCGAGCAGCCGCTGCGGCTGACCATCGTGGTCGAGGCGCCCTGGTGGCGCCTGCCCTGGGTCTGGGCCGCTGCCGGCCTGTTGCTGGCGGTGCTGATCTGGGTGCTGGTCCAGGCCCGGCTGCGCGCCATGCGCCTGACCAATCTGCGCCTCAGGGACATGGTAGAGCGGCGTACTCATGCCTTGGCCGAGGCCAATGCCCAGTTGCGCAACCAGTCGGCCCAGGACTTCCTGACCGGGCTGCTCAATCGACGTGGCTTCACCGAGCGCTTCAACACGCTGCGCAAGGCCAGAAGAAAGGACGGAGGCAGGCTCAGCCTGGTCCTGTTCGATCTCGATCACTTCAAGGACTTGAATGACCGCCACGGCCACGATGCCGGGGATCGCGTGTTGCGCAAGGTCGCCGCGCTGCTGCAGGCACATCTGCCGCCTTCGGCCCTGGCCGCGCGCTGGGGAGGCGAAGAATTCCTGTTCGCCCTGGATGGGTTCGACACCGATCAGGCCGTTGCCCTGTGCGAAGCGTTGCGCGCGGCTTTCAGGGCCAACCCGGTAGCACTGGAAGAGACCGCGATTCACTTCACTGCCACCTTTGGGGTGGTCGGCATCGAGCCCGACGACGCCAGCCTGGAAGGTTGGATGCGCCAGGTTGACCAGGCCTTGTACGCCGGCAAGCGCGCGGGCCGTGATCGCGTTCGGGTGCACACGGTAGCACCGCCCCAATAACCGCGGGCCCGCGCCCGCCGGCCGGGTCGTGGTAACGTTGAAGCCGCACTCATCACAGCACCGGCATGAGCGATCAGGAGCGTTTGAGACAGGCCCGCGAGCGTCGAATTCGGGAGCGCTTCGAGGCGCCGGCCCAGGCACTGGAAGGCTATGCCAGCCTGCTCGCCGAGCAGCTCGCTGCCCTGGTTGACCAGGACCTGGCGGCTTCGTTGTCCTCCGACCACGATCGCATTGCCATGGCCATTGCCCAGCTCAAGGACCTGGTTGACGAGGCGCTGAACGCCGCGCAGGGTGATGACGCCGGCGAGTTGGCCCGGCAATCACAGCGCATCCGCCACGACATGCGTAACGCCCTGGGGGCCGTGACCGGCTACGCCGAGCTGATCAGCGAAGCCCTGGAAGATGAAGAGTGCCTGGACGAACCGGTTGCCGCCTGTCTCGTTCGCCTGCAGCGCGAATCCGAAACCCTGTTGGCAACCGTGGATCAGCTGGATCCCGGTGGTGATGGCCAGGTGCCGGATGCCGGCGAAGAGGCCGAGCTTGAAGCCATTTTCGAAAGCCTTGGTCGGGCCGACCCAAGGCCTGATGAAATTCTCGGCCGCATTCTTGTTGTGGACGACAACGAGAGCAATCGCAGCCTGCTGGTCCATCAGCTTGCCAGCCAGGGTCACGATACCCTGGCCGCCGCGTCCGGCCGGCAAGCGCTTGCGATGATGGAAGAGGCCGTGCCCGACCTGGTCTTGCTCGATCTGATGATGCCCGACATGAACGGCTTCGAAGTGCTCAAGACCATGCATGACCGGGATGAGCTGCGCAACGTGCCGGTGATCGTCATTACCGGGCTGCATGACCAGCAGGGCGTGGTCCGCTGTATCGAGGCCGGCGCCCAGGACTACCTGGTCAAACCGCTTAATCCGATCATCCTGCGCGCCCGTATTCGCGCCTGCCTGGAGCGCAAGGCCTGGCGCGATCGCGAGCAAAGCTACCAGCGCGAGCTGGAGCGCAGCTACGAGTTCATCCGCAAAGTGTTCGGGCGCTACCTGTCAGACGATGTCGTGCGCCAGATCCTGGATCGGAAAGACGGTCTGAAATTGGGCGGGGGCCTGCAAAAGGTCACCATCATGATGACCGATCTGCGCGGCTTTACCGAGCTGAGCCAGAAGCTGAGCCCGGTCGAGGTAGTCAGCCTGCTCAATCTTTACCTGGAAGCGATGAGCGAGATCATTGTTCGCTACGGCGGCACTATCGACGAGATTATCGGCGATGCCATCCTGGCCCTGTTTGGCGCTCCCCTGGTGCACGACGACGACGCCGGACGGGCAGTGGCCTGCGCCATCGAGATGCAGCAGGCCATGGCCCAAGTCAACGCCGATGCCGCTGCGCGCGGGCTGCCAGCCGTGGAAATGGGCATTGGGATCAATACCGGTGAAGTCGTGGTCGGCAATATCGGCTCGGAAATCCGCTCCAAGTTCGCCGTGGTCGGTCACCACGTCAATCTGACCGGCCGGATCGAGTCTTTCACCGTCGGCGGCCAGATCCTGGTCTCGGAGTTCACCGCCGCCGACATTGGCGATGGACTGGAATGCGGGCGCAGTTTCGAGGTGGACGCCAAGGGCATCAAGCAGTCGGTGACCCTGCATGAAGTCACCGGCATCGGCGAACCCTGGTCAGTGCGCCTGGAGGCTGACCAGCCTGACCTGGCCGAGCTGCCACTGCCGCTACCGGTGCGCCTGACCGAGCTGACCGACAAGAAGCTCGACGGCGCGGAGTTTCCTGGCCAGGTCGAAGCGCTGGGCAGTCGCCACGCCATCTTGCACTGTCCTGATTCCCTGGAGCCGATGGTCAACTTGCGACTGCGGGCCGGACCGGATGCCGGTGTAGAAATCTATTGCAAGGTGATCGAGCCCTGTGCGCGTCGCGGACCGGGGCGGTACCATATCGGACTGACCTCAGTGGCTGCTTCGACCTGCCTGTTTGAGCTGGTCGACAAAGCGCCCAACCGTTGAACGCCAGCCATGACCCATTGCCAATAGCCAATCCCCATGCCGCAAACCCTGTTATTGATTGAAGACAACGAAATGAACCGGGACATGCTCAGCCGGCGCCTGGCGCGCAAGGGCTACGTCGTCGAACAGGCCGTGGACGGCCAGGCCGGTCTCGACATGACGGCAGCGCTGAAGCCTGACCTGGTGCTGCTGGACATGAGCCTGCCGGTCAAGGATGGCTGGACCGTGGCCGCCGAGCTCAAGGCGAATGAGTCGCTGGCCGACATACCCATCATTGCCCTGACCGCCCATGCCATGGACGGTGATCGCCAGCGCGCCCTTGAGGCCGGCTGTGACGATTACGACACCAAGCCGGTGGATTTGAAGCGACTGCTCGGCAAGATCCAGGCCCTGCTGCCGGCCGCCTGATGGCAGCCTGGGGTCGCCACCACCGATCAACTGCCCCGGGAGCCCACCAGCAATGACCCTGATTACGCGCATCAGCCTGGTTTCAGCCATTGTGCTGGCCTTGTTTCTGGTCAGCAGCGGTATTTTCCTGCAGACCAATCGCACCAGCAGCGAGGTCGTCAGGGCACTGCAGTCGGTCAGCGCAGCCCAGGCCGACGTCAGCGAAATCGGCCAGCAGATCGACGCCCTCAATCGGCAGCTGCAGGCGCTCGAAGCCCTGGTTGGCCTGGACAACGGCCAAACCCTGTCAGACAGCGAGCGCGACAGCCTGCTGACCAGCCTGGATCAGGTCCAGGCACAGCGCCTGGGAATTCAACAAGCCGTCGATGAACATGCCGCCCAGACCGTCTCTGGTGCTGCCCTGGATCGTTTGCTGAGTGGCTGGCGTGCCTACGTGCGCCTGCTTGCCGGTGACGAGCAGGCCGATACCGATCAGCCGGCCGAGGGTGTTGAGTTCGAGGCGCCGGTGGCCAGCCCGGGCGAGCTGCGCGAGGTGTTGCTGGCAGCCCGCGCCGAGCTGGCGGACAAGGCCAATGCCCTGCAGCAAGCGGCGCTGGCCCTGAACGAGGAAATGACCCGACTGGTTGAGCGCAGCAGCCTGATCATCAAGGTGGTTTTCGTGCTGGCCCTGGTCGCCGTGCTCGGGCTGGGTTACCCGCTGGAGCGGCACATTCGTCGTTCGCTGCGGGCCCTGACTCGCGGCGTGGATCGCTGGCGCGGCGGTCGTTTCGACTACCGCATTCCCGATCTGGGCGGCGATGAGCTGGGCCAGCTGGGCAGTCAGTTCAATGGCATGGCCCGGCATATCGAGGAGATGCTGGCCGAGCTCAAGGCCGCGCGCGCCCAGGCCGACCAGGCCAACCAGGCCAAGAGTGATTTTCTGGCCAACATGAGCCACGAGCTGCGCACGCCCATGAATGCCATCATCGGCTACAGCGAAATGATCCTGGAGGAAATCGAGGACGACCCCGAAGTGACCGCCCGGGAGTTCGAGGCCGACCTGGGCAAGATCCAGGCCGCCGGCCGCCACCTGCTCGCCCTGATCAACGACATTCTCGATATCTCCAAGGTCGAGGCGGGCAAGATGACCCTGTTCCTGGAACCGATTCAGCTGCGCGAGCTGATCGATGACACGGTCGCCACCGCCCAGCCGCTGGTCGACAAGAACGACAACGTGCTGGCGCTGGACATCGACGGCCTGGAAGGGCCGATCCAGGCCGATACCACCAAGCTTCGCCAGGTGCTGCTGAACCTGCTCAGCAACGCCGCCAAATTCACAACCAAGGGCAAGATCACCCTGAGCGCGCGTGCCTGCCGCGTGCACGGGCAGCCGCGCGTTAAGGTTGCCGTCACCGATACCGGCATCGGCATGACCTCCGAGCAGCTGGAAAAGGTGTTCGAGGCCTTCACCCAGGCCGATTCCTCGACCACCCGGCAGTTTGGCGGCACCGGCTTGGGCTTGACCATTTCCAAACGCTTTGCCGAGCTGATGGGCGGCAGCCTGACAGTCAGCAGCGAACATGGCAAGGGAACCTGTTTTACGCTGACCTTCCCCCTGCTGACCGACGAGGTTGATGG
>SKKV01000102.1 GCA_007123575.1 Wenzhouxiangella sp.
GCTGGTGCCGAGCTGTCCGGAAGCCTTGAGGCGCAAGTTGTCGGTGGTATCGCGACCTTCACCGATCTGAGTGTTGATCAAAGCGGCGGCGGCTACCAGCTGCGAGCCAGCGTGCTGGACTCGAGCTACTCGCTTGGCGTCAACATGGGACTGGATAATGACCCCAGTAATCGGCTATTGGAGGTAGAAACGGCAGGCAGCGGCGTGGTGACTGCACTGGTTTTCTCAGGCGGATTTGGCACCTTCGGCTCCGCGACGCCCGATCAGACCCGCCTGCTGATCGTGCCGCCGGCAGGTGCCAGCGAGCAAGCCGAAATCAGCGGCTCCACCTGGGGTTTTGCCGACGGCTGCACCAGTGACTGTGTAAGCGATATCGTCCAGGCCTTCCCCGCCGGCACGGCGGACCAAGGGGACTGGTCACTGACCTTCACCCATGATGCCCCTGCCGATGGCGTGATTGTCTGGAATAACCCGGCTATCACCCTGATTCGCGAGCCTTTGTCCGGCGGCCTTTCCGACGCCTTTGAGGCGCACGGCGGTGATTAGGCACTGACCTAAACAGTCGGCGCCTGCCATCTGGGCGCCGACCACCCGCCATGCCCAAGGACTCAGCAGAGCAAGCACTGCGCGCCTGGTTAAGCAACTACAGCCAGCATGCCAACGGCGAGTATGGGCAAGGGCTGCTGAAAATCGCCGATGTCGTTACAAACCGTGTTGACCCTGCCCAGGTCAGCCTGATTGCCGGCACCTTGTCGTGCATTGAAAGCCTGCATCCCGACGAAGCAACGGTGGCCGCAACCCTGCTGCTGCCGTTGGCCGTGGAAAAGGCCGGTATCGCCGACGACCTCACCGAGACCCTGCCAGCAGGCGTTGCAGAAATTCTGCGCCAGCTTGCCGACCTGAACTACTTCGGACGCACCTACCTGCCTGACGACAGCGCCCGGGCCGAGGGCCTGCGCCGCCTGCTGCTGGCCATGGTGGCCGATGTCCGGGTGGTGCTGATTGCCCTGGCCTGGCAACTGGCGCGCCTGCGCATGGCAGCAAGGCTGGAACAGGAGACACGCCAACAGCTGGCCCGGGAAACGCAGCTGATCCACGCACCGCTGGCCAACCGGCTGGGTATCTGGCAGCTAAAGTGGGAGCTGGAAGACCTGGCCTTTAGCTACATGGAGCCGCGCACCTACGAGAACATCCGGCGCCTGGTCGCCGAGCGCCGCAGCGACCGCGAAGCGTTTATCGCCGAGTTCATGGAGAAACTGCGGACCGTGGTTGGCGAAGCCGGCATCCAGGCCGATATCAGCGGCCGGGCCAAGCATATCTACTCGATCTGGCGCAAGATGCAGCGCAAGGGTCTGGACTTTCATGAGTTGTTCGACGTGCGCGCGGTGCGGGTGCTCGTCACTGACATAACCCAGTGCTACACGGTCCTGGGCCTGGTTCACACCCACTGGCAGCCGGTACCGGGCGAATTCGACGATTACATCACCAACCCCAAGGCCAACCTGTACCAGTCCCTGCACACGGCAGTCACCGGCTCCAGGGGGCGGGTAGTCGAAGTGCAAATCCGCACCCATGACATGCACAAACACGCCGAGCTCGGCGTGGCCGCGCACTGGCGCTACAAGGAAGGCGGGCCGCGCAATGCCAGCCTGGAGAAGCGAATCGGGGCCATGCGCAAGCTGCTCGAAGGCCTGGATACCGACGATGACAGCAGCCTGCTGGAAAGCTTTCAGAACGCCACCAGCGAAGACCGCGTTTACGTGCTCACACCCAAGGGCGAGGTCAAGGATCTCAGTGCCGGCGCCACTCCGCTGGACTTTGCCTACCTGGTCCATACCGAAGTCGGTCACCGCTGCCGCGGCGCACGAATCAACGGTCGCATCGTACCCCTGACCACGCCGCTGAAAAACGGCGACCGGGTCGAAATCCTGACCAACAAGGAAGCACGCCCTTCACGCGACTGGCTGAGTCCTCGACTGGGCTACATCCGCACCGCGCGGGCCCGCTCCAAGGTTCGCCACTGGTTCAAGCAGGCCAACTACGAAGACAACCTGGCCGCCGGCCGGCAAACGGTGGAGGCCGAGTTCAAGCGCCTGGAACTGAACCCGGCCGACCTGGAAAAAATTCTTTCGGTTTACAACTTCAAGCGCGTCGATGACATGCTCGTCGCGGTTGGCAGCGGCGATTTGACCGCCGGCCAGCTGGCCGGTGCGGTCGAGCGCCTGCATGCCCAGGCCAGCGCCCCCACCACCCTGGCGGTGCAGAAGACAGCCCCGCAGGCGCGCGACCGCGACGATATTCGCATCGAGGGCGTCGGCAACCTGCTCTACCAGCTTTCGCGCTGCTGCCAGCCGGTCCCCGGCGACCCGATCGGCGGCTACATCACGCGTGGCCGCGGCATCAGCATTCACCGCCAGGACTGCCGCCAGTTCATCAACCTGGGCAATCAGCATCCGGAACGGATCATGGAGGTGCGCTGGGCAGAGCGGTCCAGCAGCCGCTACCCGGCCAGGATCATGATCGAAGCCTGGGATCGGCGCGAGCTGATCCGGGATATCGGCCAGCTCCTGGCCAGCGAGGGCGTCAACGTTTCAGCCATGAACGCTGGCCATAGTGACCAGGATGAGCAGGTGCGCATCGAGCTCACCGTCCAGGTCAGCGACTTTGACCAGCTCGCCTCTCTGCTCAGCCGCCTGCAGGCCATCGGCAGCGTGATTAACGCCCGCCGGCTCAAGTAGCCATGGGCAGCACAGAGCCATCGGTCAGCGTCATCATCCCAAACTGGAATGGTGCCGATCACCTGGTCGACTGCCTGGACTCGCTGAAACTCCAGTGTCAGACCGATACCGAGGTGGTCGTGGTCGACAATGCCTCCTCCGACAACTCCATCGCACTGCTGGAGCAAGGCTATCCCTGGGTTCGCCTGATCAAGCTCGACGCCAACCATGGCTTTTCGGCCGCGGTCAATGCCGGCATCCGGGCCACGCATGCGCCCCTGATCGTCCTGCTCAATAACGACACCCGCGCCGCGCCAGACTGGCTTGCACAGCTTCGTCGGGGTTTAAACAAGCATCCAAAAGCCTCGTTTGCGGCCAGCAAAATGCTGACATTCGATCCGCCCCATCCGATTGATTCGGCCGGCGATCATTTTTCCCTGTTGACGGGCACCGGTTTCAACATCGGGGCCGGCGAGCCGGCAGACGCACATACCGAGCCGGCCTGGGTGTTTGGCGCTTGCGCCGGCGCCGCCATCTACCGGCGCAGCCTGTTCGATGATATCGGCCTGTTCGACGAAGACTTTTTCCTGGTGTTTGAAGACGTGGACCTGGATCTCAGGGCCCAGGTTGCCGGTCATTGCTGCCTGTACCTGCCCGATGCGGTGGTGTATCACAAGCGCGGCGCATCGACTGACACGGCCGATCGCACCGTTGCCGCCCGCGCCTGGCGCAACCAGATCTGGGTAGCTGGCAAGAACCTGCCGCCGCTGCTGCTGGCCTGGTGGGCTTTCGTATTTGCCTGGCAAATCATTCGCCTGATCAGCTCATCGGTTTTCAACAAGCTGCGGGCCAGGATGCGGCCGGGTAGCGGCCAGGTCAACCAGCCCCCCACCGGCACCCAGACCGCGGAAACACCGGGCTGGCGACAAGGCATGCTGGGCGGCCATCTGCTGCCGGAGTTTCGCCACGCCTTGCGCCATTTACCGGCCAAGCGCCGCGCCATCCGACCGCTGCGACGCTTGAACAGCCTGCGCCTGCTGCGCATTATGCTCAAGACCAAGAGACCGCTGGAATCGTCATGACCGCCACCATCGGGGCCCTGATCATTGCCTACCACCCCGACGCCGGGCAGGTCGAGGCACTCGGCGATCGAGTCGCCAGGCAGGTCGGCAAGCTGCTGGTCATTGACAACAGCCAGCCAGCGGCCGAGCTCAAGATCCCATCGGCTGAGATCATCGAACCAGGCGCCAACCTGGGCGTGGCCGCGGCCATCAACCAGGGCGTGGCGGCGCTGGCCGCGAGCGGCTGCAAGCAGGTCCTGCTGCTCGACCAGGACAGCCTGCCGGCCGGCGACATGGTCGCCAGGTTACTCGACTGCCTGCACCAGGCCGTCAGCCAGGGGCACAAGGTTGCCGCCGTTGGGCCAGTGATACGCGATCAGGCCGATGGCCAGGCCGCGCCGTTCGTGCGTTTTCGCCTGCCGTTCAACCGACGACTGCGCGGCCACCAAGGTTCGGTGGCCTGCGACTTCCTGATCACCTCGGGCTGCCTGATCAACCTGGACTGCTGGGAAAGCGTGGGTCCGATGCGATCAGACTGGTTTATCGACAACATCGACCTGGAGTGGTGCTTCCGGGCGCGCCGGGCCGGCTTCACCATCCTGGGCTGCTTCGACACCTGGCTGGAGCACGCCATTGGCCAGCGCCAATACGCCGTTGCCGGACGGCTTTTTGCCTACCGCCATCACGGCCCCGAACGCCTCTATACGATGATGCGCAACCGGGTTTTTCTCTACCGTAGCCAGGCACCCATGGCCTGGATCATCCAGGACCTGCTGCGCGCCTGCGCCAAGCTTGCCTGGTTCAGCCTGCTGGTGGCGCCGCGCTGGCAAAACATGCGGGCCATGCTCAGCGGCCTGCGCGAAGGCCTGCTCAGGCGTCCCGTGCCCTGATTTCACTATCCAAGGCGGCCAAGACCCGCCGCGCAGCCGCGCGCGAAAAGTATCTTTCCACGTTAGCCATTCCGGCCGTCGAAATGGCTTGCCAGAGTTCAGCGTCTTCGTGCAAACGCACGATCTCGGCGGCGAAATCCTCGGCGCAATCGGCCAGCAGCACGTCATGACCATGGCGTAGGAACATGCCCTCGGCAGCGCATTCGGTGGCCACCACCGGCAGGCCGTGGGCCATGGCCTGGTTGACCTTGCCCTTGACGCCGGCGCCGTAGCGCAGCGGAGCCACCGACACCCGGCAGCGATCAAGAAATGGCTGCAAATCCTCGACGAAACCATGCGCCAGCACGCCCGGTGTATTGATTTCACGAATCTCGGGCGGCATCCGGCTGCCGATCAGGTGCAGCTCGATGTCGGGAATGGCCGCCCGGACGTGCGGAAAAATTTCCTCAACCAGCCAGCGCGCGGCATCGACGTTAGGCAGGTGCTGAAATCCGCCGACAAACAGCAGTCCGTGGCGGTCTTCCCAGCCATGGTCAGTACCGTGTACGGTGTGGATGTTGGAAACGATGCGGACATCAGCCTCCGGCACCAGCTCCGCGAGCAAGGTCTGCTCGACCGGGCTGACGACCCAGGCGATATTGCTGGCTTCAACCAGGGCCAGCTCCTGGCGGCGGGTGGCGGCTGCCTGCTCGGCAATCTCGGCCGAGCCGGTGACCTTGGCCTCGCGTTCCTCGCGCAAGAAATGCAGGTCCACGGTGTCGAACACCAGCCGCGCCTGCGGTGCATATTGCCGCAGCTGCTCCAGCAGGGGCGCGAGGACGTAGTGGCGGCTGACGATGACCAGATTCAGATCCGAGCCGTGCTGCTTCAGCCAGGGTTCCAGCAGGCTGACCTGGGGTGCGCACAGCACCTCGATCCCGGCCTGCTGCAGGCGCTCGCTGTAGCCGGCCACGCGCAGGCGATTCTCCGGCATGAAGCTGACCTGGTAACCCAAGTCGCGAAAAAGCTCCATGACCGCGACGATGCGAACCGAGCCCGAATCATGATCGGGCTGCGGCGTGACCGCATCTATCAGCAGCAGGCGGCGCGGCAGCCGTCGGTAGCGCAGGTGACGAACCGGATCAGCGCGCTCGAAATCCGGCTCGGCCGGCGGATGATCGGCCAGCAGCTCGGCCCAGCGCTCGCGAAACTTGTCGCGGTTGACGGCCTGGTAGCGCTTGGCCCCGCTGGACTCATCGGTGCCGGAGGTGGCACCTTCATGGTGGACGATGGTCGCGGCCGGCTGATATACGACCTTGCGGCCGCTGGCCCGGACCTGGAAACAGAGATCGGTGTCCTCGTAATAGGCCGGACGGTAGCGGGTGTCGAAACCGCCCAGGTGCTCAAACTCCTGGCGGCGAATGGCCAGGCAGGCGCCGGACACGTAGTCGGTTTCGCTCAGGAAGTTGTACTGGGGCAGATCGGGATCATCACCACGGCCATAGTTCCAGCCACTGCCGTCGCTGAAAATCAGCCCACCGGCCTCCTGCAGGCGACCATCGGGGTAGACCAGACGGGCACCAACAATGCCAACCGAGGGATCTCGCTGCATCGGCGAAAGCAAGGCCTCCAGCCAGCCCTCGGTGACCGTTGTGTCGTTGTTCAGAAACACCAGGAACTCGCCGCTGGCGGCGGCAGCGCCGCGATTGCAGCTATCGATGAATCCGGCATTGCCGGCGTTGCGCAGCACGGTCAGGCCCTGGCAGTCGGCCAGGTAGTCGGCGGTGCCGTCGCTGGAACAGTCATCAACCACGATCACTTCGACATCGACCGAGGCCGGGTACTCGACCAGGCTGTTCAAGCAGGCCGCGGTCAGCTCCACCTTGTTGTAGACCGGAATCACGATGCTGACTTGGGGCGAGTCCACGCGCGGCAGGCAAACCGGATCGGCCAGCGCGGGTGGCTCCGGGGCTTTCTCAGGCAACGAAACGGGCTCCGGTTCGACCGCGGGCAGCGTCGGTGCCAAGCTCGGCACTGGCTGCTGATGCAGCCGGGACAGGGTGGCTGACCAGCCGTGCCGGCGCAGGTTGGCAACCAGCTCAAGGACAAGTCCGGGCCACTTGATCGGGTTCCAGGCGCGCCGGTCGCGCAGCTTGCGAGCCAGGCGGGCGGCAAAGCGGATCGGCCGGGTCAAGCGCCACGAGCGGCTGTTCAGCACCAGGTCCAGGTGCAGCTGCAGGGCATCGGCGCGGTGCCGGGCCAGGTCGAGGTTGTGAACCAGCTCATCGCGCTCGGTCTGCAAACGCGTCAGCTCGGCTGTGCGCAGCAGCAACTGCTGCTGCAATGCCGATAGTTCATCCTCCAAGACACCGAGCTGCTCGTCCCGCTCGGCAAGCAACGTGGCCCACTCTTTAGCCAAGGCCGCCTGTTCCCGGCCCCATTGCTCACGCTCTTCCAGATCGGCCCGTGCCTGCTCAAGGGCTTCATTCAGTGCATGAGCCCACCGAGTTCTCTCATCAAACTCGGACTGCAAACGGGCCAACGCCCGGTCCGACTGTTCCAGTGACTCCTCCAGTGATCGCGCCCACTGGGTGCGATCGTCAGCCAAGCGTTCCTGACGCCTGGCCCAATCAGCGCGTCTGGACAGCTCAGCCTGCAGGACTTCGATTTTCCGGTCTGCCTCATCCAGCTCGCGCATCCGCGTGCCCAGTGCGTGCAGGGCGAGGCC
>SKKV01000076.1 GCA_007123575.1 Wenzhouxiangella sp.
CCATTTGCGCTCGATAGCGTGCCTGCTCGCCGCGCCTCACCGGGCGCAATGCCAGTTCCGATAGCTGTTGACCCTGGAAAATCGTTGCGTTCATGCAGCCTTTATACTGGAGTGACACACGGTTGTCCAGCAATAACTGCTAACTCATTGGCTGTTCAACAGAATCAACGGAGGACAAATTCGCCCTGAGGCTGAAACCTCTTTCCGGATCATGCCGTTTGCCAGCGAGGGTGAGCTACGCGAGAGTCGCCGAAGCGAAACGTACCCCATGTCTCTCGCAGCGGGTGGTATCTGTCAGATCGCGGCCTGACCGGGTGCGGAAATCTGCACCCACCCCGCCCCAAACTATTGAACTCCTACCAAGCCAGACCGAAAGCGCAGAACCAACGGTGACGTCAGAACAAACCCTACCGCCCCCAAGGCCACTGCCCTATCAAATATCGAAAAAGCCGCTCACCCGGTCAGGCCACGAGCTGGCTGGTACCACCCGATGCATCTCCCAACCACCCCAAGCCCGACCGACCCAAGGCACTCCCCCAAGGTTCAGGCACGAAAAGCTCAATCCTGGGGATCCACCAAGTCATCAGGATCCGGAGCATCGGGCACGACGCGGTCCAGTTGATCGCGCGCTGCTTCCAGGGTCGGTCGCAGCGTGTCGAGGTCGGCGAGGAACTGGTCTACGGGCTGGGCGCTGGCGATGCGCACGGCCGGGGGCTGGAGGACTCGGACGTAGTGGCTGCGCTCGAAACCGGGTTCGGGCCAGAGGGTGCGAACCGTTTCAGGGCTCATGCCCAGGGCAACGATCAGGACGACGATGGCGGCCTGAAGGCGACCGTGGTTGGGACCGATGACGCGCCGGTGCAGGATGGCGGCCGCCCCAATGGCCAGCCAGACAATGGTGTACTCGATGGCTGTGAGCCAGGACAGCGACAGGCTGTAGGCAAGCAGAGGAACCAGCCAGTAAAGCACGAGGCTGGCAGCCAGGGCCAATGCGGTAATCAGCAGATGGGTTGCAAACAAGGCCTGGCCCCGGAACAGGCGGCAGGCGCCGGACCAGAGTCCGGTCCAGAAAAGCAGGACCAGGGTGACGAACGTGACCTCGCCAAGCTGGGCGGTCAAGCGAAACTCCGAACTGACCTGCAGCCACTCGAACAGGATCATCAGACCCAGGGCGGCGAACGCGGCAGCAATTGCCACGGGCCACAGGCCGCGCTGACCAGTCAGCGGCAGTTCAGCGGCCAGCTCTGGTGCACCGGCATAGATTTTCAGGCGGGTGCGGCCGATCAGAAATTCGCCAAAGCCGTTTTCGGAATTGATGTGCAGTGTGTCAACCGCCGCGCGCTGGTGGGGAATACGCAGGCCGTTGACGCTGCCCTGGTCGGACACTGTCAGGCTGCCGTCATCTTCGCGCGCGACCATGACGTGGCGGACAGCCACGTGCGGGTCGTCCAGAATGACATCGCAATCGAAGGCTCGGCCGATCTGCACGGAAGCGCCCTCCGGCAGGCTAAGGCGGTGGCGCTGGCTGACCCGACCATAGCGGCCGATCTCTTCAATGAAGACTACATCGCCCATTGCATATTCTCGATCAGACGCCGGACCTGGCGGGTACCGGTTTCCCAGCTTACCCCCTTCATCTCCAGCCGCGAGACCAGAGCCTCGGAAGACGAATCCTGGGTGACCACCGATACGTCGATATCAAAAATACCGTCAAACTCGCGGTAGGCACGGGCACACCACAGCACGCGCAGCTCGGGGCCGGCCTCGGGCGTGGCGGAGCTGACGAACTCATCGTGGCAGCGCGCAGCGGTGAGGCGGCGCGAAGTCATGAAATGCAAGTGCGTTTCCGGCGCATACAGACTGCTCAAGTGGTGGGCGAACTGGACCGCGTTCAAATCCTGATTGATGATATGGGAATGAACCAGCGAGTAGGCGCCGGTGTTGAGCTGACTGTCTATGAACAGCTGGCTCTGGGCGCTGCAGCGGGTCGTGTCGACATATACCCGTGGCCGCGGCCGGGCATGGCGATTGGTGCCGGCCCAGCAGCTTAACCAAGGCAGATCGGGCTCGCTGATCCGGTAGCGACCCATGTCCAGCGGCTCGCGCGGCGCTTCATCAAGCTCTTCGAAAAGGCCGGCCTGCCAGCTCAGCACCTGGCGGGCGATGTTGTCCTTGACCACATCCAGCGACATGGGTTGGCCGTTGCGGGCCTGGTCCAGCAGGGCCTGGGCCTTTCTCGGCGGGACCAGGAAACTGATCAACTGGCCGCCACCCATGCGGGCGACATTGACCCCGGCGATGCGGCGGTCGCGAGTCAGGGCCGGTCCGCCGCTCATGCCGGCATTGAGCGCGCCGGAGAAATGGATGCGTTCCAGAAAACTGCGCTCGACCCTGCCGTTATGGGTGCCCTCGACGATGGTAAAGCCGATATCCATGGGGTTGCCGATGGCAAACAGGCGCTCTCCCTGCGGCATGGCGTCGGTCAGCGCCAGGGCATCGAATTCCAGGTAGACATCGGTCGAGCGCGCGCGCCGGACCACGGCCAGGTCGCTGAGCACGTCGATGGCCAACAGTTCCAGATCGCCGCGCGAGCCGTTCGGCTCGCGATATTGCAGACGGTAGGTACCCGGCTCCAGAGCGTGCTGGGCAACGACGTGGTAGTTGGTAATGGCCAGGCCATCGGCGCTGACCAGGAAGCCGGAGCCGATCGAACTTTGCTGCTCACCCGG
This sequence comes from Wenzhouxiangella sp., assembly GCA_007123575.1. Lineage (GTDB taxonomy): Bacteria > Pseudomonadota > Gammaproteobacteria > Xanthomonadales > Wenzhouxiangellaceae > Wenzhouxiangella. Next base: position 2,730 of record SKKV01000076.1, read on the forward strand.
CCCCACCACGGTGCGAATCTGCAGCAGCGCCGGGCGAACGTCCGAAAACACCGCATCGGCACCATCGGTAGTCAAAGCGGCTGCCGGTGTGGCACCCAGTAGCAGGGTAGCCAGGAAAAGCACCGCAAGCCGTTGACTCGGGCGATGCGGCAGGAATGGGTTAAAGACGTTTGCGCGGTTCAAGGAGTTGAGCCTTGTTGATTCATTGGGCCAGTGTAGCGCCGTGCAGTCGTAGCAAGGTGGCGGATGCAAAGAAGAAAAACCTTGAAACCACCGAAAACGCCGAAGACACCGAATTCAACCCTCGGAATACCTTCGGTGCCTTCGGTGTCTTCGGTGGTTTCCAATTCTTTTTAATGCCGGGTGCGCATGGACAGGCGGTAGAGCAAGGGGATGACGAACAGGGTGAGGAGGGCGGAGACGGTCAGGCCCCAGACCAGGGTGACGGCGACCGGGCCCCAGAGCAGGGAACGACCGCCAAGCCCCAGGGCCAGCGACAGCAGGCCAGCGATGGTGGTGGCGGTGGTCATCAGGATCGGGATGACGCGGCGGCGGGCGGCGAAGACGGTGGCCATGAGCGGGCGCATTCCGGCTGCCAGGCGTTGATTGGCGGCCGAAATCAACACAATGGCGGCGTTCACCGCAATCCCGGCCAGGGCGATGATGCCGTACATGGTGTACAGGCTCAGCGGATTGTTTGAAAGCAACAAACCGAACACCACGCCGGTAAAGGCCATGGGTACGGTGAGCAGAATCAGGAAGGGCTGGAAGTAGCTTTTGAACTGGGTGGCCAGAATCAGGTAGATCAGGCCGATGCCGAGCATGAACAAAACGGCCATGGCTTCCAGAGATTCCTGGATGTCGTCAAGCTCGCCGGAAAAGTCCAGGTCAGCGCCTGGGAACTCGGCCGCGATATCTTCCCAGGCTGCTTCGATGCGGCGGTTGATTTCTACCGTGTTGGTGATCTGACGATCAATATCGCCTTCGATGGTGATGGTGCGCCGCAGGTTGTAGTGGCGGATGACACCCGGAGCTTCGCCGGTGCGAGCCTGGACCAGCGCCCCCAGATAAGTCTGCACGCCGTTGGGCAGGATGACGGGGTCATCCAGCACCGCGCCGGGATCGCGCGGACGCTCACGCTCGGCCTTGACTCTGAGTTCGTAACGATCACCGCCTTGGCGGGTAAAGCCGACGATTTCACCGTCGACATGCAGGCGCAGCAGTCGGGCCAGGGCAGCAGGCTCCAGCCCGGCCTGAACCAGCGCTTCCCGATCCAGGCTCAAGACGAGTTCCGAGCGACCGGGCACGCGATCGTCGGTGATGTCGCGCGCGCCGGGCAACTCGGCTATCAGCTCGCGCAGACGGTTGGTTGCGGCTCTGAGCTCATCGAAGTCATCGCTGCGCACCTTGACGTTGATCGGCTGCTGGGTAGGCGGGCCGCCGGAAATCTGCAAGAAAGCGATCTGACCGTCGATCGGCGTGGCCAGAACGTCCTCGCGCATGCCATCAATGATGGCATCGACCGTACGGCCACCGTTGGCCGGGTTGAGCGAGACAATGACCTGGCCGTACTGATCACCGAACAGCGGTTCGACATCGGTGAACTGACCGCCGGACAAGGCAACCACACTGCGTGCCTCACCCTCGCGCAGGCCGGCGCGCACGCTTTGCTCAACGCGCTGGACCTGGCGCAAGGTGTCTTCCAGCGACGCATCGCTGGGCATGTCGACCTGGACATAGAACAGCCTGATCGGATCGAAGGCGAAGAACTCCAGTCGGACCAGACCGGCAAAAACCGCGCCCAGAGCCAGGGCAAAGGCCAGGCCGGCTATTGCCAGGTAACGTTTTGGCCGGCGCAGCACGTGAACCAGGGCGGTGACATAGCGGGTGCGAAGTCGTCGAGTCAAGCGTCCGCGCCAATGCCCAGTGGCAGCCGGTCGGTAATGGCTGTGCACGACCTGGGTAGGCAGCACCCAGAACGCCTGCACCAGCGAAATCAGCAGGCCAACGGTTACCACGAAGGGAACCACGAACATGAACTTGCCGACGATGCCCGGCATCAACATCAGCGGCAGAAAGGCGGCGATGGTGGTCAAAACCGAAGCCGTCAGCGGAATACCGACTTCGCGCAGGGCACGGGTAGCGGCCCGCAGCGGCGGCTGGCCGAGGCGCAGCCGGTAGTAAATCGCCTCGACGATGACTACCGAGACATCCACCAGCATACCGAGCACGATGACCACGCCCAACAGCACGGTGATGTTCAGGGTAAAGCCGAAGGCATAAAGCACGGCAAAGGTACCTGCAACGCACAGAATCAGGCCGACGCCGACCAGCAATGCGATGCGTGTGGCGAGGAACAACCAGCAGACAGCCAGCACCAGCAGCAGGCCGACCACGGCATTGTTGCTCATCACACTGATTGCTTCGCGCGTTGGCACAGTCTGGTCGTCGGCCAGGACCAAACCCATGCCCTGCTCGGCTAGGACCGAGTTGCGCCGATCGATGTAGTCGTTCAGGTCCGCAATCAGGTTGAGCGTGTTGGACCCAGGCCGCTTGTTGACCGACAGCAGGATGGCCGGCTGCCCTTCCAGCGCCACCAACTGTTCGGGAATGCTTGCGCCCAGACGCAGGCGGGCAACTTCATCAAAGCGGATCACCTCGCCGGTGGCCGGTGCCGACAAGGTCATGCCGGCCAGGCTGCCGGGATCAATGCTGCTGCCCTCGGCACGGATCAGCCATTGGCCGTCGGTGGTATGCAGGCGGCCGGCAAACACATCCTGATACCAACCAGCGGCGGCGCTGGCCAGCTGCAGCGCGCTGAGGCCACGGCCGGCCAGCGCGTGGGGGTCGAACAGGATCTGCAGCTCCGGGTCATTCAAGGCCTGAGCCAGGACCTGATCGACGGCACTGAAACGCTCCAGATCCTGGCGCGTGCGCCGGGCCAGGGCGCGCAGATTGTCGTCATCGGCCTGCCCGACCACCAGCACAAGGGCGGTCGGAAAGCCGCTGGAGGTTGTCACTTCGACAATGCTCGGATCACGCGCCTCCGGCGGCAGCTCGTCATTGACCATGGCCTGGACCTCGCGCCGGAGATCGGCCACGCGTCGTTCGAAATCGCGCTGCGAGATTTCCTCGAAGCGAACGAGAATGTTGGACACGTTCTCGCGACTGCTGGACACCACGAAGCGCACATCCTGCAGGCGGGCGATGGCTTCTTCCAGCGGGTCGGTAACCAGGCGCTCGACGTCTTCGGCCGAGGCACCCGGCAGAATCGTCGACATGTTGATCCAGTTGAAGTTGATGTCCGGATCGCGCTCGCGCGGCATCAGCCAGAACGCGGCAATACCCATGACCAGGACCACGGCCATGAACACGTTGGCCAGCGGGTGATTCCCGTACAGGCGCTCAAGCATGGGTGTTCAGCGAATGCGGACGCGCTGACCGGGACTGACCCGACGCCGGCCATCGTCGATCAGCTGGGTATCGCCGGGTAGATCCAGCAGATGCGGGCGGCCGCTGTCGGCTTCGGGCAAGGTCAGAAAATCGACGGTTTTGTCATCGGCCAGCAGCATGACGCCGAGCCGGTCGTCACGCTGCACGATGTACTGGGCGGGTAGCGCCGGGCGCGGGTCAGTCCAGCGAATCCGGCCTTCACTGCCAGCCGGAAGACTGGCATCGACAAAACCCAGGCGGGCCTGGCGGTTGCGGCCGCCGCGGGTAATGACGGCGGCCAGGCGCAGAATCTGCACCGCTTCGCTGCGCCCCCCGCTTTCAAAGCGCACCGGTTCGGCCCGGGCCAGGCCGTCGGCGAGTTCCGGCGAAACCCCAGCCACCACTTCCAGCTCATCGACCGAAACCAGCTCCAGCAGCGGCGTGCCGGGAGCAGCCAGTGCGCCAACACCGATCAGGCGGTCGGTGACCACGGCCGAAAACGGCGCCTTGATTCGGGTGCGATCCAGGGCAAGCTCTGCGGCGCTCAGCTCTTGCCTGGCGCCTTCATGCTCGGCCTGAGCCTGGCGGTAGCGGGTTTCAGCTTCCAGGAGCTGGTCTTCGGACACGAAGTTCTGCGGCGCCAGGCGGCGGGCCCGCTCCACCCGCAGCCGGGCCATGTCAAGTGCCGCGTCGGCCGCCTCCAAGCGCGCCCGGGCGGCATTGGCCTGGATTTGGTAATCGGCTGGATCCAGCTCCAGCAGCAACTCACCGGCCGCCACCATCTGGCCCGGCCGGACCGGGATGCGCTTGACCGTGGCGCTGACCTGGGCCGACAAGCGCGCCTCGTCCAGGCTTTCCACGCGGGCCGCAGCCTGGCGATCAAGATAGACGGCAATATCGGCATAGGTGACAACGGTAACGGGCTCAGCACCGAAAGCCGGAAGGAACGCCAGCATGAGGAATGATATCGGCCAATGCTTCATGGTGCATATTGTATGCGGGGGCCGTCACGTAATTCGTGACAAGCCCAAGCTCGGAGCCCAAATCAACATGGACCCCGGCCACACGCGCTCAACGGTTTCCGGGCAGGCGCTTCTTGCCTACGGCAAACCGCACCTGCCCTCCAACCTGCACGCGCTTAACGGTTTCCGGGCAGGCGCTTCTTGCCTACGGC
>SKKV01000067.1 GCA_007123575.1 Wenzhouxiangella sp.
AGACCTCGAACTGCTCGACGCGCTGGCGGATCAGCTCGGAAATTTCAGTGGGGTTGAGGGTCTGTTGCATGCTTGCATTCCTAAAGGATTCTAAAATTCAGTACGCGGCCCATTGCCGCCATTTTTTCCTACGCTAGCCCGCGACCTGGCGCCCCAGGCGCTCGAGCCGACCGCGAACGCTACCATCAATCACCTGATCACCGGCGCGAATCACAGCACCACCAATCAGGGCCGGATCCACTTCAATATCGAGGTCGATTTCGCGACCAAAACGGGCCCGCAGGCGCTCACTCAAGCGGCTGGCCTCGTCATCATCCATGGGCTGGGCCGAGGTCACCTGGACATGCACCCGTGCTTCGGACTCGCGCCGCAGACCTTCGAACTGGGCGCTGATTTCCGGCAGCAACTCCAGCCGTCCGTAAGTAGCCAGCACATGCAGGAAATTGTTCACCGAGCTATCGAAACGATCACCGCCGATATCGGCAAACAGCTTCAGTACCTGGTCCCTGCTCAGCCTGGGGTTGGTCAGCAGGGGTTTGGCGCCGGCGTCGGTCGAGATCGCCGCGGCAATCGCCAGCGCCTCGCTCCAGCGGGTCAGCTCATTGCGATCCCGCGCCACCTGGAAGGCGGCACGGGCATAAGGCCTGGCCAATGTTGTCCGACTCAGCATGGCTTACAGGTCCGCGGCCAACTTGTCGAGCATGTCGCGGTGCGCCTTGGCATCGATTTCTTTCTCGATGACGCGGCTGGCACCGGCCACGGCCAGCTCAGCCAGACGCTCGCGCAGGGCTTCGCGGGCCTGGTTGGTGGCTAAGCGAATTTCGGCCTCGGCGGCTGCCACCTGGCGATCACGCTCACCAATGGCTTCTTCCTTGGCCTGCTCGACGATCTGGTTGCCACGCTTGCTGGCCTGGTCGATGATCTCACCGGCCTTTTGACGGGCCTGCCGAATGACATCTTCGGCTTCGGCGCGGGCACGGTCCAGAGCCTGCTCGGCTTCTTCGGATTGAGCCAGGCCTTCGGCGATCTTCTGCCGCCGTTCTTCCATGGCCTGGGTCAGCGGCGGCCAGACGAACTTCATGACCGCCCAGATGAAAACCAGGAAGGTGCCGGCCTGGCCGATGATTGTCCAGATACTCGGTAGCATAACGAAGCCTTGCGTCTGTTTAGGTCTGAGAGTCTTGGTCGACAGTCGTCGGCAATCAGCCGCCGACTGCGCCCTGAACGGCACCCAGCAGCGGGTTGGCGAACAGCAGCAGCGCGGCGAAAGCGACACCGATGATCGACAACGCGTCAAGCAGACCGGCGATGATGAACATGCGAACCTGCAGCATACCGGCCAGTTCGGGCTGACGCGCAGCGCCTTCCAGGAACTTGCCACCCAGCAGGGCGAAGCCGATACCGGTACCCAGGGCAGCGGCAGCAAAGATCAGACCGACAGCGATGGCAGTGTTTGCCTGGATCTGGGCCAGCAGACCGGCCAGTTCAATACCTTCCATGATGTTCTCCTAAGAAATGACTTGATGTAGAGCGAAAAGCGAGGGTTTAAGTTTGCCCGAACGATTCATGAATTCGCGCGATGATCGCGCAGGATATTGTTCGCACAGTGAATTTTCCGAAGGAGCGTCGTATCGGGACATACGACCGACTGAGGAAAATCCGCTGTGCGGACAATAGACTAGCGAGGGCGCGCGTAATTTCATGGATTGCTCGGGCTAGTGTTCTTCATAAGCCAACGACAGGTACACGATCGTCAGCGTCATGAAAATGAACGCCTGCAGCGGCACCACAAGAATGTGGAATATCGCCCAGGCGCCGCCGGGGATGAACTGGATCCACCAGGGCAAAAGGGCAATCAGCACGAAGATCAGCTCGGCCGCGTAAAGGTTGCCGAACAGTCGCATGGCCAGCGACACCGGCTTGGCAATCAGTTCGACGATATTCAATAGCAGGTTCGGAATCCACAGCAGCGGATTGCCGCCAAAGGGATGGGTGAACAGCTCCTTGCCATAGCCGCCGAAGCCCTTGCCCTTGATGCTGTAAATGATGATCAGGGCGAGCACGGTCAGCGACATGCCGAACGGCGCGTTGATATCGGCCGAGGGCACGATCCGGAAGTAGTCGGCGCCGAGGATGTACATGATGGTCGGCACATAGTCCACCGGCACCAGGTCCATCAGGTTCCACAACAGCACCACGCCGAAGATGGTCAGAGCCAGGGGGCCGACGAAATTGCGCGGTCCGTGGAAGCTTTCCTTGACCGAATTCTCGACGAAATCGACCAGCATTTCGACAAAATTCTGCAGCTTGCCCGGCACGCCGGCGGTGGCGCGGCGCGCACCCATGAACAGGAAGAAGACAAAAAACAGACCCAGCACCCAAGACACCAGCATGGTGTCAACGTGCCAGACGAACGGGTCCATCTGGTCCGCGCCCTTGGGCAGGCGCAGGTTGGTGATGTGGTGATTCACATACGCGCCGGCATCGGCCTGCTCGTTCCAGACAAAACTGGCGCGGGCCTTGGTTTCCGCCCACCAGCCGCCGGATTCGGCGACCTGGGCGAGCATGTCCGAGTTGCCGGCGGCGCCGGCTTGCCCAACCTCACTGCTTGACAGTGCATCAGTGTCCAGTTGCTGATTACCGCTAGCCATGGTCGTTTTCGAGACGTCCCGTTATTCTGTTTCTGAAGTCGAAAGCGGCAGGTGCGCCATCTTGCGCATTGCCAGCCAGTAAGCCACCGCGGTGGCTGCGTATCCGGTCACAACCGGCAGAAAGTAACCGGCGAACCATTGCACGACGATGACGAACAAAACCACCGCGAGCACAAATTTCAGCGCCATGGCGCGATAAAACGCCCGAACCATGCTTTTTGGGTCCCGACCCAGCGCCAGACCCACCCGTATGGCAGTCAGCACGGTCAGGAACACCCCTATGGCACCGCCGATCAGGGCCGCAAGAGCCCAGGCCAGTCCGCCAATCATGGCAAAGCCCAGCCCGCACAAAGCAGCCAATATGGCCTGAACTCGCAAAAGCCAGGCAACCGTCTTGGCAAATTCTTGTTCGATCACGACCCGGGCGCTGCTCTTTGACCGATCCGGCGCCAGCAACAGCGCGGACGCAACAGGCCACCAATGAATGCACGGCCCAGCAAATCCGTGGAATTATACCAGCAAACGAAAAGCCCCGACAAGACTTCCAGACGTAGCAATCGGCACTATTACCCCGGCAGGCATGTAGATCACATTCAGCCGGGCTAATGAATCGCTTTCCGATGCGCAAAAGCCGCACAGGCCACGCGCAGAGGGCAAAAATCACGCAAAAGTAATGAAAACATCATGCGGCAAGGCCTCCTGCCGCCTACGCTCGGGGCAGCAATCAAACGCTCTGAGGACGCCGTGATGCGCTCAACAATACTGGTCACTCTCGTCATGACGCTGGCCCTGATCGTCGGTCATGGCCATTTGCCGCTGGCCGGATTGTCGGCCCTGGCCGGGAATAACGGCAGCGACGACGAGGTGTTTCGAGATCGCTTCGAGGAAGTTACTGGCGTTCCCGACCCGGAAGCGGAGGCCGATCTGCGCCTGGAAAAAACTGCCTCGGTCGGCAACGTGCCTGTCGATGGTGAATTCCAGTATTTCATCAGCCTGGACAATCTGGGCCCTGACAGCGCCGTGCAGGTGACCGTGACCGACGACTTGCCGGCCGGCGTGACCGTCCTCGATATCAGCGCCGACTCACCGCTGTCCTGCGCCAGCGCTAAAGGCGTCGTCACCTGCGAAGCCGGCACCCTGGCACCGGGCAGCTACGGCATCACCCTGGACGTACGGGCCCCGGATACCCCGGGCGTCATTCTCAACCAGGTGACCGTCAGCGCCAGCAGCGATGACCCAGCGCCACCGTCACCGGCCAGCGCCAGCGTGACGGTTGAAGACGACAACGGCACGCCGCCGTTGCCGGTGATTGACGCGCCCGAGCTGGACCCGACCGTGCCCACTGATCCGTATTCGGCATCGAAATTTCTCTACACCGGTGACAGCCCGGTGCAAATCGGCGTCGCCCCCGGCACCATCGAACCACGGCGAACGAATATCCTGGCCGGCCAGGTGCTTGATCGTGATGGACAAGGCTTGAGCGGTGTCAAGGTCCGGGTGCTCAACCACCCAGAGCTTGGCCAAACCCTCTCCCGGGCCGATGGCCAGTACAACCTGGTGGTCAACGGTGGTGGTGTGCTGACCCTGGATTACCAGCTCGAGGGCAGGCTGCCCGCTCAGCGCAAGGTCGAGCCAGGGTGGGAAGGCTGGACCGTGGTCGATGATGTCGTGTTGATCGAACTGGACGACCAGGTCACCGCCGTTTCCGCCAACGCCAACGATTTTCAGGTTCACCAGGCCAGCACGGTCAGCGATGACGATGGCCCGCGCACCAACACCCTGCTGTTCCCGCCGGGCACGGGCGTGACCGCCACCCTGGCCGATGGCAGCACCGTCACCCTGGACACGATCAGCGTACGCGCCACCGAATACACGGTCGGGCCATCAGGCGCCGACGCCATGCCGGCTCCGCTGCCGCGAACCGTGGCCTACACCTACGCGGTGGAACTGTCGGCCGATGAGGCACCGGGCGGGCGGGTTCACTTCGACCAGACCGTCTACAACTACCTGGATAACTACCTTGGTCTGGCAATCGGCAGCCTGGTCCCGTCCGGGACCTATGACCGGGATCGAGCGGCCTGGATCGGCGAGCCGTCCGGCCGGGTCATTGAAATTCTGGCCATCGACAACGACCTGGCCGTGATCGACGCCAGCGGCGATGGCCAGGCCGAAGACCCGGGCCAGCTTGAAGCGCTCGGCTTTACCGACGCCGAGCGCGCCCAGCTGGCCGAACTGTATTCACCGGGTGAGCAGCTCTGGCGGATGCCGTTGCGGGGATTCAGCCCCTGGGACTTCAATTACTTGAGAACAGAGCGCGGCCCGGTCGACAAACCGCCCCGGCGGGGGCCTCGGGACTTGCGCCGGCCGCCCCAGGATCCTTGCGAGGAAGAAGGCTCGATTATCGAGTGTCCATCGCAGGTCCTGGGTAAATCCTTGCCCGTTGCAGGTACCAACCTGCGCCTTAATTACCGAAGCGACCGAGTTGTAGGGCGCCAATCCGCTTTGCGGATTCCGCTCAGTGGCCCAGAGATTGGCAAGGCCGTCAGCAAGATTGAGGTTGCCGTATCGATCGGCGGAAAAACCTTCACTGAGGATTTCCCACCGTCACCAAACCAGGTTTTTGAATTTGCCTGGGATGGCCTTGATGTTTTCGGAAGGCGGTTACTGGGTGACCAGGAAGCCAGAGTACGAGTCAGTCATTTTCAGCCCGTCACCTACACCACCTATGGCGGTGACTGTCCGTTCGCCGAGTGGGGAATGGGCAATCCAGATTGCGAACCCGCGATCGTGTCTCGCATTGTCGTCAGCGAACCCGTCAGTCGCTTTTTCGACTTGACGGTGTCAGGTCTCAAGGACGCCCGAGGATTTGGCCTGGCCGGTTGGACGCTGGACGGTCACCACCTGCTCGACCGCGCTGGCGGCGTCATCTATCGCGGTGACGGCTCCCGCGTTGTCAGCAGCAGAACCGAGCGCGTGGCACGAGTCGCCGGTCAGCTGTTCAACTACAGCGGCAGCGGCGATGGCGGACCGGCGACCGAGGCCGGGCTAGGCCTAGGCTGGGGCATTGCCGCCGCACCCGATGGATCCTTCTACGTCTCCGATCTCGACAACCATGCCGTGCGCCGGATTGACGCCAACGGCATTATCCAGACCGTAGCCGGGGGCAACAATGCCGGACTGAGCGGCGACGGCGGACCGGCTACCGAGGCCCAGCTCAACCGCCCGCACGGCCTGGCCTTAGGCCCCGACGGCAGCCTGTATATCGCCGACAGCCGCAATCATCGAATCCGTCGCGTTCGCCCCGACGGCGTGATCGAGACCTTTGCCGGCAGCGAGGCCCGCAGCATCGACTGGGAGACTCGCGGCGACGGTGGCCCCGCTGTTGAAGCCCGCCTCTATCATCCGTCGGCCGTGCTGGTCGATGAAGAAGGCACCGTCTTTATCGCCGACGGTGAGAGCAGCGGCGGCATCGGCGGCGGCGTGTTCCGGATTGGCACCAACGGCATCCTGCGCACCATGGCCGGCAACGGTCAGCAATCTGGCACGATAACGCCGCCGTTCGAAGGGCCGGGCCACGAAGTCCCGATGGGATTTGCGCCGTCGCTGGCCCTGGGCCCACAAGGTGATCTGTACATTGCGCACTACAACGTGGGCCGGGTGCAGCGCATCGACCTGGAAGGCCACGTGCACGTGGTCGCCGGGATCGGCAACGCCTGCTTCGGCAATTGCCCGATCCAGGCAGAGATCGATGCCCTGGAGGCGCGGATCAGCCCGCACGCAGTGCTGGTCGACCGCGATGGCCGGATCCTGATCGGCGACGCTTCTCGCCACGTGATTTACTCGATCGGTGAGGATGGGAACCTCTGGCTGGAAGCCGGCACTGGTGATGTCTTCCAGGCAATGCCCGACCTGGCGCCGGCCCGCCAGATGGCGATGGGGCCTACCGCCATGGCATTCGGGCCCAACGGGCTCTTGGTTCAATCCGGTTTTGAACCCATCGTTTACCGCATTCCAACCATCCGCATGGAGCCTCGCGAGCTGATTGAAGTCGCGGCCCCCAGCGGCCGGGAACTATGGCATTTCGACCAGCAAGGCAGGCATCTGCGCACCTTCAACACCCTGACTGGCGCCCAGACCTGGCAATTTGAATACGATGACGGCCGGCTCGTGGCCATGACCGATGTTGACGGCAACACGATCTCCATCGAGCGCAATGGCGATGGCCAGCCCACCCGCATCATCGCTCCGTTCGGCCAGGAAACCGCGCTCGAGGTCGATTCCGACGGTTACCTGGTCGGCCTGACCCGGCCGGGTGAGGAGCAATGGAGTCTTATCTATGGCGACGGCGGCCTGCTGACCGGCTTTACCGACCCCGCTGATCGCAGCTACGCGTTTGCCTACGATTCACTCGGACGCCTGGTAGGCGACACGGGCCCCAACGGCGGCCACATCAGTCTTGCACGCGTCGACCACGAAGACGGCTACGAGGTTAGTTTCACCTCGGCCGAAGGGCTAACCACCCTGTACCAGATCGACGCCCTGAGCGACGGCATTACCCGAGTCCGGGTGACTGATCCGGCCGGCGCGGTAACCGAGTCGCTGCGCTTCCGCGACGGCGAACAGCAAATGTCGCTGG
>SKKV01000031.1 GCA_007123575.1 Wenzhouxiangella sp.
CGGCGGCGAGCGCATTGGCCGCGCGGTCGTCGAAGTTCTGCTTGCGCCAGTTGCCTTCGGATCGCCCGATACCGGGCTTGTCGAACACGTAAACTGCATGCCCACGCTCGGCAAACCATGCTTGCAGCTCCGGCCAGAACCAGGAACGCTGCTCGCCCTCCCAGCCGGTGAGATAGCTTTGTTCACCGGAGCCAGCAAGAAACACCACGGCAGGAAATGGGCCATCCCCTTCGGGCAGGAACAAGGAACCTGACAAGTTTCCAGCGCTGGACTGGAAATCCAGGTCGACCCGCTCGGCTTGCAGTGGACCAACGGCGAAATACAAAATCAACGCCGCAATACGAAAGAACGCCAAAACGCGAAAGTCTCTCACCATCAGACTCACTCCACTCACTTCCTTACTCTCTACCCTGTTTACGTTTGAATTTGAAGGAATGATTACTGGATGCGCTCGAATACGATATCTCGGGCTCGACCATTGCCGGCTTTCAGGGCGGTAACCTGGCCGGCCTCGTTGCGTACGAAGTCCACGCTGAGCACTGGGAAATCGCCGGTGAAAGAATCTGCGCTGGCATGCTGCAGCTCGATCGGTTCGAAGCGACGATGGCGAAGCTCGAGTTGGCCGGATTCTGCGACAACAATGGTATAGATGGATTCCAGCTCATCGCTCAAGTAGCGCCCGGCATAGGGCGAGAAGTCCGGGGCTTCATCATTCTCTTGTACCCGCAGGGCCCGATGCTCACCGCCCTGGTGCAAGGTCAGCTCCTTCACCCCGTCGTTGTCATCGACATGAAAGACAATTCGAGCGCCAACCTGGTCCTGGGTGAAAGTATTTGCCGCCACGGGCTTGATCTCGAAAGCAGGCTGACCGCTGGCCTGGAGCATGTAGCGGTCGTCGTCGCGAAAGAAACGCAGGATGAAACCGGGAACAGCTTCCAGTTCATAACGGCCGATATAAAGCTCGAAAAGTTCGTCTCTGAATTCAGTCAATTGGCTGACCTCGACTTGCTTATCAACATCCTCGTCAGGGACTGCTACGGGCTCCAGGAGATCGCCTAGCACCAGCTCTGCCAAGGCGCTGATGAAATCGTTATCGATGCCATGATGATTGGCAAAGATCATGTAGCCAACATCATGCTCGGGGAAGTAGTCAAACACGGACAAGTGCCCGATATCGCCGCCGCCATGTTGCCAGCGTTTGACCCCGCGGAAGCGATCAATGACCATGCCCAGGCCATAGCCCGTGGCCTGATTCCCATGACCACCAAAGGGGGTCACCATCAAGTCGCGAACCGGATCACCACCTAGCTCGAATCGTCCCAGATGCGCCATCCAGCGTGCCATGTCGGCGAGTGTGGTATACACGCCTCCAGCCCCAAGGGCGCCGCCAATGTCGCGCGCTTCCAGGTAGCGGCCATTGTGCTCTGTATATCCAGTGCTGGCGCCAACGATCACTTCATCGACATTGAGCCGAAAGTGCGTGTGATGCATCCCCAGCGGCTCGAATATCTCGCCGAGCACCCACTCTTGAAAAGGCATGCCGGTGACCCGGGCCACGACCTCGGCAAGCAGTCCGTAGCCGGTATTGTTGTAGTTCCATTCGTCACCGGGCTCGTTCTGCAGCTCGGTCTGTCGACTGACCGTGGCAATAATGACATCCACATCCATCCAGTCACCTTTGTCGATGCGCACGCCAGCCAGTGCTTCCGTATTGATGAATTCACGATACCCGCTGGTATGGTTGAGCAGATGCAGCAGCGTGACTGGATAATCAAAATCGGGCAGTTCCGGAATGTATTGTCTGACATCATCGTCCAGCGACAGCTCGCCCCGATCATGCAGCAGCGCCAGCGCCAGGCCTGTGAACTGCTTGGCCGTGGAACCGATATTGGCCAGGCTGCCCTCAGTCAAGGGTACACGGAAGCGCAGATCAGCCATTCCAGCCACGGCAGTTTCAACCAGCTCCCCCTCGCGCACCACTCCGATGATTACGCCTGGTGTGGACTCATCGAACCCGGCCAGCAAATCATCCAGGGGCGACTCGGCTAAAACTGGCGATGCAAGCATAGCCAGACCGGCCAGCAGGCATGCAGGCATGAAAATCAAGCGTCGAGCGTTCATAGGATCCACCTCCAAATCGTTTGCAAACTGTCCCGAACACCGCAATCGAAGCGTTACCCCAGTCTATTCAACCTTGATCGGATATATCCGGCTCCACCAACAGGGCCAGCAAATCCAGTGACTGCTGCCAGCCCAGGCGGCAAGCTTCAGGCGGAATGACATCGGGCAGTCCCTCTTGGGTGATGCGCAGGTCGGTGCCGCAGGAGACCTTGGTGAACGTATAGGTCATCCTCATCTCGCCAGGCAGGTTTGGATCATCAAAGGTATCGGTGGTGACAATCCGCTCATTGCGGACCAACTCCAGGTATTTGCCGCCGAAGGAGTGAACGGTTCCGGTGCTGAAGTTGACGAACGACATCTTGTAGCCGCCCCCTTCTGTTGCGTCCAGATGATCGATACGGGCAACAAAGCCGTGCGGCGCATTCCACTTGGCAATGGCCTCGGGCTCAAGAAAAGCGCGGTAAACCCGCTCGGGTGGCGCGCTGAGAACGCGATGAACTCTGATCGTGTTAGGCATACCAATTACTCCCCATTGACTCGTGAAAATTTTTCATCGGGCCTAAGCTCGCAAAGCCGTCGCAATCGGCTGCCGGGCCGCCCGCACCGCCGGCGCCAGCCCGCCGACAAAACCGATGATCAACGCAATAGCGATGCCCTGCACCAGCAACCCGGGCGTGACCGCAAAGGCGAATACCACCTGGGTGAAACTGGCGAAATTCAAGGTGGATACGGTAAAGCCGTTGAACAGGGCCCAGGCGATAAGACCACCTATCACACCACCCAGCAATGCCAGGGCCAGGGCTTCGGCCATGACTGATATCACGATGGGCAGGCGCGAGAATCCCAGCGCGCGCAGGGTGGCAATCTCGCGGGTGCGATCGGATACTGCCGTGTACATTGTATTGAGCGCGCCGAACACCGCGCCCAGGGCCATCAGCACGGCTATGCCATAGCCAATCACTGAGATGAAGCTGGACAGGATAGCCGACTGCTCGGCAAAGTACTCGGTTTCACGCTGCACACGCGCCGACATTCTGGGATCGGCTTCCAGGGCGTCATTGAACTGCTGCAGGTCATCACGCGATGCCAACCGCGCATAGGCGATGTTGTAGCTGTTGCCGCGCCGGTAGGCACTTTGCAGCATGCCGGCATCGGTCCACAGTTCCGACTCGGCCGCCGACCCACCGACGGTAAAGATACCCACGACATCCCAGCGTTCCTGGCCAAAGGCAAGGGTCTGGCCAACCACCAGGCCGCTGAACTGGTCGGCCGCGCCGCGGCCGGCAATCAACTCGCGCCGACCGGTCTCGAACATGCGGCCCTCGACCAGTTGAAAGCGCTCGCGAATCCGGCTGGCATTTTCGCCAACGCCGCGAAATGGCACGTTGGCCTGTGTTCCGGTGGACTTCTTTTCCAGGTCGACCATGACGTACAGCTCGGCCGAAACTACGCCGCGACCGTCCTCACGCAATAGGCCGGGTGCCTGCTCGATGACGTTGACCTGCTCGCCGCTGAGGCTTGAGTCCAGCTCGGAAGTGGAGCCGGAGCGCATTACGATCACGTTGTCCTCAGACCCGGTAGCCTGCAAGGTGTGCTCGAACCCCTTGGCCATGGACAGCACGGCAACCAGTACACCAACCACCCCGGCAACGCCGATAACTGCCACCAGCGATGAGCCCAGCCTTTGCGGAATGGAGCGCAGGTTCATCAGGGAAATTTCCATGACTTGCCTCATGACCTTATCTCCTCGCCAGTGCGGTAACGATGTTCAGGCGCATGGCCCGGATAGCCGGCAGCAAACCGGTGACCAGACCCAGTAGCACCGCCAGTCCGGCGGCGGTAAGCAGTGCACCCGGCGGCAGCGCCAGGCCAGGCAGGAACTGGCCGACTGCCGATCGCGCACCGCCAAGGAACAGCCACCCAAGTGCCGTGCCCAGACCTGCGCCAACCAGGGCCAGCATCAGACTTTCACCGAGCACAAGAACAAGCACCTGGCGGTCGGTAAAGCCGACCGTCTTCATCACTGCCAGCTCGCCCGTGCGCTCGCGCACCGACTGGGCCATGGTGTTGCCAGCCACCAGCAACAAGGTGAAAAACACGCAGGCCAGAATGGCCTGGACGATAAATCCAATATTGCCAAACTGCGCGGCGAAGCCGGCGACCCAGCCTTCCTCGGAGGATGTCTTGGTCTCGGTCGGAGAGTTTGCGAAGCGCTGATCAATTTCGCGCGCTATATCTTCGGCCCGGTCGGGATCTTCAACCCGGGTCACAATCCAGCCGACCATGTCCTGGTAGAAGGCTCGACCTTCGTTGAAGTAGTCATAGTGGCTGTAGGCCTGCATCTCGTCACCACCGCCGCCGGTGCCGCGAAACGTGGCGACGATGTCAAACTCCCAGGAATAAGACCCATCGTGCTGGGGGAAGATGGTTGAGCCCACCGGCACCCGCTGACCGAGCTCCCACCCGAATGACGCCATCATGGCCTCCCCTACCAACAGCCCCATGCGGTTGCGCTGCAACTCGGCAAACTGGTCCGGGTCGATCTGGAACTCATCGTAAACGTCACTGAAGCGGGCCAGGTCGGTGGGTAACAGCCCGAACTGACGACGCGGGTCCTGGTAGTAAGCGCCGAGCCAGCTGAAGTGAGTCACCGCCGTGACGCCTTCGACCGACTCAACCCGGGCGACGTAGCTCAGCGGCAAGGGTTGAATGAACGACACCCGATGCATGGTAATGAGCCGATCCGCACCGGCCATGTCGACGCCCATCGTGAACGCCCGGCTCAGTGCCAGCAATAGCACCAGCAGGATGAACGCCACCGTGATCGACAGCACGGTCAGGGTGGTGCGGAGCTTCTTCCGCCCCAGGTTCTTGCGCATCAAATGCAGGCTGATCATGTCAGGCCGCCCGGGCCAGCCGGCCCTTGTCGAGGTGAACCGTGCGCTTTGCGTAGGCGGCCGCGGCCGGATCGTGGGTGACCATGACAATCGTCTTGCCGTGGTCGCTATTGAGTGCCGAGAGCAGGCCGAGAATTTCTTCGGCCGTGGATCGATCCAGATCGCCGGTCGGTTCATCGGCCAGCAGCAGGGCAGGATCGCTGACGATGGCGCGGGCGATCGCCACCCGCTGCTCCTGGCCACCGGACAGTTCGCGCGGGTAGTGGCTGGCGCGGTCAGCCAGGCCGACGATCTCAAGGGCGTTCAGGGCCCGTTCTCGCCGCTCCTTGCGCGACATGCGCCGAAGCAGCAACGGAAGCTCCACGTTGCGCTGCGCACTGAGCACCGGCAACAGATTGTAGAACTGGAAGATAAAGCCCACCTGGCGCGAACGCCAGTGCGCCAACTGGCGCCCGGACAGGCGTTCGATGTGCTTGCCGCGCACTCGAATCTCACCGGCGTCCGGCTGATCCAGGCCGCCGATCAAGTTCAAAAGCGTGGTTTTGCCGGAACCGGACGGTCCCATCAGGGCAACAAAGTCGCCATCCGGCACTTCCAGGTCCAGGGCATGCAGCACCTCGACTTTTTCCTTGCCCTTGCGATAACTCTTGGTCAGGCCGGCTACGGCCACCGCTGCGTCACTCATGGCGCATCTCCTCTGATGATTCGTACTCTTTGGCCATCGCGCAGCGCCACTTCCGGGGCTGCGGCGACGACCTGTTCTCCGGCGCGAACGCCGGCACTGATCATGATTTCGTCCGAACGGCGCTCGGCCACCTGCACGCCCCGGCGCTGAAGGCGACCATCCACGGCCACGTAGACCACATTGCGCCCCTCTTCGCGCCGCACGACGCGGGCAGGCAGTAACACCCCCGCCCTTTCTTCCGGCGGCGAACCGGCCTCTGCCCGGTCAGGCTCCAGAAAACGGACCCGAACGCCCATCTCGGGCAGAATGCGCGCGTCGGTTTCCTCGAAACCCACCCGCACCCTCACCGTCGCCCGCTGGCGATCGGCCGTTGGAACCACGGCAATGACCCGGGCCGGAATCTCCCAGTTGGGATAGGCGTCGAGAACGGCGGTAGCCGGCTGGTCTGGCGAAACGCGCTGGATATAGGCCTCGTTGACATCAACCTCGATTTCCAACGAGTCCATGTCGACGATGGTGCAGATGCCCGTACGGGTATGGCCGCCGCCGGCAGAAATGGGTGAGACCATCTCGCCCGGCTGGGCCGCCTTGGCCACAACCACGCCGCCAAACGGCGCCCGGATGGTCAGCTCATCGACCCGCTGCTGTTGCAGCTCGACCGCCAGGCGAGCGATGGCCACATCATCGCGGCGAGCCTGCAAAAACGCCTCATGTCGCTCGACCAGCGTGCCGGCTTCATCGACATCGGACTGGCTGGCCAGATCACGCTGACGCAGCTCGCTGCGACGATTGAGCGTCCGACGCGCATCGGACAGTGAAACCTCGACCTCTCGCACGGCACTTTGGGCCGACTGCAGCCGCGCCCGGGCCAGGGCCAGCTCAGCCCGGTCCAGGGCATCATCAAGCCGCGCCAGCACCTGACCGGCAGCAACCTCCATGCCCTCTTCAACCAGCACTTCTTCGATCTTGCCAGTCACCTTGGCCGACACCGTCGCCCGACGCCGGGCAATCACGTAGCCGGAGGCATCCAGCACCGAGCTGCGTGGCGACTGACCATCCGTGCTGGCCTGACGCGGCTCCACCACCCGTACCTCGGCCAGGCCCGGCGAACTCCACCACCAGACACAGAAACCGGCAGCCAGCCCCAGGGCAAAAATTCCGGCAACCCAGGGCCAGTAGCGGGTTTCGGACTGGCTGTCGTCATCGCGAATGCGCAGCCGATCAATCTTTTCGTTGCTTTGCGGCATCGTGCCTGACTCCCATCAAGTACGCACCAACTGGTAGTCTGCCCGACAACTGATGGTCAGACTACTGGCACTGATCCGGCTCCCAGGATCAGCGCATCAGTGCAGCAAACATCAAGGGTAACGCCTGGCCTTGCCGATCAACAGTGTCAATTGTCATGTTCTGAAACCGAAGGACTGACCGCCGAACCGGCCAGAATCCCACCGTCGATGTTCAGTTCCGAACCGGTCATATAGCTGGCCTCGTCGGAGGCCAGCAGCACGGCTACGGCGGCAACTTCCTCCGGACGCCCGAAGCGCCGCAGCGGCGTGTCGCTGACAAACTCGGCCATCCGCA
>SKKV01000259.1 GCA_007123575.1 Wenzhouxiangella sp.
AGGCTACGTGGTCACGCCGGCGAGTGGCTCCAGCCCTCGTCAGTTCAGGCTTGCCGGGCAGGGCACGGGGAATCTCAACAACAACTGCCGCGTTCGTTATACGCGGGCAGCTGCCCCGGGAGAGCGCCCGACTGTGGACAGGTTTTTTAGCAATTGTTAGCACCTTGGCATACTTTCTCGAAGATGCCGATGTGGGCGACGAAAACGAAGTGTTCGAGTTTGTTGTTGCGCAACTTTTCTGAGGACGGTGTATCCAAATCTCGACGTGCGGTCTGAGATTCAAGGTGTTTGAGTAAAACAAAACCCCGCCGAAGCGGGGTTCTGCACGTTAGCTTCCTAACCTAAGCTAATTAATCGGTCGTCAAGCCAAGGGCTTGCAGGTCTGGGGTCGAGCAGGTCGGACCCGGTGTATCCCCGTCCACGGTAATTGCGATAATGCCATCGGCAGTTCCATCAGCTGCGGTCCAGCCATCACCGATGACCGCGTCACGAGCATCCTCGCGAGTGCCGGCTGTGCCGAAACCTCCAATGCTCGGGTCGGCAATATTAATTGCAGCCTGGCTAAGCAGTGCGCCTACGGCACCATCGCAAACGGCGTCGCGGGCTTCCGTAGTCAGATCCAGATAGCGCGGTAGCGCGATGGCGGCCAGAATGCCGAGAATGACGATCACGATGATGAGTTCAATCAGGGTGAAACCGCCTTGTGAGTTGCGAATATTCATGTTCATGGTTTTGCTCCGTTTGCTAGTGTTGGCTCCCGTCGGTCATCGTGACCGGGGCGGGGATCGATTGGCCGGGGTGATTCCGGTCTACGGGTTCAGTTATGCATTTTTCGTGCCATTTGCATTTGCCGGTCTGCTTGCATAGGCCAGGCGCTGTTCAGGCTAGTTGTGTCTTTTGCACCGCTATCGACGCTGACTGATTTCGTCACCTGAATGCTAATTTGCGGCAGGCTTCACGGTTTTGACCAAGGTCAATTTCACCGTCGTGCCGCCTTCGCTATAGCCTTGCCTCGCCTGTCTGGCGGGGCAGGTTTACTTTGGAGAGGCTGCCATCACTCGGTCACGGCCGTTCGATTTGGCCTGGTAAAGGGCCTGGTCGGTGCGGGATAGCAAGCTGGCCAGCGATTCGCCGGGGAGGTGTTCGGCCACCCCGGCCGAGGCCGTGCAGGCGATCGGACCGGCGGCGGTTGAGAAGGGTGCCTGGCAGATATGTTCGAGCAGACGCCGGGCAGCGTGCAGGGCACCGTCGAGATCGGTTTTCGGCAGGACGGCGAGAAACTCCTCACCGCCAAAGCGGCCGATGTCGGCTACCGATTCATCAACCTGGCTGGCCCGGTCTCCGCCGCGCATGCTTAGTCTGACGCGGTCGGCAAACTGTTCCAGCACTTCGTCACCGACGCCGTGCCCGTGCAGGTCATTGATCCTCTTGAAATAGTCAAGATCAAGCATTATCAGGCTGAAAGCGACGCCATTTCTATCGGCACTGTCGAGCATCTGCTGGAGTTGCTCCATCAGCCGGCGCCGGTTGGGCATGCGGGTCAGTTGGTCGTGCTCGGACAGGTACTTCATGCGCTGACTGATCCGCCGAAGGTCACGATTGCGTTGGCTAAGGTTGTCGCGCAGCGAGCTGACGTGGCTGCCGATAAAGGCCATCCACAGCATCACTGCGGTAAAGAGAACCCACTCCATCACGATCAGCTGCCCGTCGCGATAGGACTGATCCGAGGCCAGATCCCAGATTACGATCACGCCCAACCCGCCCGAGGCGAGGATGGCCAAGGCCAGGTATTGGCGTGCCTTGAGCCCGAACAGGCCATACAACATGACCATGACGTAAAGCAGCAGCAGGGCCGGACGCGCCTCGTCGGCCTGACTGATGACCCAGAGCCCCATCACAGCGCCGAACAGCAGGTGCGGCATGGTCAGGCTGGGGTCGGCCAGGCGCAGGTTCCAGTTGCGGCGAATGATCAGGTAAAAACTCAACAGGGCAAGGCCAATCAGAATCAGTAAAGCGACGACCTCACCGGCGCTGAAATTCAGCAGGCCCAGCCACCAGGTAAATACCGTAGCGGTCGCGGCAATGCCCCAGCCCATTGCGGCCATGCCCAGACGGCGCCGTCGAATCTTCTGCTTGGCGCGAACGCGCACGGTGTCGTCTTCCGATTCGGGCGTTTCGGCTGAGATCGATGACGAAACCATCTCTTGGTCGCTCATGACCATACCTCCTGTCAGCCCAGTGCGGCGCTGCCCATATCCCACATGGGTAAGAATACGCCCAGGGCGAGAATCAGGACCAGCCCGGCCAGGAAAACGAGCAGGATAGGCTCGATATAACTGCTCATGTTACGCAGGTCGTAATCGACTTCGCGCTCGTAGAATTCGGCCGTTTCCTGGAGCATGTTTTCGACTTCGCCGGTTTCCTCACCGACGCTGATCATCTGCAGCACCAGCGGCGTGAACAGGCCGGTAGCCTGGGCGGTCCGCGACACGCTTTCGCCCCGTTCAATGCCGGTGCGCATGTCGGCCACGGCCTGGCCAACGTACTCGTTTTCTACCGCCCGTGACACCAGCGTCAGGCCCTGGATCAGCGGCACGCCGGCGCGGTAGGTCATGGCAAAGGAACGGGCGAAGCGGGCCAGCGTGCCTTGAAACAGGATATTGCCGATCACCGGCAGGCGCAGCTTGGTCCTGTCCCACAGGTAGCGGCCGTTGTCGGTTCGAATCCAGGCTCGAAATGCGAAGATGGCGCCACCCAGGGCCAGCAGGATCAGCCACCACCAATTCACCGCGAAGTCGGAGGTAGCAATGATGAGCCGGGTCGGCAGCGGCAGTTCGGCGTCTTGACGGGCAAAAAAATTGGCAAAGACCGGCACCACGTACACCATCAGAATGGCCACGGCAATGAACATCGCGACAATGACCATGATCGGGTAACGCAGCGCGGCCTTCATCCGGGCTCGAAAGTCGCGCTCGAGTTCCAGGTAGGCGGCCATTTGCATGAAAGCCTGCTCGAGCGCACCGGAGGTTTCGCCGACGCGCACGATGCTGACATACATGGGCGGGAAGATATGCGGCCGCAAGGCCAGGCCGGCGGCCAGTCCGCGCCCGGACTCCAGCGCGTCGACAACCTGTTCGATGCCCTCGGCCAGTTGGCGATTGCGGGTAGACCCACCAACGTTCTTCAGGCCCTGGATCAAGGGCACGCCGGCCTTGGTCAGGGTGTACATCTGGCGACTGAACAGGATCAGGTCATTCAGCGTCGGCTTATCGAGACCAAGGCGAGCGCTGAGCCCCATCGCTGCGCCTTCCTTTTCCGGTGCCTGGTCAATGCTGATCGGGGTAATGTCGAGCTTGAGCAGTTGTTCGGCAACCCGGTCGACATGGTCGGCATCGACCCGGCCGTTGACCAGCTGACCACGGGAGTTTCTGCCTTGCCAGAGGAAGCTGCTCATGATGCTTCCGTGGTCGTCACGGTTTGCTCGTCAAGGTTGGCATCACGCAGTTCGTCAAGTCCGCCAGCCAGGCGGATGACCTCGTCGAGCGAGGTGATGCCCTGGCCGGCATAGTCCAGGGCGCACTGCACCAATGACCGGAATTCCTTGCGCTGACGCACCTCGGCAATAAAGGCCTCGGTGTCCAGGCGCCGAAGTGCGTCGGTGAGCGCTTCGTCCATTTCCAGTAGTTCGTAGACGCCAATGCGCCCGCGATAGCCGGTGTTCGAGCAGTAAGCGCAGCCGGGCCCGGCGCGAAAGCGCATGCCTTCGAGGGCGTCATCACCGAGTTGGCCGCGCAGCCAGGTCCGTTGTGAG
Organism: Wenzhouxiangella sp.; assembly: GCA_007123575.1. Taxonomy (GTDB): domain Bacteria; phylum Pseudomonadota; class Gammaproteobacteria; order Xanthomonadales; family Wenzhouxiangellaceae; genus Wenzhouxiangella. Next base: position 3,812 of record SKKV01000259.1, read on the forward strand.
GGGGTGGGCTTGGCCGGCTCGCCGCAGCTATCGCATACCCGCCGGACCAGGCGCTGGGCGATGACGCCGTCTAGCGCGGCGGCGACCATGTAGCCTTTCGCACCCATGTCCAGCAGGCGCATGACGGTAGCAGTGGCCGAATTGGTGTGCAGGGTTGAAAGCACCAGGTGCCCGGTCATTGCCGCGCGCAGGCCGATTTCGGCCGTTTCCTGGTCGCGCATTTCCCCCACCATGATCACGTCCGGATCCTGGCGCAGGGCAGTACGCAGCACCTTTGAGAACGTCAGGCCGATCTTGGCATGGACCTGGACCTGGTTGATGCGTGGCAACCGGTACTCGACCGGATCCTCGACGGTAATGATTTTGGTGTTGGCCTGGTTGATCTGGTTGAGCGCGGCGTACAGGGTGGTCGTCTTGCCCGAGCCGGTCGGGCCGGTGACCAGCACCATGCCGGATTTCTTGCCGATCATGCGGCGAACGCTGCCGAGCATCTTCTCTGGTATGCCCAGTACATCCAGGTCCAGCAGGCCCGCCGACTGGTCGAGCAGGCGCATGACCATGGATTCGCCGTACTGGATGGGCATGGTGGACAGCCGTACATCGATATTGCGGTCCTTGACCTTGACGCTGAAGCGGCCGTCCTGGGGCAGGCGTTTTTCGCTGATGTTGAGCTGGGCCATGAGCTTGAGCCGGGTGACCAGGGCCGAGGCCACGCGACGACCTTCAATAACCTGTTCCTGGAGCTCGCCGTCGACGCGCTGGCGAATGCGCAACACTTTTTCGTCCGGCTCGATATGGATATCCGAAGCACCGATCTGAACCGCGTCTTCGAACATCGATTGCAGCAATTTGATGACCGGCGCATCGGTCAGGCCCTCGCCCTCGCCGAGCTCGGCGATGTCGTAATCGCTGGCCGACAGCTCTTCCCCAAGCTCTTCGGCCAGGGTGCTGATTTCGTCGGTGCGGCGGTAGACCAGGTCGATGGTGGCCAGGAGTTCGGATTCGCGCACCAGCACCACGTTGAGTGGTTTTTTCAGCATCTGGCTGAGCGCGTCGTAGGCGAAGATATCGGTCGGATCGGCCATGCCGACGGTTATCTCGTTACCACGCTGGCTCAAGGCCAAGGCACGGTAGCGTCGGGCGTGCGTTTCTGGCAGCATTCGTACGACCTCGGGTTGGAACTGGTAGTGCTTGAGGTCAATGACGGGCGTATCGAGCTGGCGGCCCAGAAACCGCATCAGCTCGTCTTCGCTCAGGAACCCAAGCTGGACCAGGACTCGACCCAGCTTGTAACCTGAGCGGCGCTGTTCGGCCAGGGCTTGTTCAAGTTGCTGCTCTGAAATGACCCGATGCTGGACCAGGAGGTCGCCGAGTCGGATCTTCTTGCGCGCGGATGACTTGCTCATCACGGGGCATCCTCGTTGGAGTGCAGGGCAGCCAGTCGACTTCTGGCAAAAGCCATGGCGCGGGGATCATCGGCTTGCAGGGCGCGCCGATAGGCATCGCGGGCAGCCCGTGGCTGGTTCAGCGTTTCCAGGGTGCTACCCAGGCCAATCCAGGCCTGGCCCCGATGGGGGCTGGTGTCGACCAGGTCCCGGTAAATCTCCAGAGCTTGTTCGTCTTGTCCGGTCTGGCGCAGGGCCGCGGCCAGCAGTAGCTGGTAGTCGCTGTCGGTCGGGTCGGATCCCACGTGGGCAAGGAGCAGGTCACGCGCCTGCTCCGGCTGGTTGTTCTGCAAGCGCTGGCGGGCCAGCGTGGCGGCGATGGGTGTTGCCTGGGCGTATTCCAGTCCTGCTTCCAGCACGCGCACTGCGGTCGTGTCGCGCCCGGCTTGCTGATGAATCCGAGCGAGCAATAACCGCGCATCATGGTCTTCGGGGGCGACTTCAAGCCGGCTTTCCAGGTGCTGTCTGGCCAGGTCTGCCTGGCCGCGAGCCAGGGCCCGCTGCGCGGCAAGCAGCGGCTGCGGGGGGCTGCCCGACTCGGCCCGTTCGATTCGGATCACTGGCTCGCCATTATCGGTTCTGATTGGGTCGGGCTCGATTGCATCTTGCTCGACTGGATCGGCTGATGATTCTGCCGAACTGCCCCTGGCCATTGCGGTCGTTGCTTCATCCCTACCAGAGTCAGGCGGTCTGGCCCCCGGTTCGGCAGATTCCGAATCCAACGCTTCCGACAAAGTCTGGGCATCCTTGTCGGCGTTGACCGGCGGTTCGACGGGCGATGCCAGTAATGGCGTTTCAACCGGCGGTGTAGGGCCAACCGTTTCGCTTTCGCTGACAGGGTGGCCTAGATCACGCCAGGCCAGGTGCAGCAAGACGCCAAGCACGACAGCTGACAGTAACCACCAATGCCAGGTTGCCCGTCGAGATGTCCGGGTATCGGGCGCTGCCGGCGCACTGACCGCCGGTGTGGTTTTGACGCCTCGGCGGTCGAGGTCGCGCAGTACATCGTTGATCAGGCTCATCCACCGCCTCCCAGCCAGGTCTCAAGGGCCAGGAATACGCCGAAGGCAACCAGGCCGAAACCGGCCATGCGCGCAGTCGGCTGCCACCAGGGCCCACCCAGGGTGTCGCGGGTGGCCTCGGTATCGGCTATGGCTCTACGCACCTCGGCGCGGCAGACGCGGTCCTTGCCACAGCCGTAGGCGGCCAGCAGTGACTTGTCTGCCAGCACATTGACCAGGCGCGGGGTGCCGGCGCTGGCTTTGGCAATGGCTGCGATGGCCGCGGCCGAGAACAGTGGACGGTCGCATCCTGCCTCGGCCAGGCGATGGGCCAGGTATAAGCCGACCGCCGGGCGATCGAGTGGTTCCAGTTGGCAGGAATACACGATCCGCTGGCGTAATTGCCGAAACCGAGGACTGGCGAGACGCTGATCCAGTTCCGGTTGGCCGAGCAGAATGACTTGCAACAACTTGCTACGTTCGGTTTCCAGGTTGGTCAGCAGACGAACCGTTTCCAGCGCGCTGTCAGACAAGGCCTGGGCTTCATCAATCAGCAGAACCGGCTTGCGCCCGGCGGCAACCAGTGCGGTCAGATGATGGTGCAGCCGGTGATGCACCTCTTGTTGGCTGGGTCGAGACGGTAGTGCCACGCCCAGATCCCGAGCCAGTGCCGCTCTGAGCGTTCCCGGCGAGACGTGCGGGTCAGGCAGCCAGGCCGTCAGATAGGGCGTTGTCAGATCGGCGAGCAGCCGTCGGCACAACAGTGTCTTGCCCAGGCCGACTTCGCCGGTCACCTTGATGAAGCCTGCACCCTGATCAAGGGCTGTCTTGACCATGGTACTGGCGGCGGCCTGCGAGCTGTCTTCATAGAGATAGGCCAGGTTTGGCGTCAGCCGAAACGGCGCGTCGTTGAGACCGAAGTGCTCCAGATACATGGCTGATCAGCGCGGCCAACCGTCGTTGGACAGGGCTCGGAACCTTTCAAGAGTGGCCCTGCCGTCGTCTTGCCAGCCGCGGTCGTGA
>SKKV01000138.1 GCA_007123575.1 Wenzhouxiangella sp.
CCTGACGTTGACGCTGGGTCTTAGCTGGTGTGTAGCCATGCCTGCTGCACTCGCCGACGCGGCCAGTAGCGAAGAAGAGGTACGTCAACTCCAGACAGACATCGAGTCCATTCAGCGCGAGTTGGTGCGCATGCAGCAGCGCCTGGCTGATATGGAGGCAGAGCGCGAAAGGCTGGAGCGTGAGCGCCAACAGGCCGAAGCCCGGTTGGATGAAGTCGCGGCAATGGAAGAGCGGGTCGCTGCAGTCGAGTCGGCAACGGATGATGACGCTGACGGTATCAACTTCGGTGGTGCAGTCCGCCTCAACTATGGCTGGCGCGATTACGACACCCAGAACAAGGATCGTTACGGGGATTTCGAGCTCGAGTTGTTCCGGATCAACGTCAGCGGCAGCGTCGGCGATGTCTTGCTCGACGCTGAATGGCGCCGTTACAACGACTTCCAAGCCATTCACCACGCCTGGGTAGGCTACAACTTCTCCGATGCACTGCAGATGCAGCTCGGCATTACCCAGGTGCCGTTCGGCATTCTGCCTTACGCAAGTCACAGCTTCTGGTTCACTGGCAACTACTATCTCGGTTACGAGGACGATTACGACACCGGGATCAAGTTCGTCCATACGCCCAGCGACGACTGGACTTTCCACTACGCCTTCTTCAAGAACCCGGAATACGCTAACGATGGCCGTGCTGATCGCTATTCATTCGACCTGGTGACCGGGGGGGATCAGCAGAATACGGAAACCAATCAACTCAACTTCCGCGCCGAACGCCATCTTCACCTTTCCGACACTTCGCGCATGGATGTGGGCCTGAGCCTGCAGGCTGGGCAAATGTATAACCGTGCCACTGAGCGCAACGGTGACCGTTGGGCGATTGGTGGTCACCTGGATTCCTACTTCGGGCCTTGGAACCTGCGCTTGCAGGCCCTGCGCTACAAGTACAACCCGAAGAACCCCGAAGGCGTGTCTGATGATTTCGTTCAGAAAGGCGCATTCGCCTTTCCTTTCCTGATGGCATCCGAGGCTGACGTGTATTCATACAGCGTGTCGCGTTCGATCCCGGTGGAATGGGGTCCGATCACCGGACTTAACTGCTACAACGAGGGTACTTATATCGACCCGCGGGTCAGCAACAGCTCCGAGTCGATTCAGAGCGTAACCGGCTGCTCAGTGGCTGCTGGTGGCGTCTTTGCCTATTTCGACTGGATAGCTGGCAAGAACATGTGGTTTGCTGGCGGCGATGGCCTTGGTCTTGACGGTGCTTCGGCCGGTCGCTGGCGCTCGCGCCTGAATATCAACATCGGCTACTACTTCTAAGCGTTGCCGCCTGCTACACGATGATGGCGAGGTCGCATGAGAATATGCGACCTCGCGCCGTTCAAGAAGGAGAATTCCAATGAACACCCCTGACAAAAAATCTCCCCATCATATGGATCCGGAGATCGAGCAGCTGGCCGAAGAGTATGAGACCGACTACAAGCTCGGGCAGGATAACGTCCGCTGGCTTGGCCTGGATCTGCATAACCCGGTCTTTATCGTCAGCGCTACCCTGGTGTTGCTGTTCGTCGTGATTTCACTCATTATTCCCGAGCAGTCCAACGAAGCGCTGACCGCTACCCGGGTCTGGATTGGCGAGAGGTTCGACTGGCTGTTTCTGAGTGCCGGCAATATCTTTGTCTTGTTCTGCCTGCTGCTGATTTTTCTGCCGGTTGGAAAGATACGTATTGGCGGTGACGATGCAAAGCCCGATTTTTCGTTGCCTTCATGGTTTGCCATGTTGTTTGCTGCGGGCATGGGAATCGGCCTGATGTTCTGGTCGGTGGCCGAACCGGTCGGGTATTTCACCGAATGGTTCGGTACCCCGCTGGATGTCGGCGGCGGTGATGCCAATGCGGCGCTGGGGGCAACCATGTATCACTGGGGTTTGCATCCCTGGGCGATTTACGGCGTGGTTGCGCTGGCGCTGGCATTTTTTACCTACAACAAGGGCTTGCCGCTGACCATCCGCTCGACGTTTTATCCACTGCTGGGTGATCGCGTTTGGGGCCCGATTGGGCACGTGATCGACACCCTTGCCGTGTTGGCGACCTTGTTCGGTCTGGCCACTTCACTGGGCCTGGGCGCGCAGCAGGCAGCCGGTGGCATCGAGTTCCTGTTTGATATTCCGGCAACATTGGCAACTCAGGTGGTCATCATTGCCGGGGTGACTGCCATTGCCCTGGTCTCGGTGTTGCGCGGCATTCACGGCGGCGTCAAGGTGCTCAGCAACATCAACATGGTCATGGCCATTCTGTTGCTGTTCTTTGTCATTCTGGCTGGTGGATTGCTTACCTTCTTGTCGAGCTTTGGCACGACCGTGGCCGGCTACGCTCAGTACCTGCTGCCGTTAAGCAATCCGGTCGGTCGCGAAGATGACGTGTTCTACCATGGCTGGACCATCTTCTTCTGGGCCTGGTGGATTTCCTGGTCGCCGTTTGTCGGCATGTTTATTGCCCGGGTTTCGCGCGGCCGCACGGTGCGTGAGTTCCTGACCGCGGTACTGATCGTGCCGGTCATCGTGACCACGATCTGGATGAGCGCCTTTGGCGGCAACGGTGTCGGCCAGGTGGTTGGCCAGGTTGGTGCCTTGGCCGACGGTATTGGAGACTCTTCGCTGGCCTTGTTCCAGATGCTGGAAAACCTGCCGTTTACCCAGATCACCTCCTTCCTGGCCATTGTGCTGGTGCTGATTTTCTTCATCACCTCGTCGGATTCCGGCTCGCTGGTTATCGACAGTATCACCTCCGGTGGCAAGACCGATGCGCCCACTTCACAGCGCGTGTTCTGGGTAATCATCGAAGGTCTGATTGCCGCAGTTCTACTGGGCATTGGTGGAGCGGCCGCGCTTAACGCGCTGCAGGCCGGTGCGGTCAGTACGGGTCTGCCGTTCGTTATCGTGCTGCTGCTGATCTGTGTCAGCCTGTGGAAAGGGCTGCATCATGAGCGCAAGCTGATGGCGCTGCAGGGGAATAGCTAGAACCTGCATCATCCTGGCCGTTGCCCACTGGGCAGCGGCCAGGATAAATATCAGAGAATCAGTGCAGGGCTTCGGCGAAAGCCAGGGCGCTGGCCTCCAGGGCCTTGAGGTCATAGCCGCCTTCCAGGCTGGCCACCAGGCGGCCATCGGCGCGGCGTTCTGCCAGGTCCACCAACCGTTCGCCGATCCAATAGTAATCGTCATCCTTGAGCTGGAGCTGGGCCAGTGGGTCGCGCCAGTGCGCGTCAAAGCCTGCTGATACCAGGACAAGCTGGGGCCGATAGCGATCGATCTCGGGGAGCAGGTGCTCCAGCCACAAGTCGCGGAACTCGTTGCTGCCCGATGCCGGCGGCAGAACCGCATTGCGCACGTTGCTGGCGTGCGGCGTATCGGGTTGTCCGGTGCCGGGGTAGAGCGGTGACTGGTGACTGGACAGGAACAGCACGTTTTCGTTGCCGGCCAGAATGGCTTCGCTCCCGTTTCCGTGGTGGACATCGAAGTCAACGACGGCAACGCGCTGAAGGCCGTGCGCCGCAACGGCGTGGCAGGCAGCCACCGCGATGTTGCTGTAAATGCAAAAGCCCATAGCGCGCGCCGACTCGGCGTGGTGGCCCGGCGGCCTGACCGCGGCGAATGCGCGGCGTGCAGCTCCATTCAGCACCTGGTCGACGCCTTGGCAGGCGGCACCAGCGGCCAGCTTGATGGCGCGCAGAGTGCCCGGGCCGAAATGAGTATCGGCATCCAGCGCGAGCTGCTGCCCAGCCTCGTCGAGTTGCTCGATCTTGTCTAGGTAATGGCGGCCGTGGGTGCGATCTAGCTCGTCGCGGGTGATCGGGCGCGCGCTTTCCATCCTGGCGCCCGAAAGCTGATTCAGTCCGCGCATGACGGCTTCCAGCCGGGCAGGTCGCTCCGGGTGGCCGTCTGGCGGACGATGGCCCAGGCAGTCGTCGTGGGTAATGATCAACAAACTCATCGGTCGCGCTCGTGATCCCAAAGCACCTCGCCGGCACCAGAGGCCCGGGCAACGCTGCGCGCAATGACGAACAGCAGATCGGACAGGCGATTCAGGTAGCGAATCACCGGTTCGTTTACCGGCTCATGGCGAGCCAGCGAAATGACCCGCCGTTCGGCGCGCCGGCAAATGGTCCGGGCCAGGTGCGCTTCGGCCGCGGCCACGCTGCCGCCCGGCAGAATGAAATCCTTTAGCGGTGGCAGGCTGGCATTCAGCTGATCGAGTTCACGTTCGAGCCGATCGATATGGCGGTCGGCAATCAGCGTCATGTTTGGCACGCACAGTTCGCCGCCGAGGTCGAACAGGTCGTGCTGGATATCCAGCAGTATGCCCTTCAGATTATCCATGTCCAGGTGGGCGACGAGCAGGCCAATCGCACTGTTGAGCTCATCGACGGTGCCATACGCCTCTACGCGCAGAGAGTCCTTCTGGGTGCGTGAGCCGTCGCCCAGTCCGGTTGTGCCATCGTCTCCGGTCCTGGTGTAGATCTTTGAAAGCCGGTTTCCCATTCGCCTGCTCGAAGGTAAGTCGAACGCGCGATTATCGCAGATCGTGCACTATGCGTTGTTAGTCGAGGCGACGCAGCGCTCGGGCGCGCTCATGCTCGTATTCCTCGGCAGAAATCAACCCGTCCTCGAACAAGGACTTGAGGAAACTCCAGCCGTTCGCGCACGTTTTCAGGGCGGCTGCTGGGTAAGGCGTCCCCCGCCGCGACCGGATCTGATTGCTCTGAAGCAGCCGCCGGAGGCGTGGGAACCGCTTGCCCGGCATCCACTGGCTGGGTCTCACCCCGTAATGCCGGGGGATCGTCCAGCGCTACCGCGACAGGTTGAGTCGACCGGCCATTGGCCACGACTACCCAGAGCGGATACGGGCTGCCATCGAGCTGGCGGCGAGCGGCAAACGTATCGCGTTCCCAGGCCAGGTTGACCATGGCCCGATCCACCGAAAGCGGGTCACCCATGGATAGTTCGCGAAATCGGGTGAAGTCATCGTCTACCGTCATTACCTGGCGCACGGCCGACATCGCGATATTCAGTCGGCCCTGTGGATCAACAAACATGGTGCCCTCGGTCTTGCGAGCATTGCCAAGGTTGCTTCCTGAACCCGGGAGGCTCAGGAAGTCGACCCGCTGGTCGGGCCTGGCCTGGGCGAGCGCCTGGCTCAGTGTCGGGGCGAGGCGGCTGATTTCATCCTGGTCGAACACCGGGCGCGACGAGGCGCGTCCCAGCAAGCCCGGCTCTTCGTAGCGAAGCGCCCGGAGCGCACTGGCAATGTTACCGGTCTCAAGGGTGGCTGGATGATTCAGCCGGGTGCCGGCAAGGCCGGCTGGGGAAATCCGTACCAGGTGCTGGCCGTCACCTGAGGCCCTCTCCTTGGCGCTGGGTAACGTGCAAGCGGCAAGTGTCATAATCAGGGCCGCGAGCAGGCCGTGGCCAACAGTCGGGCGAATCAGAGCTTTCATGCTGAATTCCAGGGTGGTATTCGTTGACGCAGAGTAGCATCATGATTTTTTCAAAATTGTGACAGCCGGCTCGTGCCATAGCGTCGGCAGATCGAAACTTACTGGTAGAAGCGGCGAATATGAGTGAGTTAACCCTGGTCACTGGAGCCAATGGTTTCGTGGGTCAAGCCTTGGTTCGACACTTGCTGGCCAAGGGGCATCCGGTGCGGGCCCTGGTTTTGCCTGGCGAGGTTTCGCCGGCTGGCTGGAAAGGGCGCGTAGACGTCGTGCGTGGAGACATTTGCAGGGCGGATGATGTCCGGCGTTGCATGGAGGGCGTAGCTGTTGTCCAGCATCTGGCTGCCGCGGTCGGCGACTGGATTCCCTGGTCAGTCCACGAGGCCGTTACCATCGCCGGTACACGCCACGTCATTGACGCAGTCAGCGAGCAGGGCGGACGCCTGGTGCTGACCTCCAGCGTAACCGTTTACGGCCATTTCATTGGCAAGCGGGCTTGCGATGAGTCGGTGCCGCATGGACGCGTCAAGGGGTACTACAGTCGTGCCAAGCAGGCTCAGGAAAATCTTGTCGGAGAAGCGCATCTACTCCGGGGTCTCGATTCAGTCATCGTCAGACCGGGCAATATCTATGGGCCTGACTGCGGGCCATGGCTGCGTGACTTGGGTGAGGCACTCAAGCGCGGCACACCCAGCCTGATTGCTCCTGCAGACGCCAATGCTGGTCTGGTTCACGTCCGCAGTATCGCCTCGCTCCTGCTAGCCGCTCAGCAGAAAGCGGCGTCGGGCGCAATCTTCAATGGCTGTGATGAACTCGACGTGACCTGGCACCGCTATTTTGACGATATTGCGCGCCTTTTTCGGGCGCCATCGCCGCGTCGCTTGCCATACTGGCTCGGGGTGACCCTGGCGCCGGTGTTCGAGACCGTCTGGCGCTTGCTGCTGCGGTCTGAACGACCGCCAATTACTCGTGAAGCCTTGAATTTGGTTGCTCACGACAATCAGTTCCCGTCCGCCAAGGCGCGATCCATGCTGGACTGGCGGCCGGCGGTGAGCTATGCCGAAGCCATCGCTGAAATCGAGGCCGTTCTGGTCGGCTGACACGGAACGTAGAGGGGCTTTTTTGATGGATTCTTCATCAGGGTTTGAACAGGCGTACCCGGCAAGGTCATAATGACTAACGACACCATGCACCAGCTCTGCAGGCTGGTGCCGGATGAACTAGGGAGAACTGCATGAACGGCATATTGAAAGTCAGCGGGTCAGGTAAAACGTCGTCGAGCGACCGCGCGCTGCCAGGCGGCCATCATCTGGCCGTATCCACGGCATTGGTTTTTCTGTTGCTCATGCTGCTGACTGTCCTGCCGATGCAGGTGCTTGGCCAGGAGCGACAACTCGGACCAGTGTCGGCCGATCAGACCTTATGGTCGATTGCCAGCCAGACTCGGCCTGACCCATCAATTACCGTTTACCAATACATGCTGGCACTGGTGGAGGCCAATCCGCATGCGTTTGCCGCTGGCAATGTGAACTTGCTGCGCGAGGGTGTCATCCTGGACCTGCCGGATGCTGACTTCGCGACCCGGGTTTCTCCTGAGGAGGCCCAGCGTCGAGTCGATGAGCAGATGCAGTGGTATGCCGACCTGTCGCGCCAGGAACTGCTTGCGGTCTTGCGCTCCGAGCCGGAGCTCGCGCCTGATGAGCGAGCGGTTGAGCCCGTGCAGCCAGTCGAGCCAGTCGAGCCAGTCGAGCCAGTCGAGCCAGTCGAGC
>SKKV01000004.1 GCA_007123575.1 Wenzhouxiangella sp.
AAATCCAGGTTGTCCTCGATTTCCATGACCAGGTTCATGATCTGGACCGAGTCCAGGCCCAGGTCGCCGGTCAGGGCGGCGTCAGGGTCAACCTCGCCCAGTGCTGGGAGCGCTTCTTCCAGCGCCCGGGCCACGGCCGCTTCGACTTTGGCTCTTGTTTCGCTCATTGGTAACGACTCCATCCGGGCAGGTCGATCAGGCAATCTTCAAACATGTTCATTGGTTTCCAGTCAGGACAGCCAGGCAGCTCAGTATTATCACAGACCCAGTCCGGGTGAACCAGCTCGGCGACCTTGCCAGGGACCAGCGCGGGTGGCGTTTTTCCGCTCAGCCTGGCGCCGAACATGTTCAGCGCGCCAACCGTCTTCAGCAGCGCCGGCGGCACCGGGATGGTTCTGACCGGGCCTTTACGACGCTGAGCGGCGATGCCGGCAATGTCGTGCCAGCTGTAGCCATCCAGCTTCCCGTCGTGCAAGCAGAACAGGCGCTTGCCGCTATCAGTCTGCGCGCCACTGTCAGCCACCGCCAAATCGGCCAGCGCTGCGGCCAGGTCGGCGACCTGCAGCAGCGAGAAGCGTGCCTGCGGCGGGCCGATCCGTGGCAGCAGACCGCGGGCCAGAAAGCGCCACAGCGGTGCCAAAGCTGGATCGTCTGGGCCATATACCGCCGGCGGCCGCACGATCCACCAATCCAGGCCGCTGGTGCTGACCAAGTCCTCGCCGGCGCGTTTGCTGGCCGCGTAGTCCGACAGCGTCGGCTCACGAGCGGCCAGGCTGGATACGTGAACCAGGCGAGCCTCTGGCGCTTGTTCTCGGATCGCGGTAATCAGCCGGTGGCAGCCAGTGGCGTTAGTCCTGGCCAGGTCAACGTAGTTTCGCCCGCTGATACTGCCGGCAATGTGAATGACGGCATTGCAGTCACGGACCAGCTCGGCCAGGCTGGCGGTGTGTTCAAGGCTGCCGCTGATACAGGTCAGGCCGTCGGCGCGGGCCAACTCGCGGCCGGGTCTGACCAGGGCTTTGACTTTTACCTTGGCGTCAAGCAGGCGAGCCAAGGCGTGTCGCCCAACGAAGCCTGTGGCGCCGGTCAGCGCAATCGTGCGCTCAATCGCCGGCATGCTCGGGTTAGCTGCGGGTGTCTTCTACCGCCTCGGTGTGCGGTGTGCGGTCGACCAGTTCCTGCGGCAGGATCTGGTTTTTCTCCAGGCCGTTGCGCTTGATGAAATCCAGGCGCGCGCCGCTGCGAGACAGCTTGCCCGATGAGGTGCGGGGCAGGGTGTGCAGCGGAACCAGCTCAATCAGACAGGCAATGCCGAATTCCGACTGGATGCGCTGCTTCAGACGCTCGACCAGGCTGGCCTGGCGGAAGGCGTCGCGCTCGCGGCACTGCACGACCAGCACCGCAACCTCGGTACCGTCTTCGCCGGGTATGGAAAACGCCGAGGCATCTTCCGGTCGAATTTCCGGCTGCTGCTCGGCAACATATTCCAGGTCCTGCGGCCAGATATTGCGACCGTTGATGATCAGCAAGTCCTTGGCCCGGCCGGTGATGAATAGCGAGTCGCCAGCGCGGTAGCCGATATCACCGGTGTTCAGCCAGCCGTCGCCGCTGAGTGCGGCCTGGCTGGCTTCGAGGTTGTTGGCATAGCCGTTCATGACGCTGGGGCCACGCAGGAAAATGGTGCCGCAGCAACGTTCGGCAACCAGCTCGCTGTCCGGCCCGCGAATTTCTACCTCGTATTCGGGCAGCGGGCGACCGCAGTTGACAAAAGCGCTGACTCGATGGCGCTTGTCGGTTGGGCCCAGCGGCTGGGCCCTGCGCTCTTGGGCAAGCACGTCGGCGTCAAGCAGGTCGACTTCCAGGCCCTGGCCAAGCGGAGCGAAGCTGACTGCCAGGGAGCACTCGGCCATGCCGTAGCAGGGCAAAAAGGATGAGGCATGGAAACCAGCCGGCCCGAGTGTGTCGGCAAAGCGGTTCAGCCAGGCCGAGCGGATCATTTCGGCACCGACACCGGCGACGCGCCATGATGACAGGTCGAAGCGTTCGACATCGCTGTCACGCAGACGGCGAGCGCACAGTGCATAACCGAACGGCGGGCTGAAGGAAATGGTGGCCCGGTTTTCCGACATCAGGCTCAGCCACAGGCGCGGCCGCATGGCGAATTCGCGGGTGCCCAGGTAGTCCACGGACAGCTGCGAGACCACCGGACCGAGAATCAGGCCGACCAGGCCCATATCGTGGTAATAGGGCAGCCAGGACATGAAGCGGTCGCCGCGCCGGATCTGGACGCCGTACTGCAGGATGCCGGACAGGTTGTTGAGAACGGCCCGCTGGGTAATCATGGTGCCGCGCGGGAACCGCGTGCTGCCGGAGGTGTATTGCAGGTAGGCCAGCTCCTCCAGGTCGGGCGGCGCGGGCAGGTTGTCGGCCGGCTCCAATGCCATGAAATCTTCCAGCGTGCCGCTGACTTCAAGCTCCAGCCCGTCTGATGCTTCGACCAGGAAGCTGTGGAAGGTATCCGGGGCGAAAGCGGCGCGAGCCCGGCAATCGCGCAGCATGGCCTGCAGATGAGAGACGAAAGCTTCGCGCCCGCCGAGGTGCACGGCAGCAGGCAGCGGGACGGGCACGAGCCCGGCGTATTGGCAGGCAAAGAACAGGACCAGGAAATCAGGATGCGTATCAGCAACCAGTGCTATCGTGGACCCTCGCTCCAGATTCAGGCCATGCAAGCGATGAGCAAGCGAACGCGCCTGGCGACGCAGCTCGGCGTAGGTCAGAACACGGGTCAACTGCCCGCGACCGTCGTAGAAATTACAGCCGGTCGTGCCCTGGGCGGCATAGTCAAGCGCCTCGGCCAGGCTTCGATAGCCAGTGGTCTTCAGGGGCAGGGAGTTGTTGGTCGGAGTAGGATGCTGCATCAAAGTTTTGGTATCCCTTCTTGTTGTAGCGTCCCGCATGGGATTCTTATTATATTCAAACAATAACCTGCCATTATAAGTGCCTGCTTACCTGATGGAAACCTTCAATTATGCTGCGGTCATCGTTTGAGAAGTATTAGCATGGCTGATTCACGCGTTTCGGCCGTTATCTTGCTGTCATTTGCTCGCTTTGGTGGGTTAAAAGCATGAATTCCAGTTCCCAATCAGGGCAGGTCGAGAGCGTTTCCGGGCGCGCTGCCTGGCAAGCCTTTTTCGACTTTCCACGCCAAGTATATGCCAGCGATCCCAGCTGGGTCGAGCCGCTGAAGTTCGAGCGCAAGCGCCAGTGGTCGCCGGGCAACCCGTGGTTTGAGCATGCCGAGGCCCAGGCGTTCGTGCTTCGACGCCGGGGCCAGGTAGTCGGCACGATCAGCGCCCAGATCGACCATCTTCAGCCGGAGGAAGGTGGAAGTCGGGTCGGCTATTTTGGCCAGCTTGAGAGCCTGAATGACGCAGAAAGTTTCCGCCTGCTGCTGGACGCGGCCGGTGACTGGCTGCGGGCGCGCGGCTGCACGGAGATGCGAGGGCCTTACGACCTGTCAATCAACCAGTCCTGTGGCCTGCTGGTGGAGGGTCGAGACACCCCGCCGATGGTCCTGATGGGGCATGCACCGGCCTGGTACGCAGAGCACCTGGAGGCTGCCGGCATGCGTCCGGTCATGGACATGCTGGCCTACCTGCTGCCGCCGGACTTCGAGCCGCCTCCGGCGATGCAGCGTCTGCTGGCCAGGGCCAGCAAACGGATGACGCTGCGGCCAATGGATTTTTCGCGCTACGGCGAGGAAATCGACTTGTTGCGCTTGCTGTTCAACGATGCCTGGTCGGAAAACTGGGGTTTCGTGCCCCTGACTGAAAACGAGTTTCGGGCCACCGGGCGCGAGCTGCGGCAGATCATTCGGCCAGGCTACACGTGTATTGCCGAAGTGGATGGTGAAGCCGCTGGCTTTATCGTTGCCCTCCCGAATATCAACGAATTGATCAAGGATCTTGACGGCCGCTTGCTGCCGCTGGGGTGGGCAAAGCTGTTGTGGCGCCTGAAGCGCCGTCGGGCGACAACGGCCCGGGTGCCCTTGATGGGAGTGAAGCGGCAGTTTCAGCGCGGACCGCTGGGTGCTGCGATCAGCTTCGGTATGATCGACCAGGTGCGGCACGCTCTGGACGCCGACGGTATTCGAACGGTAGAACTCTCCTGGATTCTGGAGACCAATCAGGGCATGAACAACCTGATCAAAACCATGGGTGGAAAACTGTATAAGCGCTATCGGATGTTTCAGCGCAGGCTGGGCGATTAATGGCTGCCATTGACGTCATTGTATTAGCCGGCGACCGTGGCCCTGACGATCCGCTGGCGCAAGCGGCCAAGGTGCCCGGGAAGACACTGGTGCCGGTGGCTGGTGAGGCTATGCTGACGCGTTCGCTCAGAGGCCTGGCGGCATGGTCCCGGCTTGGGAGGATAGTCCTGGTGGCGCCGGCCAGTGCCGAGTATCGGGACGCGGCCGCCGCCAGCGGGTTCGATAGCAAGCGCCGGCTGATCATCGAACCGGACAAGTCTCCCAGCGCCAGCGTTGGCAAGGCCCTTGCCGCAGCCGGCCCGGCAAGGCCCATCGTGCTGACGACGGCCGATCATGTTTTGATCAAGCCCGCCTGGCTGGACCAGTTGCTGGCTTGCGGTGGCGATGCTGATCTGCTAGTCGGGCTGGCGGATTACGATCAAGTCATGCAGCGTTTCCCGGGTAGCCGGCGAACGCGCTATCGTTTTTCGGACCGCTCAGTTTGTGGCGCGAACTTGTTTCTTTTTCGCGCCGGCCGGGCGGACAAGATGGTTGAGCGCTGGCGATCGATTGAGCAGGATCGCAAGCGACCGTGGCGAGTCGTTTCAATGCTGGGCTGGGCCAACCTGGCGCGCTATCTGGCTGGGCACTTGAGCTTGAGAGCGGGTTTTTCCGCTTTGTCTCGAGCCCTTGATGTGAAAGTGGCCGCCTGTCTGCTGGAGGATCCCCTGGCCGCCGTTGACGTCGACTCGGCATCCGACCTGGCCCTGGTCGAGTCAGTGCTGGCCGAAGGCTCATCGTCGTGCTGATCATCGAACGCTATCTCGCTCGCGAAATCCTGCGCCCCGCCGTGGGGGTTTTCGTTTTTCTGGTCGTGGTGGTGCTGGTGTTTTACGCCAGCCAGCTCCTTGGTCGGGCGGCGGTCGAGGGGCTTCCGATGGAGGTCGTATTGAACATGGCGGCGCTGCGTTTGGGGATCTTTCTGGACGTGCTGATCCCGATTGCATTGCTGCTCGGCATTGTTACCGGCTTGGGACGATTACAGTCGGCTCACGAGATTGTCGCTCTGGCCGCCGTGGGGGGGGGGCGTCGCCGGGTTGTAATCGCGGTTGGCTTTTGGGTGTTGCTGCTGGCCGCTGTTGTTGCGGCGCTGTCGATGGTGTTTCGACCCTGGGCTTACAGCACGGTGTATGCGCTGGAGCGCGAAATGGCCGCCGAACTCAATCTGGAGCGGATCGAGCCAGGGCGATTCCAGGTCGGCGACCAGACCTGGTTGCTGTATGCCGAGGGCCGCAGTGGGGGCGGGCTGGACGATGTCATGGTTCATCAGCGCATGCCGGATTTCGACGGCTTGCTGCGCGCACAGCGACTTGAGCAGGAAGAGCTGGATGACGGGATGCATCGGCTGGTTTTTAGCGGTGAGGTTCACAGCTATCGCATCGAGCATGACGGTAGCCGCGACCTGATCGGGCATTTTGACCACTTCGAGATTCTTTTTCTCGGCCGCTCGCCGCCGGAACGCAAGCAGCTTCGTCGCGCCATGGCGACTGATGCCTTGGTTGGCACCAACGAGCCGATCGAGCTGGCCGAGCTGCACTGGCGGCTGGTCAGTCCGATCTCGGTGCTGGTGCTGGCCCTGGCTGCGATTGCCATGAGCCGGATCAATCCGCGGCTGGGGCAGTCGGCCCGGGTGCTGGGCGCATCGGTGGTCGGTACGCTCTATTTCAGCGTACTCGGGGTGCTGATCAACTGGCTGGAGCAGGGTAGCCTGACGCCCTGGCCGGGCGTGTACTTGGCGCCGTTGGGCTTGCTACTTGTCCTCGCCATTCGCTACTGGCTGGTGCAGCGAGGGCCGGGAGCGCCGCTATGAAGATTCTGGCCGGCTACATGATCGATCGCCTGGTCCGGTCGTTCCTGGTTTCGGCCGTGGCTGTTGGCGCGCTGCTTTGGCTGATGGAGCTGTTACAGGTCCTCGAGCAAGGCCTGAGCGGTGTTGGCGGCGTTTTTGTGCTTGCTTTCGAGGCATTCCTGATCGTGCCCGAAGGGCTGGTGGATCTGCTGCCGGTGATTACCGTGCTGGCCACGGCCGCGGCGATGAGTGGGTTTCAGGCACGCAACGAATTGACCGTGATGCGTGCTTCCGGCATTTCCATCTGGCGCCTGACGGCGATCGCCCTTGTTCCTGGTTTCGGCATTGCATTGCTTGCCCTGGCCGCGCTGCAATGGGTCACCCCCTTGGTTCATCAGGGGCCGGAACGGGTCATTGGCGCCGCCTTGGGGGAAAGTGGATTGTGGCATCCCTGGCATGGGCTGTGGATGCGCCAGGGCGATGAGTTTCTGAACGTGCAGAGTCTGCACCTGGGCAGAATCCCGACTGACATCAACCTCTACCAGTTCAGCCCGGAAGGTGAGCTCGAGCGCCATGTTCGGGCAGAGCAAGCGCTGGTCCAGCCCGATGGCGCCTGGCGCATGGAAAACGTCCAGATTCGTGAATTGTCCAACCGAGATGAAGGTTACTTTCAGTACAGCCCGGAACTGGTTTGGGAGTCCTTCCTGGGGGTGCGGCAGCTCGAGCTGCTACTGAGTCCGCCAGCCAGTCTGCCGCTAAGCGATCTTTGGCGGTATGTCGATGACTTGAAGCGCAGGGGGCAAGAGGTGGCCGAATTCGAGATGGTGTTGTGGCGGCGTTTAGCGCTGCCCTTGACCTGCTTAGGCATGGTTTTGGCGGCCATGGCAACCTCGGCAGTGCCACTAAAAAGTCGGGCGGTGAGTATTCGCTTGGTTGGAGCGCTAACGCTTGGACTTGGGTTTCAACTTATCACGGAATTGGTCAGCTATTCTGCCTTGGTGATGGGATGGCCGGTTATTCCAACCGCTATCGGACCGCCGTTGATTTTGGCGGCGTTCGCCTGGTGGCTGCTTAAAAAAGCCCGCTGAGGGTATTAACCCGGCAACCAAACAGGTTTCCGGGTTAATACCCGGCCGGACCGGCCGGGGCCTATGAGCGGTTTAATTCTATTCTCAGCCCGCGCGCCTGACCCAGGCATTGCACCAGCCGTTTTGAGCAACCTGCTTGCCAGGAAAGATGCTGCAACCCATCCAGTCTGCCGTGAGATCACCCTGGGCTAGCTGGCAGTTGGCGCAAATCTGCCCAGCTTCGTAACGAGGAAAGCGCGTCTGGTCGACCTCCTCATAATGGTGGACGTAGCCCAGCGCTTTAGCCTGGGGAGATTCTGGATCGAGAATATTGTCAGCCGCCCAGGCCTGGCCTCCGCCAAGACGGGTTAGAGCTGGAAGCATCAGGGCCAGCGAGCCAGCACCAGCCAGCTTGAACACATCACGTCGCGATACTGTTTTCATCATTGATTCCATCCTGTAGTGGGTTGTTACATGATTCTCCGATGCTTAGAATATCATTTGCCGATGGATTCGATATCAAGATTCGGTGAGTGGGAGTGGGCTCGAACAGTGGGGCACTGTCAGGCTCTGGATCCGAACGGCTGGATTGGCATGTGCGAACGTTTTCTGCCGGCCTGCCAGGCTGATCGTCTATTGCATCAGCTAGCGCATGATCTTGACCTCAAACAGCGTCCGATCCGAATGTTCGGCCGATCTGTATTGCAACCGCGCCTGACTGCTCTGCATGGCGATGAAGGCGTCACCTATCGCTACTCGGGGGAAACCATGGTGGCGCAGCCGTGGACGGGCGCCCTGGCCGACATTCAACAGCGGCTTCAAGCCTGGAGTGGGACCCGGTTCAACAGCGTGCTTTGCAACTTCTACCGCGACGGGCGTGACAGCATGGGCTGGCACGCCGACAACGAACCTGAGCTCGGTCAAAACCCAACCATCGCGTCAGTCAGCTTCGGGGCCGCACGGCGTTTCCTGCTCAAGTCCAAAGACGGCAGTCAGCGCCTGGAATATTCGCTGGGCCACGGCAGCCTTCTGATTATGGCGGGGGATTGTCAGCATCACTGGGTTCACCGGGTACCGCGCACGGCACGACCGGTAGGGGCACGGATGAATTTGACCTTCAGAACGGTATTCCGTCGTCCTGCTGACCGTCAACGTCTTGATGTTTGACCGGTAGCGTTGAGGCGCTGGATTCGTCTTCAATGTCACTCAGCATTTCAACAGTTTGGCGAGCCCGGTCAATCAGCGTGTGACACTGCCGACTCAGGCGTACGCCGCTTTCAAAGTGACTTAGGGACTCGGCCAGGCCAAGGTCGCCAGACTCCAGTTTCTCAACCAGTGTTTCGAGTTCCTTGATCGCGGCCTCGAAATCGGGTGCCTCGGAAGTGCTGCTTGCTTTGTTTTTACTCATGGGTCGAAATGGTAACCGGGACCACCAGTGCTTGGCAAAGTGTTGTCAGCGGACGATGTCATCAGGGGGCTGTTGCCATCGCAGGACGCCGCCGGCCCGCCCCAACTCAGCGGCGAACTCGGCATCCAGCCATCGGCTTCCGACGGCAAGCACTTGCCCAGCGCGTTCCAGCCGTGGCCACAAGCCTCTTTGCCAGGGCGGGACGCCAAGGTCAACCATGAGCTGTTTGACTGCTCGACGGTGGGTTTGCCCTGGCAGACGGATTCGTTCGCCGGGGCGACCCAGCCTGACAATCACCGGCGGCAGCCGCGTTGGTTGCGGGCCTTCAATGGCCAGTGCGCCCAGATCACCCGGCAACGGTAGCGGCTTGTCCAACTGCCACTGGCGCCGCCACGCGCTTTGGTCCGGGCGGCAGGGGGTTAGCCAAAGATGTTGGCGCCAGAGGATGATGCGCTGTTTTAGCCATTGCAGCATGGGCTGACGGTCCGCTGCGGCCTGTTCGATCTGGTCCAGGAAGTCGTCGAGTTGGCGGGCCGGCGGTGGCTCAAGGCCGCGCTGGAAACACCAGTGACGCAGCACTTGGCCGAGGCGGTAGCGGCCCAACGCCTGCAAACGGGCCCGATTCAGGCAAAAGTCGTTCGCCCGAGCCGACCGGAGATCCATGGCCGCGAGTGCTTCAAGGGCCTCGGTTGCGCCCTGGCCCAAGGCGGCGCTGCGGGCAATGCGATGACGAAGCCCGGGCCAGCGGTTTTCTAAAAGTGGCATGATGCGCTGGCGCAGGAAGTTGCGGTCGATGGCGGTATCCAGGTTGGTCGGATCTGCCTGGTAGCGAAGATCGTGGTTCTTTAACCAGTCGAGCACTTCATCCCGTGACCAGGACAGTAGGGGGCGTGCAATCCAGCCTCGGCTGAAACGGCGCTGTTTCGGAATGCCTTTCAGGCCCGTCGGTCCGGCGCCGCGCAGCAGCCGCAGCACAACTGTTTCAGCCTGGTCATCGGCGTGATGGCCGGTAACGAGCAATTCTTCGTTTTGGATAAGCCGGGCGAATACGTCGTAGCGGGCAGCGCGCGCGCCAGCCTCGCCGCCAGCCGGCGGTGGGTCAAGCCGCTCCAGATGCAGATCGATTCCCAGT
This sequence comes from Wenzhouxiangella sp., assembly GCA_007123575.1. Taxonomy (GTDB): domain Bacteria; phylum Pseudomonadota; class Gammaproteobacteria; order Xanthomonadales; family Wenzhouxiangellaceae; genus Wenzhouxiangella. The sequence continues at coordinate 9,706 of SKKV01000004.1, forward strand.
TGGTCGGCCAGTGCTTGCGCGCACTCGGCGCGCTGCTGGCTGCCCGAGTCCAGCCCATGATCAATATGGACGGCGAGCAGCGGTCGATCAGTCGCGGATTGAACCAGATTGGCGGCCAGGCAAACCGAGTCGGAACCGCCGGAAAAGGCAATCAGAATGCGACCGCGGCCCGGCAGAGAGCGTGGCTCGGGAAAACCGGGCGCAATCGGGCCCGGCCTCGTGGTCACGCCTGCTCGTAGGCGCCGTAGGCCATCAGGCGCTGGTAACGGGATTCGAGTAATTCATCCACGCTCTGCTGTTCGATCCGGTCGAGCTGGGCAACGTTGGTTTCGCGCAGCTTGACGGCCACTCGCTGCGGTGACCGATGGGCGCCGCCGAGAGGTTCCTTGATCAGTTTGTCGATCAGGCCAAGTTTCAGCAGGCGGTCGGCGGTAAGGCCCAGCGCTTCGGCTGCGGTTTCAGCCTTGGCTGCGTCTTTCCACAGAATCGAGGCACACCCTTCCGGAGAAATAACCGAGTAGATGCTGTATTGCAGCATGTTGGTGCGGTCGCCAACGCCGATGGCCAGTGCACCGCCGGAACCGCCTTCTCCAATAACGTTGCAGATGATCGGTACGCGCAGCCTGGCCATGACCTTTAGGTTCTGCGCAATTGCTTCGGACTGGCCGCGTTCTTCGGCGCCGACACCGGGATAGGCGCCAGGGGTATCGATAAAAGTGATGATGGGCAGGCTGAAGCGTTCGGCCATTGCCATCAGGCGCTGTGCCTTGCGATAGCCCTCTGGCCGCGGCATGCCAAAGTTGCGGTAGACCTTTTCCTTGGTATCGCGACCTTTTTGGTGCCCAATCACCATGACCGCTCTGCCTTCGAGGCTGGCCAGACCGCCGACGATGGCGTGATCATCGCCGAAGTGGCGATCGCCATGCAATTCCTCGAAGCGGTTGAAAATCATTGGAATATAGTCCAGCGTATGCGGCCGCTGGGGATGGCGTGCCAACTGCGAGATTTGCCAGTCGCTCAAGCCGGAAAAAATAGCGGCGGTGCGCTCACGACATTTTTCTTCCAGACGCTGGATTTCTTCTTCCAGGTTGAGCGCGTTGTCGCTGCCCACGTTTCGCAGCTCGAGGATCTTGGCTTCGAGTTCTGCGATTGGCTGTTCAAAGTCCAGATAACTGGGGTTCATTGCTGGGAAATCAGGCTGACAGGGGCGTGCCGGGCAGTATAGCGGTAACTATCGCTCGGTTTGAACCCCGATGGCGACCTGGCCGGTTGGGACACGGGTCAACTGCCAGTGCTGCTGCGCCCAAGCCAGCTGGTCGGCCACGGCCATTATCGAGGCTGGAGGCTCATGGCCCAGGGCACGCAGCGCCAGCCTTAGCGACGTTTTGGTGTTGTAGCGCTGGATGGGATCGGCACCGTTTGATTTCGACAGTTTTTCACCCTGTTCATTGACCACGATAGGCAAGTGCACGTAATCGGGCGCAGGCAAGTCCAGGCAGCGATAGAGATGGAGCTGTCGCCCCGTGGAGTCAATCAGATCCGCGCCCCTGACGACCTCGGAGATGCCGGCCGCGGCGTCATCGACAACCACGGCCAGTTGGTAAGCCACCAAGCCGTCGGCGCGCCGAATGACAAAATCACCGCTTTGACGAGCAGGGTTCTGACGCTGGGTGCCTTGCAGTCCGTCAACGAATGCAATCTCGTCATCATCCACGCGCAGCCGGATGCTGCGCGCCGTTTGGTCGGCGGCCAGCCCGCCGCGGCAGGTGCCTGGATAGATTCCATCGGCCGGCAGATCAGACCGGCTGCAGCCGCAGGGAAAGGCATGGCCGGTTGCCAGTAGCCGGTCCAGTGCCTGCTGATGATTGGCGCCGAGCTGACGCTGAAAAATCGCCGGCTCGTCAGGCACCAGCCCGAAGGATTGCAGCGTCTTGAGCTGGTTGCGGGCAGCGCCCGCCACTTCGCGCGGCGGATCAATATCCTCGATCCGAACCAGCCACCGACCGCTCCGGGCGCGGGCCTGGAGAAAGCTGCCGACGGCCGCCACCAACGATCCGAAGTGGAGTTCACCGGTCGGCGAGGGTGCAAAGCGTCCGCGGTAGGGCCGGGGCTGGGCATTCATTCTCGAATCCTGAGGTCTTGCAAAGATGTTGCAATGCCTACATTTTACGATGCAGTGAAATCTGTCGTGAGTTCAAGACCATGCGTGGCATAGCGCTTTTGATTGGAACCAACCTGGCCGTTTTGCTCGTGCTGGGGGTTGTCATGACTCTGCTGGAACCGTGGCTGGTCAGCCAGGGGATCAACGTCAACACGGCCTGGACGTTGGGATTTGCCCTGATCTTCGGCTTTGGCGGTGCATTTGTTTCCCTGCTGATGTCGAAGTCCATGGCCATTCGCTCGACCCGGGCGAGGGTGATTACCCAGCCCAGCGGCCAGACTGAACGCTGGCTGGTGGAGACTGTGACGCGCCAGGCCAAGGCGGCGGGCATTGGCATGCCCGATGTGGCCATTTATGATGCGCCGGAGCCGAACGCCTTTGCTACCGGCGCTTCGCGCAATAATGCGCTGGTTGCGGTCAGCACCGGCTTGCTGCGCAGCATGCGTCCAAACGAGGTCGAGGCCGTGCTGGGGCACGAAGTGGCGCACGTTGCCAATGGCGATATGGTCACGCTGACCCTGGTCCAAGGCGTGCTCAATACCTTTGTGCTTTTTCTGTCGCGGGTGTTGGGGCAGCTTATTGATCGGGTCGTGTTCCGTAGTGACCGCGCCTACGGACCCGGCTATTTCGTGACCGTGATTGTGCTGCAGATGGTTCTAGGGATTCTGGCCAGCATGATTGTCATGGCCTTTTCCCGCTGGCGAGAATTTCGGGCCGATGCCGGTGGCGCGCAGCTTGCCGGCCGCGCCAACATGATTGCTGCCCTGCGCCGGCTGCAGAATTCTGCCCAGCCCAGCACCTTGCCGGAGTCGGTGGAAGCATTCGGCATCAAGGGCCGGATGGGCGAGGGCATGAAGCGCTTGATGATGAGCCACCCGCCGCTGGAAGAACGCATCCGTGCCCTCAGCGAGGGCGCTTGAGGTCAGGCCGAGGCTTCTTCGCGTACGAAGTCGCCCTGGACCAGGGTGATGCCAAACTGCCAGAGCGTGGCCAAGTCGCCGGTGTGCTCGACTTTCGGCGCAATCACGCGCACCTGGTGCTGATCGGCTTGCTTGACCAGCCGAGCGAGGGCTTGCCGCAAGTCGTCGTTGCCGCTCAGGTTCTGAATCATTTCCGGCGCCATGCGCAGGAAATCCATTTCCAGGTGATTCAATAGCGGTTCGAGGTCTGCATCCGGGCCAACATCACACAAGCCGAAGCGGGTTCCCAGCGGCTTGAAGGCCTCGATAAAGGTCTGTACCCGCCTTAGCTTGTCACGGACTTCTGGTTCGCGCAGGCCCCAGATCACGTTTTCAGACTTGATTTTCTCCGACTGGAGAATGGTCTTTAAGCTGTGCAGAGACTCCTCATCGCAGATGGTGTCAATGCACAGCGGAATCAGCCACAGATGTTCTTTGGCCGACGGTTTCTCGGCAATGGCATTGGCCAAGCGGCGAATCATGTCGGTATCGAGCTTGCTGGCCAGCCCCAGGCGACTGGCTGCCGGCAGGTAGACGGTCGGCATCATGACTTCGTCACTATCCTCGGCGCGCAGGCGGGTTTCGACTTCATTGATCAGGAAACCATCATCATCCATGCTGGTGATTGGCGAGGTGACCAGGCGGAATTCGTCGTAATCCAGTGCGTGTCGCAGGCGCTCGGCCCAAGCGGCGTCGTCCTCGTCGGCATCGCCAGAGACGCGCGGACGATAGCGCACATAGGCATTGCCGCCAGCATGCAGGGCTTCGTGCAAGGCCGAATCAGCTTGAGATAGCAAGGCATCGGCGTCGTCGAGTTCGCTGCCAGCTACGGCCAGACCAACGCTGGCTGAAATGGTCAGGCTGGTGTCGCGAACTTCGATCATCTTGCCGGAGCAGTAATCAACGATACGCGCCGCCAAGGTCTCGGCCTGCTCGCGTGATTCGGCGCTAGCCAAGATACCAAAGCTGTGGTCGCTGAGCCTAGCCATGACGCAATCTTCACCACAAGCGTCCTTGAACAGATCTGCGGATTCGCGGATCAGGGCATCGGTTGCGCCCAGCCCCAGCTTGGTCTGCAGTTCGTCGTGCTTGTCGAGACTAACCAGCAAAATCGACAGCCCGGTGGTGTCTTCGCGCGCCTGAGCCTCCGCCCGCAGCCGCTCCAGGAAGGCATGCCGATTCAAAAGCCCGGTCAGCATGTCGCGAGTCTTGAGCTTTTCCAGCTCTGCGGCCAGGGCGGGGTCGGCCTGCGACATCTTTTCGCGAATCAGCATCTGAGCGCAGTACTCGCCACCGTAGCGGGCCGGTGAAAAGTCCACGGTGGCCTTGAAGTCGGTGCCATCCTGACGGTGGGCCATGAGGACCATGTCGTCTTCCGGGATTTCGTCGCGGGCCAGCGCTTTCAGCACCTTCTTCAAATCTGGCCCGCCCTTGTCTGCCGACAGCAAATCCAGCATCGACAAGCCCTCAAGCTCTTCGAAACTATCGAACCCGAACAGCTCCAGGTAAGCACGATTGGCGTAAATGTGCAGGCCTTCGTGAATATAGGCAATCGACTCACTGGAGCTATCTAACAGCAAGGTGTAGCGTGATTCAATTTCTTCCAGCCGCCGCGCCGCCAGTTCGGCATCGCGGCGCGCGCGGACTGATTCGATCAGGAACTGGGTCAAACGTTTGATTTGGCGGGGATTGGTGGTAAAAACACAGCCTTCCACGCCAATGGCGGCCGCCGCAACAGCGGCCTTTGTGTCGTCGGCCTTGATGATCGCTAGCACAGGAACCGCATCATTCTGCTCTCGGGCCAGGCGCGCGCAGGTTTCGAACAACGCCAGGTCACCGGCATCGATCTGCACCATCAGGACATCAACCTGGTCAGTTTCGAATGTGCGGCTGACGGCATTACCCGTGTCGGCAAAGAGGGTTCTTACCCCGCTGCCTTCGCCGAGCATGTTGAGCAACTCGCGCGGGGCGCTGGGATCATCGGTAACAACGAGAATGCGGATTTCAGTCACTTGACGAGCCATGACGCTCTCCCGAGAAATGCGGCAGCTTAAAGTCAGTTTTGCCAGTCACAATACCGGCAGCTTGTATGGTGCCCCCGCTTGTTCGCGCACCAGGCGCGGCACCAGGTATCCGGGCAGTCGCAGGCGAAGCCGTTCATGCAACTGCAGTGCAAGCTCGGTGGATGTGTCGAACCTTGCGGCCCCTTCGACTCGATCCAGCAGATGCAGGTAATAAGGTACCACGCCTGCCGCGAAGCTGCGCTCCATCAATTCAACCAGGCTGTCTTCGTTATCGTTGATGTCCTTGAGCAGAACCGCCTGGTTGAAGACGTGGGCACCGGCTGCGCGCATTCGACTGATGGCACCATCGACCTGGCTGTCGAATTCAGCGCCGTGGTTGGCATGGATGACGACAACGACTGGCCAGGGCAGTGCGTTGATCCAGGCGCAGAAGTCCTGGTCGACACGGTCAGGCAGGACGACAGGCAGACGGGTGTGGATGCGCAGGCGCCTGATGTGTTCGACTGCAGAAAGACGCCCGCCGAGTTCGGCCAGGCGTGCCGTATCGAGCATCAGTGGGTCGCCGCCTGACAAGATGACCTCGGCGATGTCGCTTTGGCGTTCAATATAGGCCAGAGCGGGTTCCAGGTTGCGGCCGAGGTGATCGTTGGCATACGGGTAGTGCTGGCGAAAGCAGTAGCGGCAATGGACCGCGCAGGCGCCGGTGCTGATCAACAGCGCTCGGCCGTGATATTTGTGCAGCAGCCCGCGCGTTTGCCGGCTTTGGCTGTCGCCCACCGGATCGTTGACAAATCCTGGCACCGGCACTTGTTCCGAAGAATCCGGCAAGACCTGCAGCAGCAGGGGGTCATGGCGGTTTCCCCGTTGCATCCGGCTGGCATAGGCGCGCGGAACCAGCATGGGAAAAGCGCGATTGCCTCCGTGTGCCGTTGTATCGTCCTCAAGCCCCAAGAAGGAGAGCAGTTCGCCGGGGCGCCGGAAAGCCTGGCGCAGCTGTGATCGCCAGTCGATTTCCTCAAGTGCGGATGGGCTTCGCGATAGAATGCGCGAACGAGCTTGATTAACCAAGATTTTGACGATACCCCTGTCGGATTCATTGCGGCCAGGGTGTCATTGTAATTCGGAGACAGCATGGCGACGTACAGCACCAATGAATTCAAGAGCGGGTTGAAGATCATTCTCGATGGCGATCCCTACACCATCGTCGAGAACGAGTTTGTCAAACCAGGTAAGGGCCAGGCCTTCAATCGCGTGCGGGTACGCAATCTGAAAACCGGTCGGACCATCGAAAAGACCTTCAAGTCCGGCGATTCGGTGGAGGCAGCGGACGTATTCGAGAAGGAACTGCAGTACCTCTACAACGACGGTGAGTTCTGGCACTTCATGGATACCTCCAGCTACGAGCAGCTGGCGGCCGGCTCGGACGCCATCGGCGACAACGCGCACTGGCTGAAGGAAGAAGATATGTGCCAGGTGACGCTGTGGAACGGTGAGCCGCTGATCGTGCTGCCGCCCAGTTTTACCGAGCTGAAGATTGTCGAAACCGATCCTGGCCTCAAAGGCGATACCTCCGGCAGCGGCGGCAAGCCGGCGCGCCTGGAAACGGGGGCCACGGTGCGCGTTCCGCTGTTCGTCCAGGAAGGCGAGGTGATCAAGGTCGACACCCGCTCCGGCGAGTACGTTTCGAGGGTCAAGGACTAACTGGCCGTGCGCGCTTTACTGGCCCGTTGGGTCGTTCCGGTTAATCCCGAAGGCTTGGTCCTGGAAGACCACGCCCTGGTGATCGACGGTGAGCGGATTGTCGACTTGCTGCCGCAGTCGGCGTTGGATCAGCGCTACCCGGACCTTGACCGCGAGGATCTTGGCGCCAGCGTGCTGATGCCGGGTTTTGTCAATGCCCATACCCATTCGGCCATGGCCCTGATGCGCGGTCTGGCCGACGACCTGCCGCTGATGCGCTGGCTGGAAGATCATATCTGGCCGACCGAGCAGCGCTGGGTTGGGCCGAAGTTCGTGCGCGCCGGCACCGAACTGGCGGTGGTTGAAATGCTGGCCGGTGGCACGACCTGCTTCAACGACAACTATTTCTTCCCGGACGTCACCGCTGCCACCGCCAGCCAGGCTGGCATGCGCGCGGTGATCGGCCTGCCGATCATCAGCCTGCCAACGGCGTGGGCCCAGACCGAGGACGAATATTTCAGCCGCGGGCTTGAGGTGCACCAGGCGCTGTTGGGCGAGCCCCTGGCCAGCACCGCGTTTGCGCCGCACGCGCCTTACACGGTCAGTGATTCGGCCTTCACCCGCATGGCCGAGCTGGCCGAGGAGACGGATGTGCCGATCCATCTGCACCTGCTTGAGGCCAAGGGCGAAGTCGAAGGCAGCCGCGAGCAATATGGCAAACACCCCCTAGACCGGCTGGCCTCGCTGGGCGTGCTGGGTCCGCGTTTGCTGGCTGTGCACATGACCCAGCTGACTGACGCCGACATGGACCGGGTCGCCCGGGCCGGCGTCCATGTGCTGCACTGCCCGGCGTCAAACCTGAAGCTGGCCAGCGGCATTTGCCCGGTGGCGGCGCTGGACGCGCGCGGGGTAAATATTGCGATTGGCACCGATGGCGCGGCCAGCAACAATACCCTGGACATGTTTGCCGAAATGCGACTGGCAGCACTGCTGGCCAAGGGCGCCAGCGGCGATCCGGAGGCGGTGCCGGCTGCTCGGGCCCTAAGCATGGCGACACTCAACGGTGCCAGGGCCTTGGGACTGGACGATCAGATCGGGTCGCTGGAAGCTGGCAAGCAGGCCGATGTGGTCGCGGTGGCGCTTGACGCCATAGAGACCCAGCCGGTGCATCATGTCATCTCGCACCTGGTCTATGCCTGCAATCGCAGCCAGGTTGGCAAGGTCTGGGTGGCGGGCCGGCCGGTATACGAGGCCGGGGCACCGGTGCATCTGAACAAGGCGGATGTGATGGAGCAGGCGCGCGACTGGGGCCGGCGCCTTCGCAAGACCGCGCAACAGTCGTGAAGAAATCGTCCTGAAGCAATGGTCCTGAAATTCGGAGGAAAGGCATGAGCGAGCGGGCTGAAAGCGGTCAGCGCAACCTGGATCCCGGCGAGGCCAGCAAATTCAATGCCCTGGCCGCGCGCTGGTGGGACACGGAAGGTGACTTCAAACCGCTGCACGACATCAACGGCCCGCGCGTCGACTACATCGCCCAGCGCGCCAGCTTGACCGATAGCGCCGTGGTAGACGTCGGCTGCGGCGGCGGTATTTTGTGCGAGGCACTGGCGGCTGCCGGAGCAAAAGTGACCGGTATCGATGTAGCTGACAAGCCGCTGCAGGTTGCCCGCCTGCATCAGCATGATCGTGACCTGAATATCGACTATCGCCAGATCACGGCCGAGGAGCTGGCCGTGCAGGAGGGCGAGCGCTATGATGTGGTCTGCTGCCTGGAAATGCTCGAACACGTTCCCGACCCGGCCAGCACCGTGGCCGCCTGCGCCAGCCTGTGCCGACCGGGTGGACATCTGTTTTTCTCCACCATCAACCGCTCGCCGCAGGCCTGGGCCACGGCCATTGTTGGCGCCGAATACGTGTTGGGTCTGCTGCCGCGCGGTACGCACCGCTACGACCGTCTGATCAGGCCGAACGAACTGGCTGCGGCCTGTCGCGCTGCCGGCCTGAGCGTTGAGGACATCACCGGGATGAGCTACAACCCGTTTTCGCGCACGGTGAAGATCGGCGGTCGGCCCAGCGTCAACTACCTGGTTCATGCAGTGCGTCCAGCGTGACTGGCATTCCCTCGTTTCAGACGGTGCTGTTCGATCTGGATGGCACCCTGGTCGATACCGCGCCGGACCTGGTCGCCAGCATGATGGTCCTGAGGCAGCAATCAGGCCTGGCCGACGCCGATCCGGCCGTCTTTCGCCACCACGCCACGCGCGGGGCGGTCGGCCTTTTAGAGGCCGGCTTTGCCGGTCAACCGGACGCGGATCTGAACGCGCTCAAGGCAGCATTTCTTGATCATTACCGCGATAACCTGTGGGTGCATTCCCGGCCGTTTGCCGGCGTTGAAGCGGTGCTGGAGCAGCTGACCGTTGCCGGCCTGCGATTGGGCATCGTCACCAACAAACCGGAATGGCTGACCCTGCCGCTGCTTGGCCAGGCCGGCTGGGATGAACGTTTTGGTTGCGTGGTTTGCGGCGATAGCGTGGCCCGGGCCAAGCCGCATCCGGACCCGGTTGTCGAGGCCTGTCACCGCCTCGATACCGAACCCGGCCGCTGCCTGTTCGTTGGCGATGATCGCCGCGATGTCGAGGCCGGACGAGCGGCCGGCGTGGCCACGGCGGTTGCCGGCTGGGGTTACCTGCCGCCGGGCGAGGACGGTCGGGGCTGGGGCGCGGAATGGTTTTTCGCCGAGCCGCTTGAAATGCTTGAAATGCTTGGCATGTTCGTTGGAGAAAGTCAGGAATGATTCGCACGGATTATCTGCAGCGTGTTGTGTTCGAGGATCTCGACGCCCGCTGTGTCTATGTCAGCCTGGAGCAGGTGATAGCCCAGGTCCTGGCCAAGGACGACTACCCGCCGGCGGTCGACGAGCTGCTCGGACAGAGTCTGCTCGTCGCCGCAGCGCTGTCATCGGGGATCAAGTTTGATGGTCGGGTCAGCCTGCAGCTGCAGACCTCCGGCGCGCTCAAGCTGCTGGTTGCCGACTGCACCCACGAAGGTGGGCTGCGCGGCATCGCCAAGCTGAAAGAAGGCGCCTCGTGCCCGCCCAGCCTGGCAGCGCTGTGGGACGAACTGGATCGCGACGGCGTGCTGACCTTGACCCTGGAACCGGCCGACGGCGGCCAGCGCTGGCAAGGTATCGTGCCGCTGGAAGGCGACGGTCTCAACCAGGCCATCGAAGCCTATTTTCAGCGCTCGGAACAGCTCGAAACCCGGCTCGCGCTGGCCTTTGGCAACGGCAGCGGCAAGGCTCTGATGATCCAGCAAATGCCGCCCTCGGCGGCTGGTCCGGCCGACGAGGACGGGTGGAATCGACTTGGCCACCTGATGGCCACCCTGGGCGAGGAGGAGCTGCTGGCAGTCAGCGGCGGTGACCTGCTCGATCGCCTGTTTCACGAAGAGCGCCGCCGGGTATTCCCCGCCCGGTCACTTGACTTTCATTGTCCTTGCAGCCGTGATCGGGTGCTTGACCTGCTCGGCAGTCTGGGCGCGGCGGAGTTGACTTCGCTGTTCGAGATCCAGGAAATCGTCGAGGTACGCTGTCAGTTCTGCAATCAGGCCTACGAGTTTGCCCAGCATGATCTGGGCGATCTGATCGACCCCGGCCAGCCGGGCGGCAGCCAGACCGTTCACTGATGAACCCGCTGATCTGGTGCCGGGAGCGCCTGCTGGTTGCCGGCAACCCCCTGGCAGCCAGCCTGCTGTTTGCCCCTGAGAAAGAGAAGGAGCGCATCCTCGCCCTGCGCTGCCTGGCCTCGGAAATCGCGGCTTCGGCCAGTGAAATCAGCGAACCGGAAGTAGCCAGCTCGCGCCTTGAGTGGTGGCGCTCGGCCTTGTCCGAGCCCGACAATCCGCATCCGGCCTTGCGCGCGGTGAAAGAGAGCGGGGCGGATGAGCGGCTGCAGCCGGCCGACTTCGAGCCGCTGGTCGACGGCGTGGCGGCGGCAATCGAGCAGCCGCGTTTCGAGCGCTTTGCCGAGCTCTGGCAGTTCTGCTGCCGGATTGGTGGCAGCGTGAGCCTGCTGGAGGCCAGGTTGTTGGGCGTCGACGACAGCGACGCCGATTCGTTGCGGGAGTTGGGCGGCGCGCATTACCTGACCCGGGTTGTTCGCGACCTGGTGATTGATGCTCGCGCCAATCGCTGGCTGGTGCCGCTGGATTTTCAGGCCGACTACCAGGTTTCCCGCCAGGACGCATTGGAAGAGCGACCAAGCCCGGCCTTTGCCGGCCTGGTCAGGGCGATGCTGGCCGAGTCAGTCGGACGCGGTGACAAGGCCGTGGCCCGGATGGCGGCCAGTCAGCGGCGCCGTCAGGTTCACCTGCTGGCTGAATGGGCCCTGGGTCGGCGCCTGGCCCGAATCATTGATCGGCGGCCGCAGCGCCTGTTCAATGAGCGCGTGTTGCCGGGGCATTGGGGCAATGTATGGACAGCCTGGCGGGCGGCGCGAAAAGCCCTTAAAGCCTGATACCGATGCCGATGCTGAAGTTGGTTCGGCGCTGCCACTGGGCCGGGTCGGCCGGCCACAGGTGCAGATTGCTGGACGCCAGCACCGGCTGCTCGTACAGGTATTCGCCGACGGCGCGTTCTTCCAGCCCCAGCACCTTGCCCAGAACGGTGATGTAGCGCCCGGGGACGTACTTCATCGGCTCCAGGAAGCCGGGCTGACGCACGACAAAGCGCACGCCCGGTTCGGCCTGCCATCTGGGCCGGTCGCCGCGATCCAGCGGCAGGCTGACAATTTCCAGCTCGGTGACATCGGCCAGGTTGGACACCCTGACGATGCGACCGCCCCAGACCACGAATTGGCCCTCGTGGCCGCTTTCGGCCAGCACATGCGCCGGTCCGATGGGCGCCACGGCCACGCCGTCTTCAACCACCGGGCTGCCCGCACAAGCGGCCAGACATCCGGCCAGCAAGACCAGCAAAATGCTGCGCTCAATCCGCACTGATCACTCCGGGGCCCTTGCCGGCGGTTTTCTCGTACACGCCTTTGCCGATCTTGCGGTACTGGGTAAAGCCGGCTTTCTCGATTTTCGACGGATTGAGATCGGACTGTCCGCTGACCAGGCTGGGCGGAGAAATCACCTTGCGCAGCGCCGTCCCACACTGCGGACAATGGCTCAGCGCCGCATCACTGAGCCGCTGCAGCACGGTAAACCCGCCCGCGCAGTGAGCGCAGCCCGGCCCCTGATCAGCCACGTATTCATAAAACGGCATACTCACCACCTTCCTGTAACTACGGACATGTTAGCGCAGTCCCAATCAATCCTACGACCAGCCGTCATTCTTGTCGTTCGAATTCTACTCCCCCTCTTTCCGTCGCCCCCTCTCCCCCTCTCCCCCTCTGCCCCCAATCTGCGACAATGC
>SKKV01000150.1 GCA_007123575.1 Wenzhouxiangella sp.
AAGGTTCTTCAAAGACTTTGCGTCTTTGCGCCTCTGCGAGAAATACATCTCTGCTGAGTTAGATTTCTCTCGCAAAGCCGCCAAGGCGCCAAGAAAAAGCTAAAAAATGATTTTTAAAAACTTTGCGCCTTTGCGTCTTCGCGAGAGAATCTTTCACTCAAGCAAGCCGGCTTCGCGGAGCAGGGCGCCGGTTTCAAACAGGGGCAGGCCGACCACGCCGCTGTAGCTGCCGCTGATGCGGCGGATCCAGATGCCGGCCTGGTTCTGGATGCCGTAGGCGCCGGCCTTGTCCATCGGGTCGCCGGAGACCACGTAGCGCTCGATCCAGCGCTCGCTCAACAGGTCGAACTCGACTTCGGTGGTGCTCAGGCGCTGCAGGCGGCGGCCATCGGGGCAGACCAGGGCAACGGCTGACAGAACCTCGTGGCTGCGTCCGGAAAGCCGGCGCAACATGGTCCGGGCATGATCGGCATCAACGGGTTTGCCCAACGGTTCACCGTCAAGTACCACGGCGGTGTCCGAGCCCAGTACATATTTATCCGGGTGGCGGTTGGCAACAGTCAGCGCTTTTCCCAGGGCGATGCGGATGACATAGTCGTCAGCCGCCTCACCATCCTGTCTGCTTTCGTCGATATCGGCTGGCTCTACCGAAAAGGTGCGTTCGAAAACGCCAAGCAGTTCGCGGCGGCGGGGTGAGGCTGAGGCAAGAATCACAATCGGTTTCCAATGCGGTTTACAGTCCTGGAGATGATCATGTTAGCGCCTGCCAAAGTGCTATGCTTGCACGGTTGTCCGCCGAGCCCGTTTTCGTGAGCGACGAAATTCTGATCAATGTCACCCTGACCGAAAGTCGCGTGGCCGTGGTTGAAAACGGCCTGCTGCAGGAGCTGTACCTGGAGCGCGAGAACGACGTCAGCTATGTTGGCAATATCTACATGGGCCGGGTCGAGCGGGTGTTGCCCGGCATGCAGGCGGCTTTTGTCAATATCGGGCTGGAGCGCACGGCCTTTCTTCACGCCAACGACATCACCACGCGCCAGACGGAGCTGACCGATGATGGTGAGCCTGCCCCGCTGCCGCCGATCACCGAGCTGCTCAAGCAGGGACAGAAGCTGCTGGTTCAGGTGATCAAGGATCCGCTGGGCAGCAAGGGTGCGCGCCTGACTACCCAGCTCAGCGTACCGTCGCGCTACCTGGTGCTGCTGCCCGAAGTCGACAGCCTGGGGGTATCGGTTCGGATCGAATCTGACGAGGAACGCCAGCGCCTCAAAGACCTGCTGCGCTCGATGATCGGCGAAACCAGCCGGGCCGGCTTCATTCTGCGCACCAATGCCGAGGGCGTATTGGGCGATGCCCTGGCCAAGGATCTGGACTACCTGCGCCGGCTTTGGTCGCGCATCGAGCAGGCCATGCAGGCTGCCGAGGCCGGGCAATGCATTTACGAGGATCTATCGCTGCCTTACCGATCGCTGCGCGACCTGATGCATGCCGGCATCGACAAGGTTCGAATCGACGATCGCAGGACCTGGCAGCGGGCGCGGAAGTTTGCCAGCGACTTTTTTCCCGACTGGGTCGAGCGGATCGAATACTACGACGGCGATGGGCCGCTGTTTGATCTGTACGGCGTCGAACAGGAGATTGATCGTGCGCTGAGCCGGACCACGCCGCTGAAGTCAGGCGGTTACCTGTCCATCGACCAGACCGAAGCCATGACCACGGTGGATGTCAACACCGGTGCCTACGTCGGTTTCCGCAATCTTGAAGAAACCATCTACAAGACCAACCTGGAAGCGGCCCAGGCCATCGCCCGGCAGCTCAGACTGCGCAACCTGGGTGGGATCATCATCATCGATTTTATCGACATGACCGAGGCTGATCACAAGCGCCAGGTCTTGAGAACGCTGCAGCGTGCCCTGGCGCGTGACCACGCGCGCAGTTCGGTCTCCGAGATTTCCCCGCTGGGGCTGGTTGAAATGACCCGCAAGCGCACCACCGAAAGCCTGGAGCATCGCCTCTGTGAACCGTGCCGAGTCTGCGATGGTCTGGGCCGGGTAAAGAGCGTTGAAACAGTCTGTTCCGAGATCTTTCGTGAAATTCTGCGGGCTGTGCGCCAGTTCGAAACCGGCCAGCTCAGAGTCATGGCTGCGCCGGCCGTGGTTGAGTGCATGCTGGAAGATCACCATCGGTCCATTGCCGAGCTGACCGAGCAACTGGGTACCAGTATCCAGTTCCAGCCGGAAGAACAATACGGACAGGAACAGTTCGACGTCGTTCTCCTTTGACTGACCAGGCACCTCCATCCCGTTGGCGCGTGTGGCTAGGCTCCCTCAAGGGGCTGTTGCTGACCGCGATTGCCCTCATCATCATCTCGCTGGCCGTGCTGGTCGGAATTGGCCGTGCCCTGATTCCCTATGCCGATGAGCTCCGGCCCTGGCTGGCTGACCAGATCGGTGAGCGCATCGGCAAGGAAGTGCGCCTGGAGCGGGTTGAAGCGCAGTGGCCGCGGCTGACCCCGCAGATCCATTTGCTGGGTCTGGCCGTGGGCCCGCCTGACGCCGCGCTGCTGGAAGTTGACGAAACCCGCCTCGAGCTGCATCTGCCTGACCTGTTGCGCGGCGATCGCAACCCCTTCCGGCTGGTGGTGCTGGGTCTGGATCTGGTGCTGGCCCAGGACGATCAGGGCGAGTGGGGCCTTGAGCTGGAAGGCGGCGCTGCGCTGGGCGAGCGCAATGGTCGTGACGTGGTGCTGGCCGGTGACCTGCTGGTGCAGGATGCCAGCCTGCGCGTGCGCCCGGCCAATCAGCCAGAGTTTGGGGCCCGCCTGGTCGAAGGCGAGATTCGGCGTCGTGGCAGCCGCACTGAACTGCAGGGGCAGCTTGAGCCCGACCGCCAGGCGGGGCCGGGCTTGCGCTTTGCCCTGCGCGTCGATCATCCTGACGGTCAATGGCAGCACGCCCGGGCCTGGTTGCTCGGTAATGATCTGGTGCCGGTCCAGTGGCTGGGTGCCGACGGTGTGCCTGATTCGGCGCGGGCCTCGGTACAGGCCTGGGCCACCTGGTCTCTGCAGGCGGGTGCCAGGGTTGATCTGGATCTGGTGTTGAACAACGCTGGCCTGGGCAGCGACTCAGTGGCAGCCGAGCTGGTGCTGTTCAGCCATGACGGCGCTACCCAGGTCGAGCTCGTCGAGCTGGTCGATCTGTTAGCCGGCGAAGACAGCCCCCGGCAGCTGGCCCGGGGCCTGGCCGTCGGCCGGCAGGCAGACCGCTGGGCCCTGGCCATCGACGAGCTTGACCTGGGCGCCCTGCACGAACTGATCCAGCCCTTGATTGACCAATGGCCGGCTTTGCCAGGCCATGCCGATGGGCGCATCAGGCAGCTGGAAATGGGTTTGCGCCGCAACGGCAGTCTGCACAGCCTGCGCGGCCAGATCGAGGCACTGGCCGTTGACCTGTCCGATCCCTTGCCGCGAGTCAGCGGACTGGATCTCAGCCTGGCGCTGTCGGGTGACCGAGCGGTACTGTTGCCCGCTGGCCAGCCGCGGGTGCATTGGCCGGCGCTGTTTGAAGCCCCGGTTGAACTCGAGGCCATTGCCGGCCGTGTGTTGCTGTCGCCCCAGGCCATCGAGCTTGACCAGATGGCGATTGACACAGGCTTTGCCAGTGGCACGGCGCATGGCTACATCTGGCTGTGGGAGGGGCGCCCGTTCCTGGATTTCCATATCGACGCCGAGCGCGTCGAGCGGGTCGATCCCAGGCCTTATCTGCCACCACGTTACGTGCCGGAAACGGCCATGGCCTGGCTTGAGGAGTCGATGGGCTGGGTTGAGCAAGCCAGTGGGCAGGTGCTGTTTCACATGCGTGCCGGCAAGCTGGCGCGCCAGATTGAACCTGGCGATTTCCAGGCCGAAGTCAGTTTTTCAGGAGTGGATATCGACTACTGGCCCGAATGGCCGAAAGCCCGCGGCCTGGCCGGTGAGGCCGAGTTTCTCGGTCGCTCCCTGTCGGCAAGCATCAATCGGTCCCGGCTTGGCCAGGTCGGTATTGATCGTGCCGAGTTGGCCATCGATGACCTGACCGAGCCGGCCATGGCATTGGCATTGCAGGCTGCAGAAGCCGATGCAGACGAGGTCGCGGCCCTGCTGGCAGAAATGCCGGTGGCCGGCTTTGTCGATGTGGTCGAGGCTACGCGCTGGTCGGGGCCTGCCACTATCGCCCTGGATCTGCTGCTGCCGTTCCGGACCATGGACGATTGGTCCATGCAGGGCGCGGTCGAGTTGATCGACACGGGGTTCGCCTTGCCGGCCATTGGCGCCTCCGTGGACGGCCTGACGGGGTCGGCCGAATTTGACCGACATCGACTGCAGGCCGATGCAATCGAGGTGCGGGTGGCCGACCAAACTTGGCCGGTGGCGTTGTCAGCCGGGTTCGAAGCGCCTGCCTGGCTGGAACTCACCGGCCAGATCAATCCCTTGCCCTGGTTCCCGGATCTGGCCGAGTTTGCCCGCCATGTCGCCGGCAGCAGTGACTTCGAGTTGACCGTCAGCGGTCGAGAGGCCGAGGGTCTGAGCGTCAAGCTGTCCAGCGATCTGCGCGGCCTGGGCCTGAACCTGCCGGCACCGCTTGCCAAGGCGCCCGCAGATGCCTGGCCACTGAATTTGAACGTGACCGTCGCTGATGATGGGCCAGGCGGACAGCTTGAGCTGGAGCCGCTGCTCACTGCCCGTTGGCAAGCAGCGCCTCGGGGATGGGCCCTGGGACTGGGTTTTGACCGCGCCGCGCCTGAGCCGCCCGCGCTGGCCGGACTGGTGGCACGCGGTGACGTGGGTGAACTGGCCTTGGGCGATTGGCTGGAACTATTGGCCGACCGCGAGGTGCAGCCGCAGGCGGCGCGCGCCGTCGATGTCGAGATCGACATTGCCCGGCTATCGCTGCTCAATCTCGAGCTGAACGCCCTGACGCTGGCGCTGGGCCGGGAAGCGTCTGCCTGGCAGGTTGCGCTTGATAGCGAGCGTCTGGCCGGCGAAATCACCGTGCCGGTGCCGCTGGATTCCGGTCGCGTGCTGGTGGCTGACCTGGAACGCCTGCGTCTGGAACCGATCGACCCTGAGCCGTTAGCGCCCGAACTCGGCATTCATCCGCTCAGCGCGCAAACCTCAACCCGAAGTCCGCGAGGGCTGCCGCCGCTGCATGTGTTGATCGAGTCCCTGCACTGGGGGGAGCTGGACCTGGGGCGGGCGCGCCTGGAAGCGCATGCCGGGGTTGATGGCGTCGAAATTGAAATGATTGACGTTACCGGTCCCGATCTGCGTCTGGTTGGCCAGGGTCGCTGGGTCGAGCGCGATCAGCGCTTCCACAGCGAATTCGTCGGGCGTCTGAGTACAGCCGATTTGAGTGGGTTATTGCAGTCGGCGGGGTACGATTCTGGCCTGCAGGCAACGCGAGCCCAGGTCGATGTCGATGTGCGGTGGCCGGGTGCGCCGATGGATTTTACCTTGAGCCGGCTCAGCGGTGCGATGGATTTGCGCGTCTATGACGGCACCATACTCGAGGCTCGTCCAGGCGCAGGCCGTCTGTTGGGATTGGCGAGTTTTACCGCGATTCCGCGGCGCCTGATGCTGGATTTCCGCGATGTCTTTGGCGCCGGCTTCAAGTTCGATGAGATCGAGGGTCGTTTCGACCTGGCTGCCGGCTTTGCCCGCACCGATGGACTGCTGATCAGTGCCCCGGCGGCGAACATTACCATTACCGGTGACACCGATATGGCGGCGCGAGAGTATGATCAAACCATTCTGGTCGAGCCAGGTTTAGGTGCTACCTTGCCGCTGATCGGCGTGCTTGCTGGCGGCCCGGCCGGGGCCGCCGCTGGCCTGGTCTTGAGAACGCTGCTTGACCGGCCGCTACGCGGCGTTGCCGAAGCCCGCTATGCGGTCACCGGTTCCTGGGATGAGCCGAAGATAGAGTTGATCCAGGCTCGAGTCACCGACGAGGCCGGCGACGAGGCCATCATTGGCCCTGAACCGCCGCAGAATTGAAAGTCGGGCGGTGCGGCGGCATATCCGATCACCTGAGGCCGTGTTTCCGACCGAGACCACGCCACTGTATTTTGACGCTCGCATTTGCATCTCTAACCATGCAAGTGCCGGGCACTGACTGGAACGAAACCACTATGATGTTTGAACTGGCTCGTGAACAACTCTTGCAACCGGCTGGTCTTGAAGAAAACCACCTGGAGCGCATCCTGGCTCGCTTGTGCGGCCCAGGTGTGGATCTGGGTGAGGCCTATTTCCAGCGCCGCGTGCGCGAAAGCTGGATGTTGGAAGATGGCAGCGTGCGCAGCGGTAGCTGGGACGTTGATCAAGGCGTCGGCCTGCGCGCGGTGGCTGGTACCGGTACCGGTTTTGCCTATGCCGATTCGCTTGATCTGCCGGCCCTGATGCAGGCCGCCAGCAGTGCCAGGGCCATCGCTCGTACCGGACAGGCGGGCAAGGTCAATGCGGGTCAGACCGTTCAGGCCCGGCATCGCTACACCGCCGATGATCCGACCGCGGCCGGTCAGGCCAGCGATCGGGTCGAGCTGTTGCGCACCATCGATGCCTACACCCGTTCGCTGGATCCCCGGGTGTCGCAGGTCACGGTCAATCTGTCGGCCAGCTTCGAGACGATTGTGGTGACCGCCAGCGACGGCGTGCTTGCCGGGGACGTGCGACCGTTGGTGCGGCTGGATATTCGCGTGCTGATGGAAGACGGCAGCCGGCGTGAGCAGGGCTTTGCCGGCGGCGGCGGCCGCTTCGAGCTGACTGAGTTGATGAAGTCTGATACCTGGCAGGACATGGCGCGCGAAGCGGTCCGCCAGGGTGGGGTGAACCTGACGGCCGAGGATGCGCCGGCCGGTCACATGAAGGTCGTGCTTGGCCCGGGCTGGCCCGGGGTGCTGCTGCACGAAGCCATCGGTCATGGGCTGGAAGGCGACTTCAACCGCAAGGGTATCTCGGCATTCAGCAATCGTATTGGTGAACAGGTGGCCAGCGCCGGCTGCACCATTGTTGATGACGGCACCCTGGAACGTCGCCGCGGCTCATTGAGCATTGACGATGAGGGTACGCCGGCCAACTGCACGACCCTGATCGAAAACGGCCGCCTGGTCGGCTACATGCAAGACAAGCTCAATGCCCGCCTGATGGGCGTGGCCCCGACCGGCAACGGTCGTCGTGAGTCGTTCG